>DASSRK010000031.1:0-13730 GCA_035701825.1 Steroidobacteraceae bacterium
GTCGTACGGTGGCAGCGGCAGGTCGGCGCGCAGATCGTGCACCTGGCCGCTGGCGCGTCCGGCGAGGCCGCACAGGCCGAGGCGTGCCGCGAGCTCCGGCGACACGATGCCGGCGCCGGCGAAACGGTCTCGCACGCCGGCGTGTTCGTCGTAGATGCCGCGCAGCGCATTCGCCTGGGCCGCGGTTTCGGTGGCGCAGGAGGCCAGGTCTGCGAGCGCGGCCGCGTCGGCGTTCTCGGGAACGCCACCGGGAACCACGTAGTCGAGCAGGTAGCGCGCGCCGAGGGCCGCCGCCTGCGCGCGCAGCCACTGTTCCTTGAGTCGCGAAAACTGCGCCTGGCCGAAGGCGAATCCCGCGTCATTGCCCAGCGCACCGAGATCACCCAGGTGGTTGGCCACGCGCTCGCACTCCAGCGCCAGCGCCCGCAGCCAGGTGGCGCGCGCGGGCACCGTCGCGGTCGCGAGGGCCTCGTACGCCTGGCAGTAGGCCCACGAAAACGCCACCGCCGAGTCACCCGACACGCGCGCCGCCAGGCGATGGCCTTCATTGGCCCGCAATCCGGTGAATCGCCGCTCGATGCCCTTGTGCACGTAGCCGAGCCGCGCCTCGAGCTTCAGGACCTTTTCGCCCACGACGGAGAAACGGAAGTGGCCGGGCTCGATGGTGCCCGCATGCACCGGCCCGACCGGGATCTCGTGCACGCCTTCGCCGGTGACGCGCACGAAGGGATAGTGGTCCACGTTGCCCGCGGGCGCGGGCGCGGGCGCGGGCCGCGGCTCCGGGCCGGCGGACAGCGGTAGATAGTCGGCCGCCCAGGCCGCGTGGCGCAGCCACGGCCGCTGGTCGAAATCCCGCGCGCGCACGCCGCTGAGATCCGCCAGGGCGCGCTGCATGCGGCGCGCGGCGGGAAACAGCTCGGCGAGGCTGTTGTAGGTCGAGCCCGGCCCGGGCAGTTCGAGCACCAGCAGCAGCACCGTGGGCTCGGCGAGCAACGCGGCGAATACCTTCACGGGTTGCGTGCCGTCCACCCACATCGCGAGCAGGCGCCCGTTGCGCGCCGCCACGTCCTGCGCGCAGGCGAGCCAGGCGTCCTGCGTGACATCGAGTCGGCGCACATCGAGCGCGCCCGGCAGGCGTGTGGTGCGTTCCAGCAGGCTGCGCAACGGCATGTCAGTGCCCCGCGATCAGGCCGGCCGCCAGGCGAAACCAGTCGGCAAGGTACGGCGGAATGAAGAGCCCGAGCATCAGCACCACCGCGAGGTGCGTGAACACCGGCAGCAGCGCCGGAGGGTGCGGCAGCCGCTTCGCGGTGGTCTCGCCGAACACCATGGGTTGCACGCGGCGGAAGATGGCGGCGAATGCCACGCCGAGCGCCATGAGCAGGATGGGCGTCGCCCAGGGTTGCTCGCGCATCGCGGTGGTGAGCACCAGGAACTCGCTGGCGAACACACCGAAGGGCGGCATGCCGAGGATGGCGAGCGACCCGAGCATCAGGCCCCAGCCCACGGTCGGGTTCACGGTGATCAGCCCGCGGATATCGTCCATGAGTTGCGTGCCCGCCTTCTGCGCGGCGTGACCGACGGCGAAGAAGATGGCCGACTTGGTCAGCGAATGCACGGTCATGTGCAGCAGCGCGGCGAAGTTGGCCACCGGTCCGCCCATGCCGAAGGCGAAGGTGATGATGCCCATGTGCTCGATGGAGGAGTAGGCGAACAGGCGCTTGATGTCGCGCTGGCGCCAGAGGAAGAACGCGGCCAGCACCACCGACACCAGGCCGAAGCCCATCAGCATCTGCGAAGGCAGCGCGGACTGCAGCGCGCCTTCCACCAGCACCTTGCAGCGGACCACCGCGTAGATCGCCACGTTCAGCAGCAGCCCGGACAGCACCGCGGAGATCGGCGTCGGGCCCTCGGCGTGCGCGTCCGGCAGCCAGTTGTGCAGCGGCGCGAGTCCCACCTTGGTGCCGTAGCCGACCAGCAGGAACACGAAGGCGAGACTCAGCACCGTGGGTTCGAGCTGGTCCTTCACGGTGTTCAGGTTGGTCCACAGCAGCGCGCCCATGCCTTCGGCGCCGAGGATCTTCTCGGAGGCGAAGTACAGCAGGATGGTGCCGAACAGCGCCTGCGCGATGCCCACGCCGCACAGGATGA
This sequence comes from Steroidobacteraceae bacterium, assembly GCA_035701825.1. Taxonomy (GTDB): domain Bacteria; phylum Pseudomonadota; class Gammaproteobacteria; order Steroidobacterales; family Steroidobacteraceae; genus CADEED01. The sequence continues at coordinate 2,152 of DASSRK010000031.1, forward strand.
AGTACTTCCAGCCGGCCTCGAGGCTCGCCGGCGTGCGATACAGCGTGACCAGCAGCACCGTCGAGAGCGTGGCCGCCTCCATCGCCACCCACATGAGTCCCATGTTGTTGGTGGTGAGCGCGACCAGCATGGCGGCGATGAACAGCTGGTACATGCTGTGGAACAGCCGCAGCTGCGTGTTGTTCACGCGCCCGTGCTCGCGCTCGATGCGCATGTACGGGCGCGAGAACAGCGAAGTGGTGAGGCTCACGAACGAGGTGAGCGCCACCAGGAACACGTTGAAGGGATCGATGAAGAACTGCGCCTGGAGGGCGGTGAACGCACCGCCCGCGATGACCCGCGCGGTGAGCGCGCAGGCCGCGACGAACGTGAGCAGGCTCACGAACACGTTGGCCTCGGGCGCCCAGCGGCGCGCGCCGTACAGCGCGAGCAACACGGCGCCGGCGAGCGGGATGGTGAGCAGCAGCAGGATTTCCACTACCGGTCCTCGCGCAGGTTTTCCAGGTGGTGCAGGTCGAGGCTGTCGAACTGCTCGCGTATCTGGAAGAAGAAGACGCCCAGCACCAGCATGGCCACCAGGATGTCGAGCGCCACGCCGAGCTCGACGATCATCGGCATGCCGTAGGTGGCGCTCATGGCGCCGAAGAAGAGGCCGTTCTCCATCGACAGGAAACCCACCACCTGCGACATGGCCTTGCGGCGCGTGATCATGGTGATGAACGCGAGCAGCACCACCGCGACCGCGATGCCGATGGAGCTGCGCGTGGTGGTGGTGGCGAGCGCGGCAATGGGTTGGGCGAGTGCGAAGGCGAAGATCACGATCAGCAATCCGACCAGCATGGTGCCCGCGATGTTCAGCAGCGGTTCGCTGTCCCAGTACACGCCGAGCCGGCGGATCAGCCGGTGCAGCAGCCACGGCAGGAACAGCGCCTTGAGCGCCAGCGTGAGCGCGCCGGACACGTACAGGTGCGCCTGCCCGGTGCGCCACGCCAGCAGCAGGGTCGCGGCGCCGAGCAGCATGCCCTGCAGGGCGAGCAGGTTGACCATGGTGACCACGCGCCGTTGCGACAACATCGCGAAGGAGGTGAGCAGCAGCAGGGCCGCGAAGGTGTTCAGCAGCTGCAGGTCGAACGGCAGCGCGTTCATGCCGTCTCCAGCAACAGGTGGACCAGCAGGCCGAGCACCGCGAACAGGAAGGCGGTGGCGAGGAACTCGGGCGCGCGGAAGATGCGCAGCTTCGCCGACACGGTCTCGATGAAGGCGAGCGCGAGGCCGGCGACGGCGAGCTTGAGCAATAGCAGCGGCACCGCCGCCAGCAGCGCGACCGGCCCGGGCGCGTCGCCGGTCGCCACGCCCCAGGGCAGGAACAGCGCGAAGCCGATGCATGCGTAGTTGAGCAGCTTGAGCGCGGCCGACCACTCCATGAGCGCCAGGTGCCGGGCCGAGTACTCGAGCAGCATCGCCTCGTGGATCATCGTGAGCTCGAGGTGGGTGGCCGGGTTGTCGACCGGGATGCGCGCGTTTTCGGCGAGCAGCACCAGCAGGAATGCCACGCCGGTGAACGCCAGGCTTGGATAGAGGCCGAGCGCGCGGGTCGCGATGCTCTCGGAGATGGCGGGCAGCGCGGTGCTCGCGGAGATCAGCGAGGCGAGGAAGATCACCATCAGCAGCGCGGGCTCGGCGAGGAAGCCGACCAGCATTTCACGCCGCGCGCCCAGGGTGCCGAAGGCGGTGCCCACGTCCATGGCCGCAAGCGACATGAATACCCGCGCGGTCGCGAACAGGCCCACCAGCGCGATGGCGTCGGCCGCGTTGGAGAATGGCAGGCGCGTGCCCAGCGAGGGAATGATGGCCGCGGCGCACACCATGGTGCCGAAGACCACGTACGGCGCGAGACGGAACAGCGACGAAGCGCTCGACGCCAGCACCGCATCCTTGTGGAACAGCTTGCGAATGGCGCGGTATGGCTGCAGCAGGCTCGGCGCGGACTTGTTCTGCAACCACGCGCGGCACTGGTTGACCCAGCCCACGAACAGCGGCGCGAGCAGCAGCGCGGCGACGACTTCCAGGCCTTGCGTGAACCAGGGCAGCGCGCTCACAACACGAACACCAGCAGGATCATCAGGGTCACGAAGCTGAACAGCAGGTAGGTGGCGATGCGGCCCTGCTGGAGCCAGGCCACCGCCTCGGCGACGCGCTGCACGGCGCGTCCCAGCGGTAGATAGAGCGCGCGCCACAGGCGGTCGCCCACCTCGACCTTGTAGTGCGGCGCCGGGTCGAACGGCGTGGGGAGCTCCCGCCGCATGTCGAAGAAGGACAGGAAGATGTGCCGGATCGGCTGTCCGAACCCTTCCGCCGTATCCTGCATGCGCGCGTCCAGCCGCGCGAACCCGCAATCCCAGGGCGGACCGCGGCGCTCGCGGCGGCGATAGACCCGCCTCACCAGCCAGACGGTGACGCCAACCGTGCCGACGATGGCCAGCAGGAAGACGAGCGGCGCGTACGCCGCCTCGCGCGACGCCACGGGAACGAAATGCCACCAGCTCGACGGCGCGACCGCCGCCTTGAAGCCGAGGTGCTCGGGCACGTGGCCCAGCAATCCGACCACCTGCGAAGGCAGGAACGCGAGCACGACGCAGCCGAGCGCCAGCCACGCCAGCCCGCTACGCTCGAGCCAGCCGGCGTCGTGCGCCCCGGTCAGCGCGGCTTCGCGCGGCTGCCCGAGAAACGTGACGCCGAAGAATTTGACCATGACATACGCGGCCAGCGCCGCGGCCAGCGCGATCACGGCTGCGCCCAGCGGCAACAGCATGTTGACGAAGGTGTGCGGCACCTCGTGCGCCGACAGGAACGCCTGCAACAGCAGCCACTCGGAGACGAATCCATTGAGAGGCGGCAGGCCGGCGATGGCCAGGACGCCGACCAACGTGAGCCAGGCGACCCAGGGCATGCGATGGATCAATCCGCCGAGGCGCCCGAGGTTGCGCTGCCCGGTGGCGTGCAGCACCGCGCCGGTGCCGAGGAACAGCAGGCTCTTCATGAAGGCGTGATTGATCGCGTGGTACAGCACCGCGATCAGCGCCAGCGCGGCGAGCGCCTCCATGCCCGCGCCGCGGAACACGATCGCGAGGCCGACGCCGGTGAAGAGGATGCCGATGTTCTCGATGGAGGAGAACGCGAGCAGACGCTTCATGTCGGTCTGCGCCGCGGCGAACACCACGCCGTAGACCGCGGTGAACAGGCCGATGGCGAGCGGCACGAGTCCCCACCACCACACCGGCGTGCCGAGCAGGTCGAACGCCACGCGCAACATGCCGTACAGCGCGGTCTTGAGCATGACGCCGCTCATCAGCGCCGAGACCGGCGACGGCGCGGCCGGGTGCGCCTCGGGCAGCCACACGTGCAGCGGCACCAGCCCCGCCTTGGCGCCGAATCCGAACAGCGCCAGGCAGAAAGCCGCGGTCGCCCACGCGGGCGACAGCTGCGCGGCGCGCATGGCGTCGAAGGTGAATTGCCAGCTGCCTCCCTGGAGCACGCCGAACGCGAGCAGGATTGCGATCGCGCCCAGGTGCGCGATGAGCAGATAGATGAAGCCGGCGCTGCGGATCTCCGGTATGCGGTGCTGGGTGGTGACCAGGAAGTACGACGACAGCGCCATGGTCTCCCACGACACCATGAAGGCGTACGCGTCGTCGGCCAGCAGCACGAAGCCCATGCTGGCCAGGAACACGTGGTACTGCAGGCACAGCAGCCCGGGCGCCGTGCCCTCACTGGCGCGGAAGTAGCCGGCGCCGAACAACGAGATGCCCGCCGACGCGGAGCCGAGCAGGAACAGGAAGACGTCGCTGAGCGGGTCGCGCCGCAGGTGCATGGGCAGGTCGGGCAGGCCGATCGGCAGCAGCAGCTGGCTCGCCGGCGTGGCGATGCCGGCGGCGCCGAGCACCGCGATCGCGACGCCGACGCAGGCCCCGAGCGGAAACAGCACGCGCCGCACCAGCGCGATGCTCGACGGGCGCAGCAGTCCGCACATGCCGATGCACGCCCAGGCGGCGAGCAGCGCGACAGTTGCGAACAGCATGGAAGAGGAACCGATTGTCACCGCCCGCCCAAGCGAGGAGGACCGGGACGTAGTGTTGCAGGATGTGGTTCAAATGTGAATACTATTATCATCTAACGCACACCGGGCTCACGGGGGTTTTCGCTTGGCACTGGAAGAACGCACCGCGCGGCTCACCATCCTGATCGACCCGCGCAAGAAGGCGGTCTTCGAGCGGCTGTGCGCCGAGGAGGATGCAACGCCGTCGCAGGTCGTGCGGCGGCTGCTGCGCGCCTACATCGAGTCGCGCACCGGCAAGCCGTGGCTGCCCGAGGCCGAGTCACGCGGCGCGACGCGCCGCAAGAGTGGTTAGACCGGCGACCGCCGGCTAGAGGCGCGAGGAGGCGGGCGCGTCCTGCGCCACCGCGGCCAGCCAGGCCACGCGCAGCACGTGTTCGCGACCGTCGGCCACCAGGTCGATGGCGTTGCGCCCGGGACCCAGCGGGCTGCCATCGAGCGTGATCTGCATGACGCCGTCGGGGATCGCCCGTTCGACGTGGATCTCGTACGGCGTGCCGCGATGCCGGTACGAGATCGTGTATCCCGGCCAGTCGGCCGGCACGCACGGCGCCAGCGTCAGCTGGTTTTCGCGCAGCCGGAAACCGAGGATCCACTCCAGCGCCGCGCGGTACAGCCAGCCCGCCGAGCCGGTGTACCAGGTCCAGCCGCCGCGTCCCTCGTGTGGCGCCTCGCCGTAGACGTCGGCGGCGACCGCGTACGGCTCGACCTTGTAGCGCTGCACGTCGGCGCGCGTGCGCGTGCGCTGCACCGGGTTCAGCATGTTGAACACCGCCATGGCGCGCTCCGGTTTGCGCAGCAGGGCCAACGCGATCACGGTCCACGCGGCCGCGTGCGTGTACTGGCCGCCGTTTTCGCGGATACCGCGTGGATAGGCCTTCACGTAGCCCGGCTCCTGCAGCGACTTCTCGAAGGGCGGCGTGAACAGCCGCGCCAGCGGCGGATCGCGGTTCAACAGGTGCGCTTCCAGCGATTCCATGGCGCGCGCGGCGCGGGCCGGGTTGGCGGCCCCGGAGATCACGCCCCACGATTGCGCGATGGCGTCGATGCGGCATTCGTCGTTGTCGGCGGAGCCGAGCGGCGTGCCGTCGTCGTAGAAGCCGCGGCGGTACCAGTCGCCGTCCCAGGCGTGTTGCTCGAGCGCGCTGCGCAGGCGGGTGGCGAGCGCGGTCCATTCGCTGGCGAGCGTGAGCTCGCCGCGCTCGCGCGCCAGCGGCGCGAACGCGTTGAGCGTGGCGTGCAGGAACCAGCCGAGCCACACGCTCTCGCCGCGGCCATGCTCGCCGACGCGATTCATGCCGTCGTTCCAGTCGCCCGTGCCGATCAGCGGCAGGCCGTGCGCGCCGAGCCCGACGCCATCGAGCCCGCGGCGGCAGTGCTCGAACAGCGAAGCGCGCTCGTCCGACACCGAGGGCTCGAAGAACGCATCGTGCTGCTCGGGCGGCAGCGGCGGCCCTTCGATGAAGGGAATCTCCACGTCGAGGATGGCGCGATCGCCGGTGAGCTGGATGTAGTGCGCCGTGACGAACGCCAGCCACACGCGATCGTCCGAGATGTGCGTGCGCACGCCCTGGCCGCTGTGCGGCAGCCACCAGTGCTGCACGTCACCCTCGGGGAACTGCCGTCCGGCCGCGCGCAGGATCTGCTCGCGCAGCAACGCGGGATTCGCAATGCCCAGCGCCATCGCATCCTGCAGCTGGTCGCGGAATCCGTACGCGCCGCTCGACTGGTAGAACGCCGCGCGCGCCCAGGTGCGGCAGGCCAGCGCCTGGTAGAGCAGCCAGCCGTTCATCATGATGTCGAGCCCGCGATCCGGCGTGCGCACCTGCACGTGCGAGTGCAGCTCGGTCCACTGCGCGCGCACCTGCGACAGCAGGGCGTTGAAATCGACGCCGCGGTGGCGCGCGATCAGCGCGCGCGCGGCTTCGGCATCGGGCGCCTCGCCGAGCAGCAGCGTGAAGCTGGCGCTCTCGCCCGGCGCGAGCTCGAAGCGGTGGCGCAGCGCCGCGCAGGGATCGAGCGCCGCGCCCGCGCGCCCGGCGAGCGGCGCGCCGCTGACCAGCGCGGCCGGCGCATCCAGCGTGCCATGGCGCCCGAGGAATTCGCGGCGATCGCAGGTCCATTCGGTGTCGAGGTTGCCGAGGTCGGCGAACGCCACGCCGCGGAACGCGGGGTTCCAGGGATTGCGCGCCAGCAATGCGCCGCTGGCCGCGTCGCGCTCGGTGATCACGTGCGGCGCGCCCTGCACGCGCGCCGGCGCCAGCACCCACTCGAGGTAGTGCGTCAGCGACAGGTGGCGGACGCGCGGCGAATCGTTGCGCACCACCAGCCGCGCGATGCGCACCGGATCCTCGGCCGCCACGGTGAGCGTGAGCTCCAGCGAAATGCCGTGCGAGCGCTGCTCGAAGCGGCTGTAGCCGAAGCCGTGCGCGCAGGAATACCAGGCATCGGGCAGGCGGATGGGCGCCGGCGTCGGGCTCCACAGCTCGGCGCTGTCCTCGTCGCGCAGGTAGATAGCCTCGCCGGCGCGGTCGGTGACCGGGTCGTTGCTCCACGGCGTGAGCGTGTTCTCGCGGCTGTTGCGCGCCCAGGTGAAGCCCGCGCCGTCGGTCGACACCTGGAAGCCGAAGCCGCGATTGGCGATCACGTTGATCCAGGGCGCGGGCGTCACCACGCCGCCGGTGGCGGCGACCACGTACTCGCGGCCCTGCGCCGCGAAGCCGCCGATGCCGTTGAACAGCTCGAGCTCGCGTCCCGCCTCGGAATCGCCGGGCAGCGAGGCGGGCGGCGCGCGGCGCGGCTGGCGCGGCGCGGGAGTGGGCGTGGGCTGCATGCGCTCGACCTGGTCGGCGAGGCTGCCGCGCCGGCCGGACAGCACCACGCGCGCCACCGCGAGCAGCGCGCCGCGGGTCTCGGGCGTGACCAGGTCGCTGCGCAGCACGAACACCTTGCCGCGCGTGTCGGTGCCGGCGATGCGCGGCCGGCCCTGCGCGACGCGCACCATGGACTCGAGCGCATGGTGCAGGTCCTGGATGTACGACGCGCCGCGCTCGTTGAGGATCACCAGGTCCACCGACAGCCGCTTGATGCCCCAGTATTCGTGCGCCTGCAGCAGCTGGCGCACCACCGGCAGCTCGTCGGGTTCCTCGATGCGCACCAGCACGATGGGCAGGTCGCCCGAGATGCCCTGCGCCCAAAGAGCGGACGGACCCGCGGCATTGCGCTGGATGACATCCGCGGGCGCGCGCGCGGCGGCGTCGGCGAACAGGATGCGGCCGGCGAGCTGCTGGAAGAGATTGGCCAGCGAGGCGTCGATGCCGAGGTGGCGCAGCTGCACCTGCGCCTGCGTCCACGCCAGCGTCGCGGCGCGCGTGTGCGCGTTGGGATCGCGGTGCTTGTCGGCGATCTCCAGCACCTGCGTGCGACCCGCCGCCACGCAGGTCCAGAAGGCGAGGCGCACCGTGGCGCCGGCCGGCACCTTGACCCGGTAGCGCAGCGCGAACACCGGGTCGAGCACCGTGCCCACGGTACCCGAGAGGTTGCGGCCCTCGAGCATGGCGAGCGGCGCGCGCAGCTCGCGGCCGCGCCCGATGAAGCGCAACCGGTCGGTCTCGACTTCCGGCCCGCTGGCCTCGGCGCATTCGATGACTGCGTGGTGCGAGGCCCAGACCTCCGGCTCGTCGGGGGCGCGCCGGCGCCGGTTCGCGAGCAGCACGCCCTGGCGCGCGACGAACTCGGTGCGCACGAACATCTTCGAGAACGCGGGATGGGCGACGTCGGCGGCCTGGCTGCCGAGCACCAGCTCGGCATAGGAGGTCACTTCGATCTCGCGGGTGCGCGCCGACGCGTTGCCGATCGACAGGCGTCGCACTTCGGCGTCGTCCTCCGAGGAGACCTGGATCTCGAGGCGGCTGGTGAGATCGCCTTCGTTGCGGGTGATCTCGGCGCGGTCCTCGGTGAAGCTCACGTCGTACGAGGCCGGCGCCGCGGCCACCGGCTGGTAACCCGCGGTCCACACGCGGCCGTTCTCGAGATCCCTGAGATAGAAGAAGCTGCCGGTGTCGTCGCGCTGCGCGTCCTCGCGCCAGCGCGTGATCGCCAGGTCGTTCCAGCGGCTGTAGCCCGAACCGGCGGCGGTGACCATGACCGCGTAGCGGCCGTTCGACAGCAGGTGGGTCTGCGGCGCCGAGTCGTGCGGGCTCTTGAGGTGGCGCAGCTCGGGTACCTGCAGGTCGGTGAGGTGCGGGGCGGTGCCCACCTCCTCGGCGCGCGGGTGCGCCACCGACACGTCGCGCGGCGTGCGCTCCTGCAACAGCAGCTCGGTGGCCTGCACCGCGACATCGGAGTGGAAGCGCTCGCGCATGCGGCCGTCGCCGAGCGCATTGGCGATCGCCACGATGCTCATGCCCTGGTGATGCGCCATGTAGCAGCGCACCTGCACGCAGGTCTCGCCCTCGGGCACGCGGCTCGGCGTGAAGTCCACGGCCTCGACGTAGCCGTAGCGGCCGCGCGCGCCGATCGCGGCCAGCCGCTGGTAGTTAGCGAGCGCGGCCTGGCCGTCGACCATCGCGGCGAGGCCGGTGGCGTAGGGCGCGATCACCGTGTCCTCCGACAGGCCGCGCTTGAGGCCCAGGCCTGGCACGCCGAAATTCGAGTACTGGTAGGTGAGCTCGAGGTCGCGGGCGTTGTACGCCGACTCGGAGACGCCCCAGGGCAGCCCGCGTTCCGCGCCGTAGCGGATCTGGCGCCTGACGATGAGGCGGCTGGTCTGCGCCAGCAGGCTGCCATTCGGCGCGCGCAGCACCAGGTCCGGCATCAGGTACTCGAACATCGAGCCTGACCACGACACCAGCGCCGCGCCCGCGCCGATCGGCGTCACGGTGCGGCCCAGGCGGAACCAGTGCCGCGCCGGCACGTCGCCCTTGGCGATCGCCACGAAGCTCGCGAGCCGCGCCTCCGAGGCGAGCAGGTCGTAGCAGGACGGATCGAGCGTGCCCTCGGCGGCGCGATAGCCGATGGACAGCAGCTTGCGCTGGCCGTCGAGCAGGAAGCCGAACTGCATGTCGCGCGCGAACCCGAGCGCGGTCTGCGCGAGCTCCTCGAGGTGCTCGACGATGAAGCCCGCCGGGTCGCGCGCCAGCAGGTCGCTGCGCCAGCTGTCGATGGTGCGGCGCGTGGCCTCGACCCAGTACACCAGGTCCGAATCGCGGCCGGCGTGCGCCTCGCTCGCGACGGTGCGCACCATGTCGACCAGCGTCGAGGCACGCTCGGCCGCGCTCGCGAGGTCATCGTGCAGCGCGCCCCGCGGATCTCCGGAGGGGCGCAGCGCCTTCTCGAGGTCGGCGAAGGCCGTCAGCACCATCGGGCGCGTGATCGAGTGGCCCGGCTCGAAGCGGAATTCGCGCAGCGCCTCGCGCGCCAGCTCGAGCGAATCCATGAGGCCCGCGACCGCGTCGTGCGGCGGCGCGACTTCCTGCTGCCATTCGCGGAACGTGCCCGCGAGCGTGATCAGGTGCGCGGCGAGGTTGCCGGAATCCACCGAGGACACGTAGCGCGGATCGAGCGGCCGCAGGTCGCGGCTGTCGTACCAGTTGTAGAGATGCCCGCGGAAGCGATCCATGCGCCCGAGCGTGTCGAGCGTGGACTCGATGCGATCCAGTGCGTCGCGCAGCCCGCACCAGCCGAAGTCGCGCGCCGCCACCACCGAGAGCAGGTAGAGGCCGATGTTGGTGGGCGAGGTGCGGTGCGCGAGCACGCCCTGCGGATCTTCCTGGAAGTTGTCGGGCGGCAGGTGGTTGTCTTCGGCGGTGACGAAAGTCTCGAAGAATCGCCAGGTGCGGCGCGCGATCAGGCGCAGCTCGCGCTGCTGCCCGGCGTCGAGCTCGGACCGGGCGGCCGCCGTCGGCGTCTGGCTGATGCGCCAGGCGATCGCCGGCGCGATCAGCCACACGGCGATGAAAGGCAGCGCGATGGCGGGGATGCGCCCGCCGCAGGCGATGAGCAGCACCGTCGCGACGCCCACGGTCAACAGCACGCCGCGCAGCATGCGCTGGTAAAAACCCTGCAGGCTGTTGCGCATGCTGCCGAGCAGGTCCGCGGGAATCCACTCGAGCAGGTGCCGCCGGGAGACGTACACGCGCCACAGCGTGCGGCCGATGGCATCGCACATGAGCCACGCCTGGTAGGCCAGCATCGAGGCCAGCAGGCCGGCCTGTGCCCAGGCCATCGCGAAATCGCCGAGCACCGCGCGCGCGTGGCTGCGCAGCGTGACCGTCGAGCGGCGCGGAATGGTGCCGGCGAGCGCCGGCAACAAGGGCGGAAAGCCCAGCGCCAGCACCACGAACAGGGTCCAGCCGAAGGCCGCTTCGGCGGGCAGCGTCCATCCGGCCACCAGCGCCGCCAGCGACATCGGCGCCGTGAGCGAACGGCGCAGGTTGTCGAGCATCTTCCACACGCCGATGAGCGGCGTGCGCGTCACGCCGCGGTTGTGGATCCTGGCGCCGGCGTCGGCGCGGCCGAAAATCCACGGCAGCAGCTGCCAGTCGCCGCGCACCCAGCGGTGCTGGCGCAGCGAGGCCACGTCGTAGCGCGCCGGGAATTCCTCGACCACTTCGACGTCCGAGGCCAGGCCGGCGCGCGCGAAGATGCCTTCGAACAGGTCGTGCGACAGCAGCGTGCTCTCGGGCACCCGGTCGGCGAGCGCCGCCTCGAAGGCGTCGACGTCGTAGATGCCCTTGCCGGCGAACGAGCCTTCGCCGAGCAGGTCCTGGTAGACGTCCGAGACCGCCGCGGCGTAGGGATCCACGCCCGAGGCGCCCGAGAACACGCGCTGGAAGGGCGAGGCCTCGACGTTGACCGGCAGCGAGAACGCGACGCGCGGCTGCAGGATGGCATAACCGTCGACCACGCGGCCGAGCTTCGGATCGAAGCGTGGGCGATTGAGCGGATGCGCCATCTTGCCGATGAGGCGCCGCGGCGCTTCGCGCGGTACGCGCGTGTCGGCGTCGAGCGTGAGCACGTAGCGCACGCCGGCCGGCACCCAGGGAGTCTTGCCGGTGCTGGTCACGTAAGTGGTGTCGGTGGCGCCGCGCAGCAGCCGGTTCAGCTCCTCGAGCTTGCCGCGCTTGCGCTCCCAGCCCATCCAGCGCTGTTCGCTTTCACTCCACAGGCGGCGGCGATGCAGCAGCAGGAAGCGATCGCCGCCGGCAGCGGGACCGTACTTGCGGTTGAGCCGCGCGACTCCGAGGATGGCGATGTCGAGCAGCGCATCGTCCCCGGGCATGTGCTCGGCGTTGGCGTCCACCCAGTCCGAGAGCAGAGCGAAATGCAATTGCTGGTCGGGCGAGGCCAGGTAGTGGATCTCGAGCCGGTGCAGGTGCTCCTCGACCGCGGCGCGCGTATTGAGCAGCACCGGCATGGCCACCAGCGTGCGCAATTCCGCCGGGATACCATCGCGCAGCGCGAG
>DASSRK010000032.1:0-27595 GCA_035701825.1 Steroidobacteraceae bacterium
CGCGATGGAAGATCGCGACCGCATCATCGAGATGATCGAGGGCTGCGACATGCTGTTCATCACCGCCGGCATGGGCGGTGGCACGGGCACGGGCGCGGCGCCGGTGGTGGCGCAGGTGGCCAAGGAGCTGGGGATCCTCACTGTCGCGGTGGTCACGCGCCCGTTCGAGATGGAAGGCGGCAAGCGCACGCTGGTCGCGAACCACGGGTTGGCGGAGCTCGGCAAATATGTCGACTCGCTGATCACCATCCCGAACCAGAAGCTGCTGACGGTGTTAGGGGCGAAGACTACTCTGCTGGATGCCTTCAAGAGCGCGAACCACGTGCTGCAGGGCGCGGTCCAGGGCATCGCCGAGCTGATCACGCGGCCCGGCCTCATCAACGTGGACTTCGCCGACGTGCGCACCGTCATGAGCGAGACCGGCATGGCGATGATGGGTTCGGGCGTGGCGCGCGGTGAGCACCGCGCGAAGGAAGCCGCGGAAATGGCGGTCTCCTCGCCATTGCTCGAGGACATCAACCTGCAGGGCGCGCACGGCATCCTGGTCAACGTCACCGCGGGGATGGATCTGTCGATCGGCGAATTCCAGGAAGTCGGCAGCATCGTGAAGCAGTTCGCGTCCGACGATGCCACCGTGGTGGTGGGAACCGTCATCGACCCGGAGTTGTCCGAGGAGATGCGCGTCACTGTGGTTGCCACCGGGCTTGGTCGCCCCGAGGTCGCAGTGACGGGCCGCTCGCCCTACGGGCGCGACGTTCCCACCCTGCAGAAGGCCGCGCCCCCGGCCGCCCAGGCCCAGGAACCGCCGATGCGCGTCGTGCCGCGCCGGCCGCTGACAGCCGCGGATTACGCCGCGCTGGACAAGCCGGCGGTGCAGCGTCAAAGGGCCGTGGGTGATGGCCTGCACGGCGCCGCCGAATCCGAAGATGTCCTCGACATCCCGGCATTCCTGCGGCGCCAGGCGGACTGATCGACGGGACTGGTGTAAGGCATCTGTGTTACGGTAGCGCCCCTTTTTGGGGGCTCGGTGCCGCCTGTGCGGCTCGCTCCCCGATGTCCGCCCCATCCATGTGGACCCCTCCACGAGGATGGCGGCGGCGCTACCGGTACACAGTGCCCCTGCGCGACCGGGAGTGAGAGAGAGATGCTCGGACAACGCACGCTCAAAAATTCCATCCGCGCCCAAGGCGTCGGCTTGCACACCGGGCAGAAGGTGCTCATGACCCTGCGCCCGGCGGCGCCGGACACCGGCATCGTGTTCCGCCGTACCGACATGGATCCGCCCTGCGACGTCCCGGCGAAGGCGGAGAACGTCGGCGACACCCAGCTCGGCACCACGCTGATCAGCGGCAAGGGCCGCGTCTCGACGGTCGAGCACCTGCTGTCGGCGTTCGCCGGCCTCGGCATCGACAACGCGCACGTCGAGGTGAGCGCGCCCGAAGTCCCGATCATGGACGGCAGCGCCGGTCCGTTCGTGTTCCTGCTGCAGTCGGCGGGCTTCGAAGAGCAGCGCGCGCCCAAGAAGTTCGTGCGCATCAAGCAGCGCGTGCGCGTCGAGGAAGGCGACAAGTGGGCCGAGTTCCGCCCCTTCGACGGCTTCAAGGTGAACTTCGAGATCGAGTTCAACCACCCGCTGTTCAAGCGCCGCTCGCAGAGCGCGTCGATGGACTTCTCGACCACCTCGTTCCTCAAGGAAGTATCGCGCGCGCGCACCTTCGGCTTCATGCGCGACCTCGAGATGATGCGCGCCCGCAACCTCGCGCTCGGCGGCAACCTCGACAACGCCATCGTGCTCGACGACTTCCGCGTGCTCAACGAGGACGGCCTGCGCTACGAGGACGAGTTCGTCAAGCACAAGATCCTCGACGCGATCGGCGACCTCTATCTACTCGGCCACAGCCTGATCGGCGAGTTCAGCGGCCACAAGTCCGGCCACAAGCTGAACAACCTGCTGCTGCGCAAGCTGATCGCCGAAAGCCAGGCGTGGGAGTCGGTGGTGTTCGAGAAGCCGGCCGATGCGCCGATCGCCTACGTGCAGCCACCCCCGGTGGCGGTGACGTCCCCGATCTGAAACCCGTCCCGACGAACGCGCCCTGATCACGAACAAGAACGACAACCGGGTCCGCAACATCGTCATCGTCGGGGGAGGCACCGCCGGCTGGATGGCGGCCGCCTCGCTGGCGCGCTTCCTGCGCCCCGACCAGTGCAGCATCCGCCTGGTCGAGTCCGCCGAGATCGGCATCGTCGGCGTCGGCGAGGCCACGGTTCCGCACATCCGCTTCTTCAACCAGACCCTGGGCCTGGACGAGGCGGATTTCATGCGCAAGACGCACGCCACGTTCAAGCTCGGCATCGAGTTCGTCAACTGGGCGCGGATCGGCGACTCTTATATACATCCCTTCGGCGACTATGGACGCCCGTTCCGCGGCGTGAAGTTCCACCACGTGTGGAACCGCCTGCGGCTGGCGGGCGACGCGAGCCCGATCGACGACTACTCGCTGCCCATCGAGGCGGCGAAGAACGCGCGCTTCGCGCCGCCCACCAACGATGTGAAATCGCCGCTCGCGGGCTTCGGCTATGCCTTCCAGTTCGACGCCACGCTGTTCGCGCCGTACCTGCGCGCCTGGGCCGAGCAGCGCGGCGTGCGCCGCACCGAGGGCCGCGTGGTCGACGTCGGCCTGCGCGGCACCGACGGCTTCATCGAATCGCTGACGCTGGCGAGCGGCGAGAAGATAGAGGGCGACCTGTTCATCGACTGCTCCGGCTTCTTCGGCCTGCTCACCGAGAAATCGTTGCACACCGGCTACGAGGACTGGACGCACTGGCTGCCCTGCGACCGCGCGGTGGCCGTGCCCTGCGAGAGCCACGGCCCGTTGCTGCCGTACACGCGCGCCACCGCGCACGCGGCCGGGTGGCAGTGGCGCATCCCGCTGCAGAACCGCACCGGCAACGGCCATGTGTACTCGAGCCGGTTCCTGAGCGACGACGAGGCCGCGGCCACGCTGCTCAAGAACCTCGACGGCAAGGCGCTGGCGGAACCGCGGGTGCTCAAGTTCGTCACCGGTCGCCGCAAGAAGACCTGGAACCGCAACTGCGTCGCGGTGGGCCTGTCGGGCGGCTTCGTCGAGCCGCTGGAATCGACCAGCATCTATCTCATCCAGGCCGCGATCACGCATCTCATCGAGCTCTTCCCGGATCGCAATTTCGACCCGCTGAACCTCGACGAGTACAACCGCGTCATGGACCTGGAATTCGAACGCGTCCGCGACTTCATCGTGCTGCACTACCACGCCACCGAGCGCGACGACGCGCCGCTGTGGAACTACGTGCGCAACATGCCCATCCCCGACAGCCTGGCGTACAAGCTGGAGCTGTTCCGCGAGCGCGGGGTGGTCGTGAACTACAAGGTCGGGCTGTTCTTCGAGCCGAGCTGGGTGGCGGTGTACGTGGGCCAGCGCATCCTGCCGAAGCGCTTCGATCCGCTGCTCGACGACGCGCCGTTGGAAGACCTCCGCCGCCACACCGGCGCACTGCGCGCCGCGGTGCAGGCGGCGGCGCAAGCCATGCCCACGCAGGCCGATTTCATTGCGCAGTATGTCTGAGCAGCTGCGCGACATCGTCATCGTCGGTGGCGGCCTCGCGGGCTGGTACGCCGCCGTGCGGCTGGCGCATGCCATGCGGGGGCGCAGGATCAAGCTGCGGGTGGTGCACGCGGCGGCGCCGGGCGAGGAGGCCGATCCGCTCGACGCGCTCTGCGCTTCGACGCTGCCCTCGCACCACGTCGCGCATGCCGAGCTCGGACTCGACGAACGCGCCTTCATGCGCGTGTGCCGCGCCACGTTCAAGCTCGCCACCGAGTACCGCGGGCTCACGGATCCGTCGCGCTCCTATCTGTTGCCGCACGGCGAGATCGGCGCGCGCATCGAGGCGGTGGGTTTCCACCAGGTCATCAGCCGGCTGGCGCACGCGGGGCGCGCGCTCGATATCGACGAATTCTCGGTGCCGGCGCTGGCCGCGCGTCTCGGCCGGTTCGCGCACCCGTCGCCGGACGCGCGCTCGGTGCTGTCGACCTTCGAATACGCCTACCACCTCGACACGCAGGCGTACACGCGGCTGCTGCGCGCCTTCGCGCAGAAGCTCGGCGCCGTGGCCGTCGATGCCGGGCTCGCGGGCGTCGAGCTCGCCGCCGATGGGCAGAACATTGCGGCCGTGACGCTCACCGACGGCCAGCGCCTCGAGGGCGATCTGTTCATCGATTGCAGCGGCGCGCGTTCGGCCCTGCTCGGCGAGGCGCTGGGCGTGCCGTTTGACAGCTGGCAATCCTGGTTGCCCTGCGACCGCGCCGTGGTCATGGGCGTGAGCGCGTTCGAACCGCCGGCGCCCTTCACGCGCATCAGTGCCGAGCCGGGCGGCTGGAGCTGGCAGGTGCCGCTGCGCGACCAGCTCGTGCAGGGCCTGGTGTTCGACGGCAGCCGGGTCGACGCCGACGCGGCGCTCGCGAAGGCCGCGCAAGCGCAGTCGCGCGCCGTCGCGCTGCGTTTCACCAACGGCCGGCGCCGCGAGGCCTGGCGTGGCAATTGCGTGGCGATCGGCGCCGCCGCCGGATTCCTCGAGCCGCTCGCGTCCACCGGCCTGCAGCTCATCAACGAGGGCGTGACCCGGCTGCTGTCGCTGTTCCCGGATCGCGGCTCGGCCGCCGTGATGGCCGTCGAGTACAACCGGATGCTGGCGGCGCTGTACGACGGCGCGCGCGATTTCGTGCTGCTGCACTACCTGCTGGCGCGGCGCGCCGAAGCGCCGTGGAACGGCCAGGTCGCGGCGGCCTTGCCGCCCTCGCTGGCGCGGCGCGTGGAAATGTTCCGCCATCGCGGCCGCGTGGTGCTCAACGACGACGAGATCTTCGAGGAGCCCGACTGGGCCTGCACCTTCGTCGGCCAGGGCGAGAAGCCGCTGCATCACTCCATAATCGTCGACCAGGCGAGCGACGCCGAGGTGCTGGCGCAGGTCGCGAAGATCGCGCGTGTCATGCAGTCCGCCGTGCAGACGCTGCCGCCGCACCACGCCTACCTCGAGCGCTACCTCGCATGAGCGACCATCGCGTTCGCCGCGTGGTGATCATCGGCGGAGGCACGGCCGGCTGGATGACGGCCGCCGCGCTGGCGCAGTCCTTCAAGGGAACCCTCGAGTCCATCCGCCTGGTCGAGTCCGAGGAGATCGGCACGGTCGGCGTGGGGGAGGCGACCATTCCGCCGATCCGCAAGTTCAACGCGCGCCTCGGCATCGACGAGGACGAGTTCATCCGCCACACCCAGGGCTCGTTCAAGCTCGGCATCGAGTTCGTCGACTGGCTGCGCCCCGGGCACTCTTATATCCATCCGTTCGGCCGCTACGGCGCCGACATCGACAACGTTTCGTTCATCCATTTCTGGCTGCGCCAGCGGCGGGCTGGCGAGCAAGCGCCGCTCGACGACTACTGCCTGGCGATCGCCGCGGCGCGGGCCGGCAAGTTCGCCCGCGGCGACGGGCGCGGCGAGGGCGCGATGTCCACGCTGGCCTACGCCTTCCACTTCGATGCATCGCTTTATGCGCGCTACCTGCGCGCCTACTCCGAGCGCCGCGGCGTGATCCGCACCGAGGGCCGCGTCGCCGAGGTGAAGCTGCGGGGTGAAGACGGCTTCATCGAAGCGGTGGTCATGCAGGGCGGCCAGCGCATCGAGGGCGACCTGTTCATCGACTGCTCGGGCTTCCGTGGGCTGCTGATCGAAGATGCGCTGCACACGGGATTCATCGACTGGAGCCAGTGGCTGCCCTGCGATCGCGCCTACGCCATGCCCAGCGCCAGCGTCGGCGACCCACCGCCGTATACGCGTTCCGCCGCGCGCGACGCGGGCTGGCAGTGGCGCATTCCGCTGCAACACCGCGTGGGCAATGGCTATGTGTATTGCAGCCGGTTCGTCAGCGACGACGAGGCGGCGCACACGCTGCGTTCGAACCTGGAAGGCGCGGCGCTCGGCGATCCGCGCCCGCTGCGCTTCACCGCCGGCATGCGGCGCAAGTTCTGGCACCGCAATTGCGTGGCGCTGGGACTCGCCGGCGGCTTCCTCGAGCCGCTCGAGTCGACCAGCATCCATCTGATCCAGTCCGGCATCGCCAAGCTGCTGACCATGTTCCCGGACAAGAACTTCGACCCGCGGCTGATCGACGAGTACAACCGCCAGTCGACTCTTCAATATGAGTGGATCCGGGACTTCCTGATCGCGCACTACCATTTGAACGAGCGCGGCCTCGACGCACCCGGCGGTTCCCCCTTCTGGGACTATTGTCGAAACATGCCGATCCCCGACACCCTGCGGAACAAGCTGGACCTGTTCCGGAACCGCTCGCTGGTGTTTCGCGTCGACGATGAGCTGTTCCTGGAGCCCAGCTGGGTCGCCGTGCTGATGGGCCAGGGGATCTTGCCTTCGTCCTACGATCCGGTTGCCGACGCGACCGACGCCGCGACGCTCGAGCGTCTCATGCGAAACATGCGCGACGCCATCCGGCGCGCCTGCGACGCGATGCCGACGCACGCGCAGTTCATTGCGATGAATTGCGCCGCCGCGGGCTGAAAACCCGGCGCGCGTTCCCGGTATCTCCCCCTCCAGCGCGCCGGCGCAGCGAAGAATTTCGGATAGCGAACAGGATCCGGCGCGTCGCGCGGACTCGCGCTCATCGATTCCGGGCCACCGAGCTTGAAGACGCACTCATTTGAGGCCTTGGCGCAACGCGGGGCGCCGTGTCTCGGCGCGACAACATGACATCGTGGCCGCCATTGCGACCTGCGTTCCTGCAATGAGGTGAATTCGCGGGAACGGGGCCCGGCTGTGCGAAATCGATGCCAGTGGGCAGTCACGCAGATCCTCCTGACAGCACGTCAGACAGTGTTGCGATTTGAGGACAGCTGGCGTAAAAAGCGATCATTACAGTTCAAAAGCGCCGAGACGACGGGGTTTCCCGCGTCATCGGTGCGCGTTTCGGGTCTTCGGTTTTGATTTTCAGACTAATACAGGGGGGCTCCGTGTCTGACCATCAGCGTCGTCTCAGTCTTGCGCAGCTAGTTAGGTCCTGCATCCGTTCGAAGGCATTCATCCAGGGTGGTGTGAGCACCGCGCTGGCTCTCGGCGCCATCGCCGTCAGCCCGGTGGTCAACGCGCAGAGCGCGCCCGCCGCCGGCGATACCAAGGCCGAGAGCAACGGCGAGAACCTGCAGGAAGTCGTGGTCACGGGTCTGCGCCGCAGCCTCGAGACCGCACAGGAAATCAAGAAAAACGCCGAGGTATTCGTCGACTCGATCACCTCCGACGACATCGGCGCGTTGCCGGATCGCTCGGTCACGGAAGCGCTGCAGCGCGTCCCTGGCGTGTCGATCAGCCGCTTCGCGGCGGGCAACGATCCCGACCACTTCTCCATCGAAGGCAGCGGCGTCGTGGTGCGCGGCCTGCCGCAGGTGCGTTCCGAGCTCAACGGCCGCGACACGTTCTCGGCCAACGCCGGCCGCTTCCTGAGCTTCTCCGACGTCGCGCCCGAGATGTTAGGCGGCGTGGACGTCTTCAAGAACCAGTCGGCCGACATGATCGAAGGCGGCCTCGCGGGCACCGTCAACCTGCGCACGCTGGTGCCGTTCGACGTCGACGGCCAACGCGTCGCCTTCTCGCTCGAAGGCAACTACGGTGACTTCGCCGAGGAATGGGCGCCGACGATCTCGGGCCTGTACACCAACCGCTGGGAAGCCGGTGGTGGTGAGATCGGCTTCCTCATCGATGCCACGTACTCGGAACTGAAGTCGCGTTCCGACGGCATCCAGATCTCGAGCTTCAAGAACCAGGCGCGCGATAACCTGTTCGGCGCCGACACGCCGGTGTACGTGCCGGAAGGCGCCGCCTTCCGTTCGCAGGCGTACGACCGCGACCGCGTCGGTATCACCGCGGCGTTGCAGTGGAAAAACGCCGACGACTCCAAGCGCGCGACCCTCCAGTTCATGCGGTCCGATGCCTCCACCAACTGGGTGGAAACGGGTTCGGAAATCGCCACCGACGTCGGTGGCAACGTGGCCGGTTCCACCGGCACCGAGCAGGGCACCGGCTCGGGCGACCTGGAGTTCGCGCTGGTCGATGGCTACGACGCCGGATACAAGGCAGTCGGCAATGCCAACATGTTCACGCATGGCGTGATCACCACCGACGCGGGCTGGAAAGACGACCAGCGCCACGACAATTGGGGCGCCGATTGGGATGCCGACAACAAGGACGGCCGTTCGCCGCTCTGGGGTCTGCCCTCCAACAACCTGCTGCGCGGTGTCGACCAGGAGTACATGACCCAGGACATCGGGTTCAACTTCAAATGGGACATCAACGAGAACTGGGGCGCCAACTTTGACGCCCAGTACGTGAAGTCCACGGTCACCAACCTCGACATGAGCCTGTGGACCGCGAACTTCCAGAACGTCGACATCGACCTGCGCGGCGATCTGCCGAAAGTGCACTTCATCTCGCCGCTGCAGAGCGAGACGGGGGAGACGCTTGGCCCCTGCACCGGCACCTGGGACTTCAGCACCGGCTGCACGCCGTACATGAACGCGTCCAACCCGAACATGTACGACATGTACAACAACTACTGGCGCGCGGCGATGGATCACGCCGAAGACAGCGACGGCGACGAGAAGGCCCTGAAGTTCGACATCGATCGCAACTTCCAGGATGCCGGCATCCTCAAGAGCCTGCGTTTCGGCGCGCGCTGGTCGCAGCGCGACCAGGATATCCGCTCCACCACCTGGAACTGGGGCGCGCTGGCCGAGACCTGGGGTGGTGGCGGTCCAGTGTGGCTCGACGAAGGTATCGACGGGGTGCCGAACACCAACGGTCTCGCCGGGTACAACGGCGTGGTCACGGGTTCGTACACCTACGTGGATCAATTCGACAACTTCATGCGCGGCGACACGCCGACGCCCACCCCGGTCCGCCTGTATAACGGCAGTCTCACGGGTAAGGGCTATGACCAGGTCAGCGCGCTGGCCCTGACGATCGGTGAGGAATGGCGTCCGGTGGGTGCCGACCAGTCCGGCCACTGGGTCCCCCTGGGCGACCGTAACGGTGTCATCCCGGGCACGCGGTTCCTTCCGAACGAGATCAACACCACCAGCGAGGACGTGAGTTCCGCGTATTTCATGGTGCGGTTCGGCAGTCCTGACGACTCCGAAGGCATATCGTACTCGGGCAACATCGGAGTTCGCTGGGTGCGCACCGACTTCGAGGCCCTGGGTTCGGCGACTGCGCCAACGCCCGGTGCGTTTGGCAGCGAAGACGATTGCCAGCCGCCAGACAACCTGCCGCCCGGTGCTCCGCCGTGGTCGCCCCCCGCGTTCTGCCAGGCGTACCCGGATCCGGCACAGCGCACCACGATGTATGCGTTCGCGAATGGCGGGTCGACGGAATACAACGCCGACACGTCGTACGACAACTGGCTGCCGAGCTTCAACCTAAAGGTCAACCTAACTGACCAGTTCCTGATGCGCTTCGGCTTCTCGCAGGCCATGGCGCGTCCGGATCTGGGCCTCACGCGTAACTACTTCCGCTTGGTCGTTGCGGATGAGAACGACGATGGCACTTGGGGAGGTCTGCGTGCCGACACGGGCAACGGTTACCTGAAGCCCATCACGTCCACGCAGTACGACCTGTCGGGCGAGTGGTACTTCTCGCGCGTCGGCCAGCTGTCGCTGTCCTTGTTCTATAAGCAGCTGAAGGACGTCTGGACCAACGGCTTCTACACGCAGGACATCGACATCCCGGCGGGTGCCGTCGAGGGTGGCGCCGCGGTGACTGTCCCGGTGACCGTCGTCGCTCCGATCAACTCGGACAAGAAGGGCACGATGAAGGGCTTCGAGGTGGCCTACCAGCAGTTCTACGACATGCTGCCGGGCTTCTGGAGCGGCTTCGGTATCGGTGCCAACTACACCTATATCGAGAGCGATGGCGTGCCGCAGGCGATCCTGGATCCGAACGGCACGGGCGGCACGGCGGGCAACGGCGCGAAGGTCGACACCGACTTCCTGCCGCTGACCAACCTGTCGCGCGACAACGTGAACTTCCAGCTGATGTACAACAAGGGCCCGGTCGATGCCCGCGTTGCCTACAGCTGGCGCTCGCGCTACCTGCTGACCATCCGCGACGTGATCACGCCGTTCTCGCCGATCTTCAACGAGGCGACGGGACAGCTGGACGCGTCCTTCATGTACAACATCAATGACAACGTGAAGGTCGGTGTGCAGGCCATCAACCTGACCAACGAAGTCGTGAAGACGAGCCAGGTACTCGAGGCTGATAGCGACCACATTCTCACGGGGGGACGTTCGTGGTTCATGAGCGATCGGCGCGTGTCGGCCATCGTTCGCGTGAACTTCTGACGAGAGGAACGTAGAGAAGCAGAAAGACCGCCGGCCGAAAGGCCGGCGGTTTTTTTTTGACTCAGCGCGGCGTGCGTAACTCCAGGAAGGTGTTCACGGTCAGCCGGCCGGTGCGCGGATGGGCGTCGGGCACGAAGTCCCGCGGGATCGACCCGGAATGCAGACTGGTGCCGCGGTACACCAGGGCGCGGTTGAACACGGCGTCGAATGACGCGATCTGTTCGTACAACGCCGTGCTGCCATTGACGTACCCGGGAGGTGGCATTCCATACCGCGCAACCTCGGCATCGACCGCGCGTGCGTAGTCGTGCACGTTGCCCGGCGTGATCACCTCGTGGCCGGTGCCGCGATGCCGATAGAACGCCGTGCCGCCGTGCCGCGGTTCGCACAGGTAGTGCAGCACCGCGATGTTGTTCGTGTCGGTGCCGTCGAAATGCGGAACACGCTGGAACGGGACGGTCTCCTCCGGGCGCAGCGTGACCATGGAGAAATTGCACTCCGTCGGATATAGCTCGCCCGCGCCGAAGAGCGCGGGGAACAGGCACTGCAGGCGGCGGCACACCAGCTTCACGTATTCCAGCGTGCCGGTGGCGCGCACCCCCGGGTAGAGCTTCGAAGTCGCCGAGAATCTGCCTCGTTCAGCCTGGGACACGAGCTCTTGCGGGTCGGGATGAAAGTCGTCGATCACGAGCACCGGCGCCTGCTGGCGTCCGACGCGTTCCATGCGTGCCGCGGGCTTCTTCGTCCGCGGTTCCGAATCTGTTCCATCCACTCGACCGATCCCCCTACTGGTTCAGAACGTGGCGCCCGTGATCTGACTCACGCGGGACGGCAAAGGTTCGCCGCGCCGAATTTGAGTCCTACAGCTTTGCTTGACGCAGCGCACAGGTCGTCGCGGTCCAGTTCGCTTGAATGGAGCCGATATAACGGGATGGAGAACCCCGTGTCGGAAGCCAGTCAAAACCCGGGCAAGGACGTGAGCGACCACCCAGGCACCACGATCAACCGCCGCAGCCTCATGCTCGGCGCGGTGTTCATGCTGGGCGGCGCCGCGGCACTGACGCGCTTCGTGAGCAAGCCGTACGCTGGCGAAAATCCCACCGTGGTCTTCTCGCCCGAGCAGTTCGCGCTGCTCGAGCAGGCGGTCGACGTGGTCATCCCGCGCACCGATACGCCGGGTGCGCTGGATGCCGGCGTGCCGGCCTTCATGCGCCAGATGCTCGCGGAATGGGCGTCGCCCGCTACGCGCGCCGACATCATCAGCGTGCTGGAGAACATCGAGCGCCGCGCCTGGAACAAGTTCGGCGCGGCGTTCCGCGAACTGCCGGCCGAACGACGCCTCGAAGTGATGCGCGCGCTCGACGACGAGGGCATGGCGCGCGAAGACCTGGCCTACGGCAAGTTCAAGTCGCTGCTGCTGGTCAGCTACTACCAGTCCGAGATCGGCGCGACGCAGGAGCTGCGCTTCGAGCTGGTTCCGGGTGCCTGGCGCTCCTGCCTGCCGCTCAGCGAGGTCGGGCGCGCCTCGGCCGTTTGAGCCGGCGCCGGGAACAGCCATGGACTTCGATGCCATCGTCGTCGGATCCGGAATCAGCGGCGGCTGGGTCGCCAAGGAGCTGTGCGAGCGTGGCCTCAAGACGCTGATCCTCGAGCGCGGCCGCGACGTGCAGCACCGCGTCGACTACCTCGATTTCGCCCCGCCGTGGGAAGTGCCGCACCGGGGCATGGTCCCCGAGGAAGAAAAGGCGCAGCACTATCCGATCCAGGGCACGAGCTACGCCTTCAATTCCGCGTCCAGCCAATTCTTCGTGCGCGACAGCGAGCACCCGTACAGCACGCCGGCGGACCGGCCGTTCAAATGGATCCGCGGCTATCACCTCGGCGGCCGATCCATCACCTGGGGTCGGCAGACCTATCGCATGAGCGACTTCGATTTCAATGCGAACCGGCTCGACGGGCACGGCATCGACTGGCCGATCCGCTATGCCGATCTCTCGCCGTGGTACGACCGCGTGGAGAACTTCGCCGGCATCTCCGGCCTGAACGAAGGACTCGAGCAGCTTCCCGACGGCCAGTTCCTCGCGCCCATGGCGCTCAACTGCGTCGAGCTCGCCTTCAAGAAGAAGGTGGAAGCGGACCATCCCGCGCGCCGCGTGACCGTGGCGCGCTGCGCGCATCTCACCGAGCCGAAGCCGGAGCACATCGCGCTCGGCCGCGGACCCTGCCAGCTGCGCAACGTGTGTGAGCGCGGCTGCGGTTACGGCGGATATTTCTCGTCGCTGTCGGCCACGCTGCCGGCGGCGCGCAAGACGGGCAACCTCACGGTGATCACCGACGCGATCGTTGAGCGCCTCGACTACGACAACGCCAAGCGCCGCGTGTCGGGCGTGCGCGTCATCGACGCGAAGACTCGCCAGGGACGCTCGTACCAGGCGCGCGTGGTGTTCGTGTGCGCCTCGACGCTCGGCACCGCGCAGATCCTGCTGGCCTCGCGCTCCGAGCATTTTCCGACCGGCCTCGCGAACCGCTCCGACGCGGTCGGCCGCTACCTGATGGATCACGTGATGGGCCTCGGCGCCACCGGTACTCATCCCGGCTTCCTCGATCGCTACTACTACGGGCGCCGGCCCGCGGGCTTCTATCTACCGCGCTACGTGAACCTCGGCGGGCGCAGCGACACCGACTTCGTGCGCGGCTTCGGTTTCCAGGGCTATTCGTACCGCAGCAGCTGGAGCCGCGGCGCGACCGAATCGGGCGTCGGCGCCGAGCTCAAGCAGCGGCTGCGCTACCCGGGGCGCTGGGAAATGACGCTGATCGGTTTCGGCGAGATGCTGCCGCGCGCCGACAATCGCGTCACGCTGGACGAGAAGCGCACCGACGCCTGGGGCATCCCGCTGCTGCACATCGACTGCACGCATGGTGAAAACGAACGGCGCATCGCCGAGCGCGCCAGCCGCGACGCCGCGGCGATGCTGGCCGCCGCGGGCTACGAGAACATCACTTCGAACGGCCCGATCCGCGCGCCGGGCGATGCCGTGCACGAGATGGGCACGGCACGCATGGGCCTGGACCCGGCCACCTCGGTCCTGAACCGCTACAACCAGGCGCATGACGTCTCCAACCTTTTCATCACCGACGGGTCATGCATGGCCTCCACGGGGACGGCGAATCCCTCGCTGACCTACATGGCCCTGTCGGCCCGCGCGGCCCACCATGCCGCCGACCTGCTGGGTTCCGGGGAGATATAAGAAGAGTGGGCGGTCAGGGCCTTTTGCGGGGATTGGTGCCGGGACGGACCCGGACCTGCAGCTCCCGGAAGTCGGGGAGCAGCGTCCGCAGGGTGGGCTCGAGATCGGCCAGTGCAAAGCGCATCCGGGCCGCCCAGGCGGAGGATTCCGCCACCACCGTAAGCCTCCCGCCCTCCAGAATGCAGCGATTTACCTTAACGGCGAGGTCCGGTCCCAAGGCGTTCATTACTGCGACCTGCCACTCGGACGCCTGCGGCTCCTTGCGGGCACGCTCAACCAGTGTTGGCAGGCGCGCCGACAATAAGTCGCCGACGGTCTTCGGGCGAGACCCCGGACGGGCACTTTGCTTGTCTCGGTGGGGTGTTTTGGGCATAGTTTCGCGCCTGCTGGCCCTTGGATGATTGCTCTTTGAACATGACGACGGAGCGGACGACGAGGATGCCAGCCATGTGCAAGCCTTTGAAGATACTTAAAACGCCAACCGAAACCAGACCAATGGCGCAAGGTATCTGCCCCGAAGTCCGCGCGGTGCCCGCGCGATGAACATCATCTTCTTCTCGCGCAGGGAAGGCCGTGCGCGCCACTTCAACCTGGGGCATCCGCTCGCCGTCGCCGGCTTCGCGACGGTGCTGATCGCCATCCTGGCGACTGCTTTCAGCCTGGGACTCAAGATCGGCGAGAGCCGCAGCGCGCCCCGGGGCGTGTCCACCTGGGCCCAGACCCTGTCCGAGCAGCAGGCCGAGATCAAGGAATTGAAGGCCGAGCTGCAACGTCGCGTGGACGCCGTGGCCATGCGCATCGGCCAGATGAACGCCCACGTGATTCGCCTGGATGCGTTGGGCAAGCGCCTCACCCAGATGGCGAACATCGACAAGCGCGAGTTCGATTTCGAGAGCCAGCCTGCCGTCGGCGGCCCGGAGTCCGACATCGGCGCCTCCATGCAGGCCCCGGATCTCAACGCCCTGCTCAACGGGCTCGAACAGAAGATCTCCTCGCGCGACGCCCAGTTGGCGGCGCTCGAGAATGCATTGCTGTCCAAGAAGCTCGACGAGCAGATCCGCCCGGACGGCCGCCCGGTGCGCGAGGGTCACATCTCGTCGTATTTCGGCGAGCGCCAGGACCCGTTCAACGGTCACCAGGCTTTCCACAAGGGCATCGATTTCGCGAGCGCGCAGGGCGCCGACGTGGTGGCCGTCGCCGCCGGCGTCGTCACCTTTGCCGGCGAGAAGGCTGGCTACGGCAACCTGGTCGAGGTCAGCCATGGCAACGGCCTCGTGACCCGCTACGGCCACAACGAGAGCGTCGCCGTCGGCGTGGGCCGCACGGTGGCGCGCGGCGATACGCTGGCGCACGTGGGTTCGACCGGCCGCTCGACCGGCCCGCACGTGCATTTCGAAGTACTGAAGAACGGCCGCCAGATCGATCCGCTGAGCTTCATCGGGCGCAACCAGTAGTCCCTTCGTTTTCCCTGGAAGCCCCGCCGTTTCGCGGGGCTTCTGCATTTTTTCGGGTTGCAGAGCACGGATCGCGGCCCCATAGACGCCGGCCCAGTCCCGGCGTCTGAAACCAGTACCGTGCGCTCAGGTCTATCCGTAGAATACCGGCCCGGCGCGGCGGCACATCGTTCTAAGTAACTGTCCGCCCTAGAGTTTTCTGGCAAGGAATCATCAGTGCTCAATCTTCTGACGCGACTCTTCGGCAGTCGCAACGATCGCATCGTCAAGGGTTACGAGACGACGGTGCGCAAGGCGGCTGGCTTCGAGAGTGCCCTGCAGGCGTTGAGCGATGAGGCCCTGAGCTCCAAGACCGACGAATTCCGCAAGCGCCTCGCCGCGGGCGAGACGCTCAACGACCTCGCGCCGGAAGCCTTCGCGGTGGTGCGCGAAGCCGCGCGGCGTACCCTGAAGATGCGCCACTTCGACGTGCAGCTCATCGGCGGACTCACGCTCAACGACGGACGCATCGCCGAGATGCGCACCGGCGAAGGCAAGACGCTGATGTCGACCCTGGCCGCGTACCTGAACGCCCTCACCGGCGAAGGCGTGCACGTGGTCACGGTCAACGAATACCTCGCCTCGCGCGACGCGGAGTGGATGGGACCGGTCTACAAGTTCCTGAAGCTCACGGTCGGCGTGATCCGCAACCAGCAGGACACGGCCGAGAAGCGCGCGGCCTACGCCTGCGACATCACCTACGGCACCAACAACGAATTCGGCTTCGACTACCTGCGCGACAATCTCGCCTTCTCGCTCGAGGAGCGCGTGCAGCGCAAGCTGGCGTTCGCCATCGTCGACGAAGTCGACTCGATCCTCATCGACGAGGCGCGCACGCCGCTGATCATCTCCGGCCCGGCCGAAGAAAACACCGACCTGTACCTGAACATCGACAAGCTGGTGCCGCGCCTCAAGAAACAGATCGGCGAGGAAGACAAGAACGGCAACCACGCCCCGGATTTCGTGCCGGGCGACTACACCGTCGACGAGAAGCAGAAGCAGGTGCATCTCACCGAGGCGGGCCACGAGCGCGTCGAGCAGCTGATGCTCGAGTCCGGGCTGCTGCGCGAGGGCGAGAGCCTCTACGACTCGCACAACATCCGCCTAATGCATCATCTGAACGCGGCGCTGCGCGCGCATGCGATCTACAAGCGCGACGTCGAGTACATCGTGCGCGGCGGCGAGGTCATCATCGTCGACGAATTCACCGGCCGTACCATGCCGGGACGCCGCTGGTCTGACGGCCTGCACCAGGCGGTGGAGGCGAA
This sequence comes from Steroidobacteraceae bacterium, assembly GCA_035701825.1. Lineage (GTDB taxonomy): Bacteria > Pseudomonadota > Gammaproteobacteria > Steroidobacterales > Steroidobacteraceae > CADEED01. The sequence goes on from DASSRK010000032.1 coordinate 16,448, forward strand.
GGAAGGCGTGAAGGTCCGCGCCGAGAACCAGACCGTCGCGTCGATCACCTTCCAGAACTACTTCCGCCTCTACAAGAAGCTGTCGGGCATGACCGGCACGGCGGACACCGAGGCGCCGGAATTCCTGCAGATCTATGGCCTGGAGGTGGTGGTGATCCCCACGCACCGGCCAATGATCCGCAAGGACAACCCCGATTTCGTCTACCTGACGCAGAACGACAAGTACAAGGCCATCATCGAGGACATCGAGGACTGCGTGAAGCGCGGGCAGCCGGTGCTGGTCGGCACCACCTCGATCGAGAGCTCGGAACTCATCTCCGGCGTGCTGCGCCAGCACGGCATCGACCACGACGTGCTGAACGCCAAGCAGCACGAGCGCGAGGCGCACATCGTCGAGCAGGCCGGCCAGCCGGGCAAGGTCACCATCGCCACCAACATGGCGGGCCGTGGTACCGACATCGTGCTCGGCGGCAAGCTGGACGCCGACATCCGCGCGGCCGAGGAGAAGAACGGCGGACCGCTCGACGAAGTCGCGCTCGCGCGGCTGCGTGCCGAGTGGCAGGCGCGCCATGACCAGGTGGTGGCGGCCGGCGGCCTGCACATCATCGGCACCGAGCGCCACGAATCACGGCGCATCGACAACCAGCTGCGCGGCCGTTCCGGCCGCCAGGGCGACCCGGGCTCGAGCCGCTTCTACCTTTCGATGGAAGACAACCTGATGCGCATCTTCGGCGACCCGAATCGCACGAAGAAGTGGCTGGCGATGGCCGGCATGAAGGAAGGCGAGGTCATCGAGAGCGGCATGCTGACGCGCCAGATCGAGAAGGCGCAGCGCAAGGTCGAAGGCCACAACTTCGACATCCGCAAGCAGCTGCTGACCTTCGACGACGTCGCCAACGACCAGCGCAAGGTGATCTACCAGCAGCGCACCGAGCTCATGGCCGCGAAGGACCTCGGCGACGCGGTGCGCGGCATCCGCGCCGAAGTCGTCAGCGGCATCCTCGACCAGTACCTGCCCTCGAACCTCAGCCACGAGGAGTGGAACCTGGCCGGTCTCGCCGAGACCATCGCCAAGAATTTCGCCACGCACATCGACCCTGTCCAGTGGCTCAAGGACCAGCCCGAGCTCGAGGAAGAGACCCTGCGCGGCCGCATCCTCGGCGCGATCGACGCGATGTACGACGCCAAGGTGGCGCGCATCGGCAATGGCGAGGATGGCGTGCCGTTCATGCGCCACGTCGAGAAGGACGTGATGCTCAAGGTGCTCGACCAGCAATGGCGCGAGCACCTCGGCGCGATGGACTACCTGCGCCAGGGCATCCACCTGCGTGGCTACGCGCAGAAGGATTATCGCTACGAGTACAAGCGCGAGGCCTTCGAGCTGTTCGCCGCCATGCTCGAAAGAATCAAGTTCGACACCGTGACCATCCTCGCGACGCTCGAAGTGCAGATCAAGACGCCGGAGATGATCGCGCGCGAGGAGGAGGCGCGCCGCGCGCGCCTGAACCGCGCGCTGCAATTGCAGCACGCCGAGGCCGCTTCGCTGGCCCAGCTCGGTGCCTCACCGGGCGAGCCGCAGCCGCAGGGCCCCGCGCAGGGTGGCCGTCAGGCGCCGCCGATGCAGGCGCCACCACCGGCGCAGGTGCAACGCCCGGTCCGCGTGGCGCCCAAGGTAGGCCGCAACCAGCCCTGTCCGTGCGGCAGCGGCAAGAAGTTCAAGAACTGCCACGGCGTCCTCGAAGGCGTCGAATAGGAAATGGGGTCAGACCCCATTTCCTAGCAAATGGTGCCGGAGCCGATGAAGCCGTCCATGCGCGTCGTGGCGGCAGCCTTGTTAGACGACGCCGGCCGGGTGCTGATCGCGCAGCGTCCCGAAGGCAAGCACATGGCCGGCTGGTGGGAATTCCCCGGCGGCAAGGTGTCGGACGGCGAGAGCGACCCAGACGCGCTGGTGCGTGAATTGCGCGAAGAGCTCGGGGTCGAGACGCGACCGGAAGCGCATGTCATGACGCTGACCCACGAATACCCGGACCGTACAATCGACCTCGTTCTATGGCGGGCATCGTTGGTCCGCGGCACGCCGCGGGGCCTCGACGGCCAGCAGTTGAAGTGGGTGGATTGTCAGTCGTTGGGCAATGAGCGCCTCCTGCCCGCCGACGCCCCGTTCGTCGAGGCATTGCAGTTGCTATCATCCGGCGTTCTCGAAAACACACGGTAGAACCCCCATGGCCCAGGAACAGCAACAACTTCCCGAGATCAAGCTCGACCCGACGCAGCTCTACCGCGAGGAGATCTTCACCGACCGCAAGGCGGGAACGCTGCGCCGGCTGGTGCCGATCAAGAGCGACGGCAGCGAGGACGGCTCGCGCCCCGTGCTGTATTCCGGGCAGACGCAACTGCTGACACCCGCGGGCGTGCTGCCGCTGGCCTTCGAGCTCGACGCCAAGTCGATCGAAGATGCCTGCGCGAAGTTTCCCGACGCGGTCAAGGTCGCGATCGAGCAGGCCATCGAAGAGGCGCGCGAGATGCGCCGCGAAGCCGCCTCGCGCATCGTCGTGCCGGGCGCCGGCGGCGACATGGGCGGCGCACCTCCGGGCGGCGGTCGCATCAAGCTTTGAGACGGCGCCGTAAGACGGTGCCGCGTGAGACGGTGCCGGAGCATGCATTCCGGCATAACTCAGTGGTTCGACCCCCCACGGGAAGTTATGCCGGAATGCATGCTCCGGCACCATCTGCGGCACCGTATTACCTCGGGCCCGCGCCCAGCTCCCGATCGAAGAACCGCACGATGTTGGCGCTGGCGTGCAGGCCGGCGACGCTCTGGCGGATGAGGCCGTGCTTGCCGCCCGGGTAGGTCATCAGGTCGAAGGGCTTCTCCAGGTCCTGCAGCTTCTTCATGAGCACGGTGCTGTTGGCGAACAGCACGTTGTCGTCGGCCATGCCGTGCACCAGCAGCAGCGGCCGCGACAGCTTGTCGGCCCAGGTGAGCACGTTGCTCGCCTGGTAGCCGGCCGGGTTGGCGAGCGGGGTAGATAGATAGCGCTCGGTGTAATGCGTGTCGTACAGCGACCAGTCGGTCACCGGCGCGCCGGCCACGCCGGCCGCGAACGCGTCCGGCGCCTGCATCAGCGACATCAACGTCATGAACCCGCCGTAGCTCCAGCCGAAGATGCCGATGCGACTGCCGTCGACGTATGGCAGCGTGCGCAGGAATTCCGCGCCGCGCACCTGGTCCTGCACCTCGACTGCCCCCAGGCGCCCGCCGCCGGGCCCGATCAACGCGGTCTCGAACCGGGTACCGCGATAGCCGCTGCCGCGATTGTCGAGCGCGAACACCACGTAGCCGTGCTGCACCAGGTACTGGTTGAAGAGTGGGCCCCAGGCGTCGAACACGGTCTGCACGCCAGGTCCGCCGTACACCGAAACCAGCACCGGGTAGCGCTTGCCGGGCTCGAGCACCCGCGGCTTGAGCAGCTTGTAGTACAGCGTCTGCCCGTCCGCGGTCGCCAGCGTCCCGAACTCGGTGTGCACGTGTTCGTCGAGATAGGGCGCGTAGGGGTGGTGCGCATCGAGTGCGTTGGCGACCAGCGCGGTCAGCGGCTTGCCGTCGGCATGCCGCAGCCAGACGTTGGTCGGCGTGTCGGCGTTGGAAAAGGTATCGACGAACACCCGCGCATTCATCGCCATGGTGATGGCGTGCACACCCGCGTTCGGCGTCACGCGCCGTGGCTTGCCCGGCTTGTCGAGCGACACCCAGAAAAGCTGCCGCTCGAGCGGCGAGGGCAGGTTGGCGGTGAAGTACACGCGCCGCGCGCGCTCGTCCACGGCGCGCACCGCGCCCTCGCTGGCGACGCCCACCACCATGTACTCGCCCGGAGTCAGCGGCCGCACCAGGTTGCCGTCGTCGTCGTACAGGTAGAGTTGCTGGAAGCCGCCGCGCGACGATGCCCAGATGAACTGGTGCGAACGCTGCAGGAAGGTGAGCTCGTGGTGCAGCGGCACCCAGGTGTCGCTGCGCTCGGTGATCAGCACGCGGCCGCGCCCGGTGTCCGGATCGAAGCGCAGCAGCTCGAGCCGCTTCTGGTCGCGGCTCTGGCGCTGCACGGCGAGGCCGCGTCCGTCGGGGAACCAGTCGACGCGCGGTAGATAGATGTCGGCATTCGCGCCGAGGTCGAGCGCCACGGGCGTGTCGACCGCGAGGTCGGCCACCAGCAGCGTGACGCGCGCGTTGGCGGTGCCGGTGCCCGGATAGCGCTGGCGCACGATGCGCGCGCCCGAGGCCTGGATCTCGAACCGTTCCACCTCGGCCACCGGCGCCTCGTCCACGCGCGCGAACGCGATGCGCCGCTCGTCGGGCGACCACCAATAGCCGGTGTCGCGATCCATCTCCTCCTGGGCGATGAATTCGGCCACGCCGAAGCTCACGAGTCCGCCGCCGTCGCGCGTGATCGCGCGCTCGGTGCCATTGGCCAGGTCGATCACGTACAGGTTCTGGTCGCGGATGAAGCTCACGTAGTGCGAGCGCGGCGAGAAGCGTGCGTCGGTTTCATAGGCGTCCGAGCGGGTGAGGCGCTGCACCGCGTCCGCGCCCTGGCGCACGAGGTCGTAGACGTACAGGTCACCGTTGAGCGGTATCAGCAGGTGGCGGCTGTCCGGTGCGAAGCTGTATTCGACGATGCCCGACAGCGCGGCGGTGCGCTGGCGCTCACGGCGCGACTCTTCCTCCGCGGACAGCGCGCGGTCTGCGCCCGCAAGAGTGCGCGAATCCACCAGGCGGCGATGCTTTTTCGCCCGGATGTCATAGGCCCACAGATCGTAGCGATCCTTGTCGTCGTCGCGCGCCTTGAGGTACGCGACCAGGTTGCCATCGGGCGAAATCGTCACGCCGCGCAGCGTCGGACCGGACAGGTCGGGCGCCGCGAACAGGCGTTCCAATGGGAGTTTCCCCGGGTGCGCGGGCGCGGCGGCCAGCACGTACATCGCGAGAACCGCGCCGAGCCGAGAAAAAACCGCGGCGCGGCGGCCGGGAATGCGGGAGTCGGCTGTTACACTGCGATCAAATTTCATCCGCGGAGTTTAGGGATGGCTTCATTCGCTCGCTACCTGTGGGTGTCGGTACTCAGTGCCGCGCTGTTCGTCGCCTGCGCGAGCCAGAAGCCGGTCGCCAGGCATGTCCCCCCGATCGCGGAAGCCCCGGCGAAGCTCCAGTACCCGGCGGCGGCGCGCGGCGACGTCAGCGACGACTACCACGGCGTGCGCGTCGCGGATCCGTACCGTGCGCTCGAAAACCTGTCCGCGCCGGAGACGCGCGCGTGGGTGTCCGCGCAGAACGAGCTGGCGCAACCCTATCTCGAGCGGTTGGCGCAGCGTGCCTGGCTCGGCAATCGGCTCAAGCAGCTGTGGACCTACGAGCGCTTCGGCGTGCCGCAGAGCGAGGCCGGCCGCTATTTCTTCCTGCGCAACGATGGCACCCAGGACCAGAGCGTGCTGTACGTCGCCGATGCGCTCGATGCGCCGCCGCGCGTGCTGGTCGATCCCAATGGCAAGCGTGAGGACGCCACCATCGCGCTGTCGCAGTGGCTGCCGAGCCCCGATGGCAAGGTGCTCGCGTATGCGCTGTCGGACGGCGGCACCGACTGGAACATCTGGCATTTCCGGCGCGTCGACGATGGCGGCGATCTTCCCGTGTCGCTCAAGTTCAGCAAGTTCTGGGCGGTCTCGTGGGCGCGCGACAGTTCGGGGGTCTATTACAGCCGCTACCCGCTGAAGGCGGGCGACACGGCCGACACCGCCGAGCGTGGCGACGACGCCGGGCGGCCCGATGTCTATTTCCACCGCTTGAACGACCCGCAATCGTCTGACGCGCTGGTTTTCAAGGTCGCCGACCATCCGACCCGCGTGCCCTCGGCCGTGGTCACCGAGGACGGGCGCTATCTCATCATCGGGCTCTTCGAAGGCTACGACGCCAACGGCGTGCTGGTGCAGGACCTGCGCAAGGCCGGCGCGAAGCCCAAGCCGTTGTTCGCGGCGTGGGACGCGATCTACACGTTCATCGGCTCGAAGGGCGACGAGCTCTTCTTCCAGACCACGAACAGCGCGCCGCGCGGGCGCGTGATCGCGGTGAACCCGGCGAAGCCGATGCCTGCGGCCTGGCGCACCGTGGTGCCGCAGTCCGAAGACCCGATCAGCAACGCCAACTACATCGGCGGGCGCGTGGTGGTCGAGTACACGCGCGACGTGCACAGCGTGGTGAAGCTGTTCGAGGCCAGCGGCGCGCCGGCCGGCGACGTCCAACTACCCGGCATCGGCACCGCCACCGGCTTCCAGGGCCACGGCGACAACCCCGAGGCCTTCTTTTCGTACTCCGACTACCTGTCGCCGACGCGCATCCTGCGGCTCGACGTGGCGAAGAACTCGGTCAGCGAGTTCCGCAAGCCGACCGTGCCCGCGGATTTCACGCCGTTCGTCACCGAGCAGGTGTTCTTCAACAGCAAGGACGGCACGCGCGTGCCGATGTTCATCATCCGCCGCAAGGACGCGCCGCGCGATGGTAACCAGCCGGTGATGCTGTACGGCTACGGCGGCTTCAACGTGACGTTGTCGCCGTCGTTCAGCCCCGCCATCCAGTCGTGGCTCGAGCTCGGCGGGGTCTACGCGGTCGCCAACCTGCGCGGTGGCGGCGAGTACGGCGAGGAGTGGCACCTGGCGGGTACCAAGCTGCGCAAGCAGAACGTGTTCGACGACTTCATCGCCGCGGCGGAATACCTCGTGCGCGAGAAGTACACCAGCCCGAAGCGCCTCGCGATCCTCGGTCGCAGCAATGGCGGCCTGCTGGTTGGCGCGGCGCTCACGCAGCGCCCGGATCTGTTCGGCGCGGCGCTGCCGGGCGTCGGCGTCATGGACATGCTGCGCTACCAGACCGCGAGCGCCAACGCGCGGCAGTGGTCGAGCGACTACGGCCTGTCCGAGAACGCCGCGGAATTCCCGGCGCTGCGCGCCTATTCACCCGTGCACAACGTGAAGCCGGGTGTGTGCTATCCGCCGACCCTGGTCACCACCGCGGACCGCGACGACCGCGTGGTGCCGTGGCACAGCTACAAGTTCGCCGCCGAGCTGCAGCACGCGCAGGCCTGCGACAACCCGGTGATGATCCGCGTCGAGACGCGCGCCGGCCACGGCGCCGGCAAACCAGTGTGGATGCTCATCGAGGACATCGCCGACCAGTTCGGCTTCGTGGCCAACGCCCTCGGCATGCCCGCGCCGTCTAACTAACCTGCTCCTGAAACTCGATGTACGGGGCCGCTTCGGCCCCGTTTTCCGTCGTGGGGCGTGAGCCCCTTACTAAGTACAGCAGGTCAGCGTGAACGGCACGTCCTCGGTCGTCTGCTGCGGCCGGGTGTTCAACCCGTTCCACGCCAGCAACCGCACGCTGCAGCGGTAGTGAGACCCCGAGGTCTCGGGATACAGCCCCGAGCCCGACGGCAATGCGATGCGCACCAGCTGTATCGGCGTGTCGCGCTCGAAGGTGATGTGGTAAACGCCGCCGCGCGCGATCTCCTGGCGCGGCTTGCCGTGCTGCCGGGTGATCCACAGCAGCTCGGCGATGGCGTCGCACAGCGGCCGCAGCGTCGCCAGCCACTCGTTGAACGAGCGCGCGCGCTGGTCGGTGGACTGGTTCAGCCAGAAGAAGAAGTCCGGCAGGTCGAACTCGCAGGTGCCGCCCGGGATCGCGCTGCGATGGCGGATCGCCGAGAGGAACTCCGAGTCCTTGAGTCCCGCGAGGTAGTTAGACCCGCAGGCCACCAGGTCGGCGCGCAGCCGCAGGAGGTTCGACATCACGGTGCGCAGCCGCGCCGAGTCGACCCCGGGCTTGCTCTGGAACACGTTGAGCTGCGCGAGGTGGCGCTCGAGCTCCTTCTGCACGTCGGCGCGCACGTCGCTGCGCGCGGCGATGGCGAGGATGTCGAGCAGGCTGGCCATGGCGGCGCGGCTGCCCCACTGGCTCTGCATCTCGTTGTGGTACAGCGCCTGGTTGTAGAGGAAGTCGAGGCGCAGGAAGGTGCGCATCCGCTCGTTGAGCGGCTGCTCGAATACCAGCGGGGCCTCGGCGGCGACCGGCGGTGGCTGAATCTCGGCTTCCTCGGCCATCGGCCTATTCTGCGCGACCGTGGCGGGCCGCGTAAACCGCGATGCGCCCGGCGTGATGATTTCCCGCGTTCACGAGGTCACCTGTCTGATTGTGCCGACGCGGCCATCGTGTAGCTGCGATGCAGTTTTTCGACCTGGTCGCGCAGGCTGGCGAGGTCCCCGTCGTTGCGGATCACATCGTCCGCCACCGCGAGACGTTGTTCGCGCGACGCCTGGGCTGCGAGCATCTGTGCCGCCTGCGCGCGCGTCGTGCCGTCGCGCGCCTGCAGCCGCGCGATCTGCAGCTCGGGGTCGCAGTCCACCACCAGCACGCGGTCGAAGCGGTCCGCCCCATGGGTCTCAGCCAGCAGCGGGATCGCCACGATCACATACGACCCGGTGGCCGAATCGCAACGCTGGTCGGTCAACGCGCGGATGGCGGGATGCGTCAGCGCTTCCAGCCAGCCCCGCTCGGCCGGGTCCGCGAACACCTTGTCGCGCAGCCTGCCGCGGTCGAGCGCACCGTCCGGCTGGAGGATGCCGGCGCCGAAATGGGTCGCGATTTCGGCCAGCAGCGGCGAGCCCGGCGCCACGACTTCGCGTGCGAGCAGGTCGGTATCGACGAGGGTGGCGCCCAACGCGACGAACAGGTTCGCGACGGTGCTCTTGCCGCTGGCGATGCCGCCGGTGAGCCCCACGCGGAACTTGCGCGCCATGCTCACTGACGCGCGTACAGCGACAGGTAGCGGCTGACGATATCGTGGCCGGCGACCAGCGCGATCCAGCCGGCGATGGCGAGGAAGGGCCCGAAGGCGATCTGTGTGTCGCGGCCCTTGCGTTGGCGGATCATGACCACCACGCCGAAGATCGCGCCCACGCCCGAGGCGAACACGATGATCGGCAGCAGCATTTTCCAGCCGAGCCACGCACCCAGAGCCGCGTACAGCTTGAAATCGCCATATCCCATGCCTTCCTTGCCGGTGAGCAGCTTGAAGGCCCAGTACACGCTCCACAGGCTGAGGTAGCCGGCCACCGCGCCGACGATGCTCTCGCGCGGTCCGACGGGGTCGGCACCCACGCCCCAGACCGGGTACCAGAGACTCAGCAGCAGGCCGAGCCACAGCAGGGGATAGGTCAGCGCGTCCGGCAGGAACTGCGTGTCGAAATCGATCATCGTCAGCGCGATGAGGATCCACGTGAAGGCCAGCGCCGCCACGCCCGTGAGCCCGTAGCCGAAGCGCCAGGCGACGAAGCCCGAGAGCACGCCCGTGGCGAGTTCCACCAGCGGGTAGCGGGCGCTGATGGGGTTCCTGCAATGGGCGCACTTGCCGCGCAGCGCGAGCCAGCTCACCAGCGGGATGTTCTGCAGCGCGGTGATGGGCGCCTTGCACTTCGGGCAGGCCGAGCGCGGCGTCACGACGTTGTAGGCCGGTGGTGGCGTGGGCTCGCCGGCCGTGCCGTCCTGGAAGGCGAGCGCGGCGCACTCGGCGCGCAGCTCGTTGTCCATCATGATTGGCAGGCGGTGGATCACCACGTTGAGGAAGCTGCCGACCATGAGACCGAGCAGCGCGCTCAAGGTCACGAACAGCGCCGGGTGCAGGGCGAGTAGCGCGAGGAAGCCGGGCTGGGGATCGGTCATCGGGTCATAGAGAAACGCCGCGCCATCTTTCGGAGAATGGTCGCGGCGTTTCGTTTCTTGTTATGTGTCTGTGCGTCGTGGCCTTACACCACCGCGCCCAGCTTGAAGATGGGCAGGTACATGGCGATGACGAGGCCGCCGACCAGCACGCCGAGGATGGCCATGATGAGCGGCTCGAGCAGCGAGGACATGCTGTCGACCGCGTTGTCGACCTCGGCCTCGTAGAAGGTGGCGACCTTGCCCGACATGGCGTCGAGCGCGCCGGCTTCTTCACCGACCGCGATCATCTGGATGACCATGTTGGGGAACAGGCCGGTGTTTTCCATCGCGCGTTGCAGGCGCTGGCCGGTGGCGACTTCGTCGCGCATCTTCAGCACCGCGTTCTCGAACACGATGTTGCCGCAGGCGCCGGCCACGGATTCGAGGGCTTCGACCAGCGGCACGCCGGCGGCGAACATGGTCGACAGCGTGCGCGCGAAGCGCGCGACCGCCGACTTGTACATGATGGGTCCGACGACCGGCACCTTGAGCAGCGCTCGGTCGAGGAATTCGCGCATCTTCTTCGAACGCTTCTTGAAGTAGATGAACGCGTAGACGGCTCCGCCGACGATCATGGCGAACCACACGCCGTGCTCCTGCAGGCCGCGCGACATGTCGATCACGAACTGGGTGAAGGCGGGCAGGTCCGCACCGAAGCCCTTGAACAGGCTCTCGAACTGCGGGATCACGAAGATCAGCAGGATGACCGTCACGACGACGGCGACCACCATGACCGCCGCCGGGTAGAACAGGGCCTTCTTGACCTTCTTCTTCAGGGCCTCGGTCTTTTCCTTGTAGGTGGCGATCTTGTCGAGCAGCGTTTCCAGCGCACCGGCCTGTTCGCCGGCTTCGACCAGGTTCACGTACAGGTCGTCGAAGTGCAGCGGGTGCTTGCCCAGCGCCTCGTGCAGGGAGGTACCGCCCTCGACGTCCGCCTTGATGTCGAGGATCAGCTTCTGCATCGCTGGCTTGTCGTTGCCGTTGCCGACGATCTCGAAGGCCTGCACGAGTGGGATACCGGCGGCCAGCATGGTCGCGAGTTGGCGGCTGAACACCGCGATGTCCTCGGGCTTGACCTTGCCGCCGGCCTTGAAGGCCTGCGATTGCTTCTTGACCTTGTTGACGGCGATGCCCTGGCGGCGCAGATCGGCGCGCAGCGAAGTCTCGTCCGGCGCGAGGCTCTTGCCCGAAACGCGATTGCCCTTCTTGTCCATCCCGGACCACGAGAAGGGAACGTCTCGTTTGGCGCTCTTGGCGCCTGCGGTTGCGACTGCGGTTGCCATGCTCGCTTGTCCTTACAAACTATTCGATGGTGACGCTGTTGACTTCTTCGATGCTGGTCA
>DASSRK010000033.1:0-6551 GCA_035701825.1 Steroidobacteraceae bacterium
CTCGCTCGGCATCAAGCAGCTCGCGCAGGATCCGTTCAGCGAGTACATCGCGACGAATCCGAAGGGCACGATCGTCAAGGGTGTCGTCAAGGAAGTGGACGCGCGTGGCGCGGTCATCGACCTCGGCAACGGCATCGAAGGCCAGCTGCGCGCCAGCGAGCTCGGCCGCGACCGCGTGGAAGACGCGCGCACCGTGCTCAAGGTCGGCCAGGAAGTGGAAGCCCGCTTCACCGGCGTGGATCGCAAGACCCGCACCATCGCGCTGTCGATCAAGGCCAAGGAGATCCACGAAGAGCAGGAAGCGGTATCCAACTACCGTTCCGAGCAGCCTTCGTCGGGCACCAGCCTGGGCGACCTGCTGAAGGAACAGATCGGCGATCGTTGATCGACTGGACCACAACAAGAAAAAGGATAGCGGCCCATGACGAAATCCGAGCTCATCGAGATCATCACGGCGAAACAGAAGCACCTGCCCGCCAAGGATGTGGAGCTCGCGCTCAAGCAGATCCTCGAGATCATGAGCGATTCCTTGTCGGCGGGAGATCGCATCGAGATACGCGGCTTCGGCTCGTTCTCGCTGCACTTCCGTCCGCCACGTCAGGGCCGCAATCCCAAGACCGGTGAAGCGGTGGCGCTCTCCGGCAAGTACGTTCCGCACTTCAAGCCGGGCAAGGACCTGCGCGAGCGCGTGAACGATGGCGCCGACCGGCCGATCCGCGATTGACGGGCGATCGATTCAGCCATGGGCAGTGACGCAAGAGCCTTCGAGAAGTCCGGCCGCCGCACGCTGAAAGGCGCGCTGGTGGGCGGGGTGCTGGGCGGCCTCGGCGCACTCGCGGCCTGGTGGATCGTCGGGAATCTCATCCGCTGAAAGTCGATTTCCCGCCATTCCTCGATCTCGAGCCCTGGCAGCAGGGCTCGTTTCATTTCGAAACCGCGCTCCCCGGCAGCAAGTCGCTGACGCTGCGCGACTGCGCCATCGCGGCGCTCGCGGACGGCACCAGCACCGTGCGCTTCCCGGGTGAGGCCGACGACTACTGGCGCATGAAGGACTGCCTGCGCCGGCTCGGCATCGCCGTGGACGATTCCGCCGAAGACGCGGTGCGCATCACCGGCCGCGGCGGACGATTCGGCGCGGGCCGCGTCGAGCTCGACGTCGGGCAGAGCGCCGTGACCACGCGTCTCATGCTGGCCTTCGCCGCGCTGCGCCCGGACGTGACCGTGGTCGACGGCCACGTCTCCATGCGCAACCGGCCTAACAAGGACCTGACCGACGCGCTCAGGGCACTCGGCGCGCGCATCGACGCCGCGCGCGATGGCCACCTGCCCACGACGGTGTCCGGCACGCGCGCGTTGCGCGGCCCGGTGCGCGTGCCCGGCACCATCTCCAGCCAGTACCTCACCAGCCTGCTGACCATCGCGCCGTTGATCGAAGGCGGGCTCACCATCGAGGTCGAAGGCGAGCTCACCAGCAAGCCCTATGTCGATCTCACGCTCGACGAGATGGCGAAGTTCGGCGTCGCGGTGGAGAACCAGGGCTATCGTCGGCTCGTGGTCCGTGCCCAGGACTATCGCGCGGGCGTGGTGCCGGTGGAGGGCGACGCCTCGGCCGCCTCGTATTTCGCGGCGCTCGCGTTGCTGCACGGCGCCTCCATCACGCTCACCAATCTCGGCTCCGGCACGCGCCAGGGCGACTACGCCTTCTTCGAGCTCTGCGAGCGGCTCGGCGCTCGCGTCTCGCGCCCGGTCGGCGCCACGGTGATCGAAGGGCCGCGCACGCTCGCGGCGTGGTTCGACGGCGCCGTCGACATGACCAGCATGCCGGACGTCGCGCCGACGCTGATGATGATCGCGCCGTTCCTGGCACGGCCCACGCGCATCACCGGGCTCGCGACGCTGCGCGTGAAGGAATGCGATCGGATCGCCGCGCCCACGCGCGAGCTGCGCAAGCTGGGCGTGGCGGTGGAAGAGGGGCCCGACTACATGGTGATCCAGCCGCTGGGTGAAGCCGTGAGGGCGCGCCGCGGAATCGTGGACATCGAGACCTACCACGACCACCGCATCGCCATGTCGTTCGGCGTGCTCGGCTCGCGCCTGGCCGGCCTGCGCATCCTGGACCCGGGCTGCGTCGCCAAGACCTACCCGAACTACTGGCGCGACTGGCAGCGCGCGAAGTCCGCGCCCCGCGGGTAGCTGGCCCGCCTCAGGGCTCCCGCACGGGCCGGAAGCCGATCATGCGATGCCCCTGGAATGAGGGCCACGCGGCCGAGCGCGCGGTGGTGCGAAGATCCGCCGCTTCGACGAAGAAGCTGCCGCCGCGCACCACGCGATACGCACCGCTCGCGGGACCCCGCGGGTTCCTGCGCGGCGAGGCGGCGTAGTAGTCGCGGTCGTACCAGTCCTGGCACCACTCGAGCAGGTTGCCCGCCATGTCGAAGGCACCGTAGGGCGAGGCATTGGCGCGCGTCGCGAAGCCGTCGCGCACGCTGCCATCGTAGTACCCGGCCGGCCGCACGGTGTCGAAGGGTTGCGCGCCGACGTAGTTCGCATGCTCGCGGCCGATGCTCTCGCCCCAGGGATAGCGACGCCCATCGGTGCCGCGCGCGGCCTTTTCCCATTCGGCCTCGGTGGGCAGGCGATAGCGCTTGCCGGTGCGCGCGCTCAGCCACGCGCAGTAGGCGGTGGCCGCGTCCCAGTTCACGCCGATCACCGGGTAATCGTCGCTGTCCGGCGTGCCGCCGCCGTGGTTGTTGGGCTGGGTCCAGTAAGGCACCTGGTCGCGTGGCATCACGCGGCCGCCCGGCCAGAACTTCGGGTCGTCGTACCCGGGGTCGGCGCGGAATTTCTTCCACTCGCGGTTGGTGATCTCGTATTTGCCGATGTAGAACGCGCCGAGCTCGACGCTATGCGCGGGGCGCTCACGCGCGAGGCCCTCGCCTGAAGCGTCGCCCATCTCGAACCGGCCCGCCGGCACGTAGACGTAGTCGCCGTAGCCGTCATTGACAGTGGGGGCCGCATTGGCGCGCGCCGGCGCCATCGATTTCTGCCTGCGCGTCACCGGCGCCTTTGCGGGCGGAACCACGGGCGCGGGCACCGTGCCCGCCGGCAGGAAGCCCGCGATCCGCAGGAAATGCTCGAGCCGCGGCATCCAGTCGCCGAACTCCGGGCTGCCCTGGCCCGTGCCGAAGCCATGGCGTCCGCGCTGGTAGACGTGCAGCTCGGCAATGGCGCCGGCCTGCGTCAGGTCGGCGAACAACTGCGCATTCGCCAGCGACGGCGCCTGGTCCGCCGCCGCCGACAGCAGGAACGTCGGTGGATAGTCCGCGAGCGGCTCGCCGGGTAGCGCGCGACCGGCTCCGTAGATGAGCCCCAGGTAGTCAGGCCTCGAGCTCACGCGCTCGATCGGATCGGCGCTTTGCGCGACGCCTGCATCGGCCGCCGCCATGAGCGTGCGGCCCAGGCTGCCGCCGGCGGAAAAGCCGACGAAGCCGATCCGCGCGGGATCGAGATGCCACGCGGCGGCGTGCGCGCGCACCAGCCGCACCGCGCGCTCGGCATCCTGGGTGCGCGCCGCCTGGTCGTAGCGCGGCGCGAGCCGGTAGGTGAGCACGAAGGCCGTGACGCCCCAGTCGTTGAACGCCTCGGCGACGTCGGCGCCTTCGCCGCCGTACATCAGCATGATGTTTCCGCCGCCGGGAGCGATCACCACGGCGCCGCCGTTCGCCGTTCCGGGGCGCGGCGCGAACACCGTGACGAACGGCGCGTCCAGCGGGCCGTCGCCGGCCGCGCCCGGGACTTGTCCGACATCCCACAGGGGAATGTTTCGATAGGGCTCGAGTGGAGCGACCGGCTCCGCGGCGACCGCGGCGCCAAGCGCGCCGAGTGCACCGAGACCAAGAACCCGCATGGCTAACAATCGCCGCTTCATCGCGATACCTGCCCGAGACCCGAAACAGGGCGGTGATCTTAGCCGAGCGCGTTGCCATTTCTGATAACTTCCGCGCATGCGCCTGCGCGGCATCGGTCCCGAAATCCTGTTGCTGTGTTTCCTGCTGGTCGGGGCGGCGGCGTTCGCGCTCGGTCGGCGCACGGCGCGCGGCCGGCGCATGCGGCGCGACGGCGAGTACTTCACCGGCCTCGATCACCTGGTCAACGACCGCTACGATCGCGCCACCGAGATTTTCACGCGCCTCGCCACCCGTTCGCACGAGGCGGAGATCCAGTTCGCGCTCGGCAGCCTGATGCGCAGGCGTGGCGAGGTGGATCGGGCCATCGCCATCCACACCGAGCTCGCGCAAAACCGCGAGGCGGCGATCCGCGAGCGCGCCACCTTCGCGCTGGGACTCGACTACATGAGCGCGGGGCTGCTGGATCGGGCGGAGGAGCGCATGCGCGACCTGATGGGCTCGCCGCAGTACCGTCCCGCCGCGCTCGAGAAGCTGGCATGGATCTACGAGCAGCAGCGCGACTGGCGCGCGGCGCTCGACATCTTCCGCGAGCTGCCGCCCGAGAAGCAGCGCGAAGTCGCCGGGGTGGCGGCGCACTACTACTGCGAGCTCGGCGAAGCCGCCCTCGCCGCGAATGACGTCGATGCCGCGCGCGCCCACCTGGCATCGGCGCGCGTGCACGCGGCGGATGCCGCGCGCGTCCGCATGCTGGCGGCGCGCATCGCGGCGGCATCGGGCGACGCGGCGCGTTCGCTCGAGCTCTATGCGACCGCGCTCGGCGGGTCACGCACCATTCGTGATGCCTTCGTGCAGGAAGCCCACGAGGCGCTGGCGGGCCGGGCCGCGGAGCTCGATGCGCGGCTCGAGAAGAAGCTGCCGGAGCAGCCGGAGCCGCCACGCCTGGAAGCGCGCTTCCGCTGCGAGGATTGCGGTGTCGGCAGCGTGACCTGGCACTGGCGCTGCCCGGGCTGCCGCAGCTGGGATTCCCTGCAGAGCGTGCAAATCCGCGCGCATTGAGCGGATTTGCGGCTTCGGTGCAGCGCGGCTGGATTGTTAGTCTTCGCGTGCCCGGCGCCGCCGGGTCCACACGCAAGGAGGCTACATGACATTCCGATTCATCAAGACCTGGGCGCCGACGCTCGCCGCGACGCTGCTGCTCGCGCAGCTGGTGCACGCCGAGCCCGTCAACATCAACACCGCGGACGCCACCACGCTGGCCAAGGCGCTCAACGGCATCGGTCCCGCCAAGGCCAAGGCCATCGTGAGTTATCGCGAGAAGAACGGGCCCTTCAAGAGCGTCGACCAGCTCGGCATGGTCGAAGGCATCACGCAGAAGCTCATCGAGAAGAACCGTGCGGACATCAGGCTCGGGGGAGAAAAGGGCGCTGCCCCGGCTGGCGCGCCGACGCCGGCACCTGCCGCCAAACCAGTCAAGCCGGCTTCGTAAGTCATGTCCTACGGCCCCGGGAGGTGTGAAGTCCCGCAAACTTCGGCTTCCGCCTCACCGGGGCCGTTCAGGGCCCCGCTGCGGGCGTGGTATGTTTCCGGCCCCCTGGTTAGCCGGAGCCGACATGCCCGCCAAACGATCGCAGTCTCCTATCGACGTTGCCGTCTTCCCGGTCGCGGGCCGCGGCACGCGCTTCCTGCCGGCCACCAAGGCCAGCCCCAAGGAGATGCTGCCCATCGTCGACAAGCCGCTGATCCAGTACGCGGTCGAAGAGGCGCTGGAGGCGGGCGCGCGTCGCCTGGTGTTCGTGACGGGCGCGTCCAAGCGCGCCATCGAAGATCACTTCGACACGGACGGAGAACTGGAGAGCCTGCTGCTCAAGCAGGGCAAGAGCGACCTGCTGAAGACACTGCGCAGCGTGTTGCCGTCGTACGCGTCGTGCATCTACATCCGCCAGCCGGCGCCGCTCGGCCTCGGTCACGCGGTGTTGTGCGCCAAGCCCGCCGTCGGCAACGCGCCGTTCTTCGTGCACCTCGCGGACGATCTCATCGACGCGCGCGACGCCTGCCTCAAGCAGATGGCCGATCGTTTCGACAACGGCAGCATCATCGCGGTGCAGACCGTGCCGCAGTCGCAGACCGACAAGTACGGCATCGTGAAGGCCGGCGCGCGCCACGGTGACCTGCTGCGCATGGAACGCATCGTCGAGAAGCCGAAGCCCGCGCAGGCCCCGTCCAACATGGCGGTGGTTGGCCGCTACCTGCTCACGCCGCGCGTGTTCACGCACCTCGAACGCATCGGCGAAGGCGCGGGCGGTGAAATCCAGCTCACCGACGGCATCGCACGATTGATGCACGACGAGGCGGTGTACGCATATCGCTTCGCCGGCAAGCGCTTCGACTGCGGCAGCAAGATCGGCTACCTGCAGGCGAACGTCGAATACGCACTGGCGCACCCCGAGCTCAAAGGTCCTTTCAAAACCTACCTGCGCGCGCTAACGAAGACGCTGAAGTAGAAACGGAGACATTCCTCTTTTCCTGACGAACGCGGAAGGCCCGACTCGGGGTGGTCGCCGCGGCACTCCGGGCTCTCGTTTTCGGCCGCAGGGAAATCGCGCTTCAAGAGCTTCCGAAGACGGAAGCTCTTGGCGTTCGCTC
>DASSRK010000034.1:0-103073 GCA_035701825.1 Steroidobacteraceae bacterium
GAATGCGAACGAGGTCATCGCCACGCTCGCCGCTCGCGCGCTCGGCCGCACCGTGCATCCCAACGATCACGTGAACATGTGCCAGAGCAGCAACGACTGCATTCCGAGCGCCATCCACGTGAGCGCAGTGCTGGCCTCGCGGCGCGACCTGCTGCCGGCGCTCGACGAGCTGTGCGGTGTGCTCAGGCAGAAGGAGATTGCCTGGGCCGCGGTGCTCAAGACCGGCCGCACGCACCTCATGGACGCCACCCCGGTGACGCTCGGCCAGGAAGTGTCCGGCTGGCGCGCGCAGATCGAGCTCGCGATCGAGCGGCTGCGCGCGACCGAGCCGCGCCTGCTGGCGCTGGCGCAGGGTGGCACGGCGGTCGGTACCGGCATCAACGCGCACCCCGAATTCGCGGCGCGCTTCATCGACGAGCTGCGCGCGCAGACGTCGGTGCCGTTCGTCACCGCCGGCAACTTCTTTGCCGCGCAGGGTTCGCAGGACGCGGCGGTCGAATATTCCGGTCAACTGCGCGCGCTGGCGGTGGCGCTGATGAAGATCGTCAACGACCTGCGCTGGATGGGCTCGGGGCCGCTGGCCGGGCTCGGCGAACTCAAGCTGCCGGCCTTGCAGCCGGGCAGCAGCATCATGCCGGGCAAGGTGAACCCGGTGATTCCCGAGGCCGTGGCGATGATCGCCGCGCAGGTCATGGGCCTGGATGCCGCCATCGCGATCGCGGGGCAGTCGGGCAATTTCCAGCTCAACGTGATGCTGCCGCTGATCGCCAACAACCTGCTCGCCGCCATCCACCTGCTGGCCGGCGCGGCGCGTGCGCTCGCGCAGCAGTGCATCGCCGGCGTGGAACCGGATCCCGAGCGGCTCGGCGACGTGCTGGCGCGCAATCCCATCCTCGCCACCGCGCTCAACCCGGTCATTGGCTACGAGCGCGCGGCCGTGATCGCCAAGCGCGCCTACGCCGAGGGACGGCCGGTGTTCGACGTGGCGCTCGAGATGTCGGGACTTTCGGAAGCGGAGCTGCGTCGCCTGCTCGATCCGGCCGCGCTCACGCGCGGCGGACTGCATGGCGGCGGGGGCGGAGGGTGAGCGCGGCGTTCATGCACGACGGGCTGCGTGAGCGCATCCTGCGGCGATTCTCGCGCGCGGCGCCGCACCCGGAGCTGGCCGACTGGCGCCTGCTGGGGATGGACGAGGAGCGTGCGCGGCGCATGCAACGACACTTCCCCGCGAACCCGGTGCCCGCGGCGGTGCTGGTGCCGCTGGTCGATCGCCCGCAGGGCATGACCGTGCTGCTCACGCAGCGCGCCTCGCAACTCGCGCGCCACGCGGCGCAGATCGCCTTCCCCGGCGGGCGACTCGATCCCGGCGATGCCGACGCGGCCAGCGCCGCGCTGCGCGAGACCCGGGAAGAAATCGGCCTCGATCCCGGCCACGTGCGCGTCTTTGGCTATCTACCCGATCACATGGTCATCAGCGGCTACCGCGTGACGCCGGTGCTCGGGCTGGTCACGCCGCCTTTCTCGCTGGAGCTGAACCCGGCGGAGGTCGCCGGTGTGTTCGAAGTGCCGCTGGCGCACGTGCTCGACAGCGCCAACCACAAGGCGCGACTGCGGCGCGTCGGCGACGAGGACATGCTGTTGTACGACATCCCATGGCAGGGCCAGAACATCTGGGGCGCGACCGCCGGCATGCTTCTGACCTTCGTGCGCATGCTGGAGCAGGACCCGGAGCCGCCGCATGGATGAGTCCGCGGCGCGCGCGCTGCAGCGCCTGCTGGAAATCATGCGGCGGCTGCGCGATCCGCAGGCCGGCTGCCCGTGGGACCGGGAGCAGGATTTCGCCAGCGTGGCCCCGTACACCATCGAGGAGGCCTACGAGGTGGCCGACGCCATCGGGCGCGAAGCGCCGGCGGACATCGAGTCGGAGCTCGGCGATCTGCTGTTCCAGGTGGTTTTTCATGCGCAGATGGGGGCTGAGCGCCAGTGGTTCGACTTCGCGAGCGTCGCCAATGCCATTTCCGACAAGCTGACCGCGCGCCACCCGCACGTGTTTGCCGGGCTGCCGGCCGGCTCGGAACGCGAACTCAATCGCGACTGGGAAGAACACAAGGCACGTGAACGAGCCGCGCGCCAGGACGCGGCGCTGAGCGAGCTGGCCGACGTGCCGCTGGCGCTGCCAGCGCTGGCGCGTGCCGCGAAGCTCGGTAAGCGGGCCGCGCGGGTCGGATTCGACTGGCAGGATGCGCAGGGCGTGCGCGCCAAGATCGACGAGGAACTCGCCGAGGTCGCACAGGCGAACGCGCAACAGAAGCCCGAGGAAATCGGCGACCTGCTGTTCGCGGTCGCCAACTGGTCACGTCATCTCGGCACCAATCCCGAGGAAGCCTTGCGGCTCGCGAATGAAAAATTCGAGCGCCGGTTCCGCCGCATGGAGTCGATGGCCCGCGAGCGGGGCATCGAGCTGTCACGACTCGATGCCACCGGTTGGGACCGCCTGTGGAACGAGGCCAAGGCCCTCAGTTGAGGCGGCAGCCGGGGACCGACAACGAGACGTCGCGGGCGTGACGGTTGTCACGCAGTGTCCCGGTGAGCACCTGGGTACCGGGCGCGGCCGACGTGTCGAACGTGCCGTTGGTGATCGAGAAGCTGTTGTCGGCCGTGGTGACACTCAGGCTCGAACCGACGAGCGTGCCGCTGACCTGCACGGGCTGGCCATTTCCCGCGACGTCCAGGTCCACGACGATGCCGGTCACCTGGTTGTTGGCGTCGATTTCCAGGTTGACCAACAACAGGGTGGGAAACGTCGAGCCCGCGATGCGATAGACGGGCAGGTCACTCGAATACGAACGTGAGGCCAGGAACGCGCCGCTGGCGCCGCCGGCAGACCAGGTGCCCGTGATGATCAATGGATTGTCGTAGTCACCGCTGAATTGCGCCGCGCCTCCGATCTCGGTGGCCTGGAAATCCGGTGTCAGCGAGAGCGCGGACGGCGTGCTGCCTTCGAAGAGCGACAGCGTCCGGTCACTGCGATCGTACGCCACGGCGTGGATGAGGCTCGGGCCGAAAGACACCAGCGCGACATAGCCGTTCTCGCCGCCGCCACTGTAGTTGCCGCGATACACACCGCTGTACGTGCACCACACGCTGCGCCCGAAATGGGCGCGTGCCGGAGTGACGTCGGGGAGGTCATGCGGCGTACCGTCCGCGCTCTGCGCATCCGCACGGATGGTCGCGAGCGCTGTCGCCAGGTCGGCGGGAGCAGTGGTGAAATCTACCTGCGACCAGTTCTGCGCGCGATCGCGGACTGCCTGCGAAATCTGGATGCCGTTCTCCGGGTTGCCGTCGGAGTCGAGCATCTGCAGGAAGCGCAGCCGGTTGTCGATCTGGTTCGTGAGGTTCGAGCCGAGATCCGTGGGCAGATACATCGGATGCATGAACAGTTGTCCCGGCGCCGTGCCCAGCGTGACTGCGCCGATGCTGAAGGTGATGGGCTGGCCTACGACATATTGGTAGCGGCCATTGGCGCCGGTGGTTCCGCTCAGACCGGCCGAGGAGTAGCTGAGGCCTTCCACGTTCGAATCCCTGAACACGCCGGTCGCGGTGCTGCCTGGCGCCGGAAGGGTCGGTGGCGCGGGAGGCAGCGTCCAACCCGTGGTCGAAGGAGGAGGCGGAGGGGGTGGCGATGGTGAAGGGGAGCCGGAATCCGATCCTCCGCCGCCTCCGCAGGCCGCGATCAACGCCAGCATTCCCGAAATTCCCAGCCACGCGCCCGCCGCATTGCGATTCATGTCGAGTCCGTCCCCTGTGTAGTTGGTCGCCCCCGGGCTTCCGACAGGCGGATTCCCGGCGGCGGCAATCTCACTCGCGTGGCGGTGACCCGGCATCACCCATTTGGGTGAAATCGTCCCAGCAGGGCAGGACTCGTGAATATCCGGCGCACCAGTTGCGCCTGCGTGCTGACGCCGGTTTTCGCGTAGATGGACTTGAGTTGTGAGCGCGCGGTATTGCGAGTCACGCCCAGCAGCCGCGCCGCTTCTGTCAGCGTGTGGCCGCGCGCCAGCAGTCGCGCCAGGGCGGCTTCCGCGGTAGTCACATTCAACGCGGTTCTCAACAGCAGCTGGTCCGGATCGACGTCGCGATCCGGATCGAAAATGGCCACCATCCATTGCGCCTCGACGCCGAGCCAGGATTGCCCGCTGGCAGGCAGGGGTACGGTCACGAGGGCCAGGTGCGGGAGCGGTGGCGCGCGCCGCACCTGCACGCAATCCAGGTCGCGCTCGAGCAATCCATTGCGCGTCAACACCGCGGCGAAGGCAGCGGCCTCGGCGCCGCGTGTGAAACCGAGCGTGCCTCCATCGGCGTGGATGCCATCGCGGAGCGAGAGCAGCCGGCGTGCACTTGCCGACGCTTCCAGGACGCGCAGATTCGCATCCAGCAGCAGCGTGCCGAAGGGCATGCGGTCGATGCACTCGAGCAATCCGCGGGATGTCGATTGCGCGTGCTGTAGCCGATCCTTGATCTCGAGGATGCGGCGCACGTGGGGCACCAGGAATCGCATCGCGTCGCGATCGTGCTCGTCGAATTCGCCGCCATGCGCGTCATGGAGCAGCGTCATGACCACGCCGCGCCGCGGATGGCGGGTAATCCAGGTCGCCATGAAGTACGGAATGTTCCAGCGTCGCAGGAACTCATGATGGATCGGCAGGCGGCGCAATTCGCGCACGTCGGTCAGCATGCGCTCAGTCTGCGGTTCACCCACTTCGCAGGTCAGGCCGGCGGCATGCCGCGGATCGAGGTGAATCCAGTTCTGCTGGTAGTCAGTCATGGCGGCCGGGTCATTGCGCAGCACGTCCGCGCGGTACACCCGGTTGCAGCGCGGGTCCACGGAGAACAAGGCGAGCGAGTTCGCGCCGAACCGATCGCACACAGTGCCAAGGGCGCGTTTCCAGGCTTCATCGTCGAGCAGGCCGGCGTACAAGCCATCGAGCAGCTGTGGCAGGTCGGTCCGCGCGCGGCGCATGGTTCTTCTTGTTCGCCCTGTCGTGGTTGCGGGGCATGGTCCGGCGTGGCGAGTCTCGACGTCAAGCGGTGCCTGGAATCGGCTTATCTGCGGGGCAGATCCCGCATTCAGTAGGGATTCATCGGAGCCCTCTTACAGTGGCGCCACGGTCGGTCTCCCCGGGGCTTCGGGTCCCGGGCACCACCCGGACGACGGAGGCGTTATGTCGATCGAAAATCGCAACAAGAAGTTTCTCGTGTCGATGGTGGCGGCGGCGGTTTCGATTGCCGCGACCGCAGCGTTCGCCCAGGAGCGCTACGACGAGCGCTACGACGGTGGCTACCAGAATGGCGATGAGCGATATCAGCCGGGATACGACGAGCGTGACGACGACGCGGTCTACGACTACGCCAAAGTCGTCGACGTCCAGCCGCTGACCACGCGCGTGCGCGTCAGCACCCCGCAGCGCGAGTGCTGGGACGAGAAGCGCACCGAGCCCGGTGGCTATGCGCCCGGCCCGCACGGTCCGCAGGTGGCCGGCAGCACGCTGCTCGGCGCCGCGATCGGCGCGGTCATCGGCCACAACCTTGGCCATGGGCATCACCGCGACGAGACCGCGATCGCCGGTGCCATCGTGGGCGGCGCCCTCGGGCACCAGCAGGGCATGAACCGCTACGGACAGCGGCTGCCGGCGAACGAGTACACGGTGCAGCGCTGCGAGACGCGCTACCACGACGAGTACCAGGAGCGCATCGACGGCTATCGCGTCACCTACCTCTATCATGGCCGCCGCCAGGTGACCGAGCTGCCGTATCGTCCCGGCGAGCGGATCCGGGTGCGCGTGGACGTGAGTCCGGCGGAATGATCGGAGAGTTGTTTGTCATCGCGACGTGGGCGGCCTGGGTGTTCCGGGGCGCCCACATCGCGTTTCAGGCACAAAGCGTTAAACTCGCGCCCGTCATGACGAAACTTCGCAAAGGTTTCCTGCCCGTTGCGCTGCTGGCGATGGGCTGCGCGTCGCTCTCGCAGGCGCACGGCCTGTCGTCGCCCTGGCGCGGCGGCACCAACGTGCAGCCGCCGGCGCGCCTGGTCGAGGCGCAGCGCGACGGCATCTCGCTCGATGAAGCCGTACGCCGCGCGGAGCAGCAGTACCACGCGCGCGTGGTGCGCACCGAGGTGCAGGACGAAGACGGCCGCAAGGTCTATGTACTCAAGTTGTTGTCGGACGACGGCCGCGTGATCCAGGTACGCATCGACGCCGCCACCGGCAGGATGCGCTGACCCATGCGAGCACTGGTCGTCGAGGACGAAGCCACCCTGCGCGAAGGCCTGCGCGAACAGCTCGCCACGAAGGGTTTCACCGTGGACGTGGCCGCGGACGGTGAAGAAGGCCTGTACGCCGGCAATGAATACCCGCTCGACATCGCGGTCATCGACCTCGGTCTGCCGAAACTCTCGGGACTCGAGCTGATCCGCAAGCTGCGCGCCGCCGGCAAGAAATATCCCATCCTGATCCTGACGGCGCGCGATCGCTGGCAGGACAAGGTCGAGGGCCTGCAGGCCGGCGCCGATGATTACGTCGCCAAGCCGTATCACTTCGAGGAAGTGCTGGCGCGCATGCAGGCGCTGATGCGGCGCGCGGGTGGCTGGGCCTCGCCCATCCTCGAGTGCGGTCCCATCCACCTGGATACGCGCGCCCAGGCCGTGAAGCTCAACGGCGTGCCGATCGAGCTCACCACTTTCGAATACCGGTTGCTCGAGCACATGATGCTGCGCGCCGGCGACGTCATCTCGAAGACCGAGCTCACCGAGCGGCTCTACGACCAGGACTACGAGCGCGACAGCAACGTCATCGAGGTGTTCATCGGGCGGTTGCGCCGCAAGCTCGATCCCGACGAGACGCTGCGGCCCATCGAGACCCTGCGCGGCCGAGGCTATCGCTTCTCGATCGCGCGCAGCGCCGGCAGCTGATCGCGACCGATGTCGCGCCAGGGGCGGGCAACTCGCACCACGAGCGTCGCGCGCGCGGCGTGCGGAGGTTGACTTGGCGCAGCCTTCGCTCAGACGGCGGCTCATGTTGTCGGTGCTGGTCGTGCTGGTGGTGTTCTTCGGCCTGACCGTTTTCCTCCTGGACATGCTGTTTCGCGACGCGGCCGAGCGCAGCCTGCGCGAAGTGCTCGATGCGCAGATGGTGGCGCTGGTGGCCGCCGCGGATCCCGACGGCCCCGAGTCGGTGACACCGACCGCGACCCTCGAGACGCGCCTCAATACGCCGGGTTCGGGGCTATACGCCGAGATCCGTTCCGCCAGCGGCGAAACCATCTGGCGTTCGCCCTCGGTCACCGGGTCGCAGGCGCAATTCGGGCCACCGCTCGAAGAAGGCGAGAGCCGCTTCTTCTACACGCAGGTCGCGGGCACGCCCATCCATCTGGCGGTAGCCAGCCGCAGCATCGTGTGGACCAACCTGCACGGCTCCCCGGCACGCTTCACGTTCAGCGTGGCGTCGGATCTCGACGCGTACGAATTGCAGGTGGCGAGCTTCCGCCGCCAGCTGATCGGCTGGTTCTCGGGACTGGCGCTGTTGTTCGTGGCGGCGCTGGCACTGCTGATGCGCTGGCTGGGACAACCGATGCGCCGCCTGGAACGCGAGATCAAGCAGGTCGAGGCGGGCACGCGCGAGCAGCTGGGTGGTGATTGGCCGCAGGAGCTGGCGCCTATTACTGGAAATCTCAACGCGCTGCTCGAGGGCGAGCGCACCCGCATCCGGCGCTACCGCGACACGTTGGGCAATCTCGCGCACAGCCTCAAGACGCCACTCGCGGTGATGCGCCAGTCGCTGGGCAATGCCGACGAGCAGACCCGCACCGCGGTGCTCAATGACGAGATCGACCGCATGAGCGGCATCATCGAGCACCAGATGAAGCGCGCCGCGGCCAGCGGCGGCGTGCTGCTGGGCCAGGCGCCCGTGGAACTCGCGCCCGTGGTCACCGACCTGCGCGGCGCGCTGCTCAAGGTCTATGGCAACAAGGACCTGCTGTTCGAAGTCGCGATCGCGCCAGGGACGCAATTCATCGGCGATGCGGCCGATCTCACCGAGCTGCTCGGCAATGTGCTCGACAACGCCTGCAAGTGGGCGCGGTCGCGCGTGCGCATCGAGGCGGGGATCGAGGCGGAGGCGAGTTCGCGGACCGCGCTGCACCTGCGGATCGACGACGACGGCCCCGGGATCGCCGAAAGCGATCGCGCGCGCGTGCTGACGCGCGGCGGCCGCGCGGATGAGGCCACCCCCGGCCACGGGCTCGGCCTCGCCATGGTGCGCGACACGGTGGAGTTGTACGGCGGCGAACTGCGCATCGACGCGTCGGCGCTGGGCGGCGCGCGCCTCGAGCTCAAACTACCGGGACGCACCGCCTGAAAATGGGGTCAGACCCCATTTGCTAGGAAATGGGGTCTGACCCCATTTCACGGGCCTTCCTTGATCTCGAAGGTGATGCCCTGCGCGAGCGGCAGCTCGCGGCTCCAGTTGATGGTGTTGGTCTGGCGGCGCATGTACGCCTTCCACGAATCCGAACCCGACTCGCGACCGCCGCCGGTGTCCTTCTCGCCTCCGAAGGCGCCACCGATCTCGGCACCGGAGGTGCCGATGTTCACGTTGGCGATCCCGCAATCGCTGCCCGACGCGGACAGGAAGCGCTCGGCGTTCTGCAGGCGGTCGGTGAAGATGGACGACGACAGGCCGTGCGCCGAGGCGTTCTGCATGGCGATGGCCTCTTCGAGCGAATCGAAGGGAATGAGATACAGCACGGGCGCGAAGGTCTCGTGCTGCACGATGGGCCAGTCGTTCCCCGCGCGAATGAGGGTCGGCGCCACGAAGTTGCCCTTGCCCTCGAGCACCTGGTCGCCGGCGATGACCTTGCCGCCCGCGGCGCGCGCCTGCTGGATGGCCTGCTGGTAACGCTCGACCGCGCCCTTGTCGATCAGCGGGCCCATGAGGGTGCCGGGCTCGATGGGGTTGCCGATGCGCACCTGCGAATAGGCGTGCGCGAGTTTCTTCTCGAGCTCCTCGAGGCGCGAGCGGTGCACCAGCACGCGGCGCGTGGTGGTGCAACGTTGCCCGGCGGTGCCGACGGCGCCGAACACGATGGACGGAATGGCGAGCTTCAGGTCGGCGGATTCATCGACGATGATGGCGTTGTTGCCGCCGAGCTCGAGCAGCACCTTGCCGAGCCGTCGCGCCACGCGCTCGGCCACGTTGCGGCCCACCGCGGTGGAGCCGGTGAACGACACCAGCGCGACGCGCCGGTCCTCGACGAATCGCGTGGCGAGCTCGGTGCCGCCATCGATGAACAGCTGGAAGATCGGCGGCAGGTTCTGCTCGCGCATCACCTTGTTGCAGATGTGCTGGACGGCGAGCGCCGTCAGCGGAGTCTTGGGGGAGGGTTTCCACACCGAGGCATTGCCGCAGATGGCCGCGAGGAACGCATTCCAGGCCCACACCGCGACCGGGAAGTTGAAAGCCGAGATGATCCCGACCACGCCGAGCGGATGCCACTGCTCGTACATGCGGTGCTGCGGGCGCTCGGAGTGCATGGTGAGGCCGTAGAGCATGCGCGACTGGCCGACGGCGAAATCGGCGATATCGATCATCTCCTGGACTTCACCCAGCCCTTCGGCCTTGATCTTGCCGTTCTCGAGCGTCACCAGCGCACCGAGGTCTTCCTTCGCCGCGCGCAGCGCCTCGCCCAACAACCGCACGGCCTCACCGCGGCGTGGCGCCGGCACGTTGCGCCAGGCATTGGCCGCCTCGACCGAGCTGCGCATCACCGCTTCGTAGTCGGTGAGCGTTGCGCCGCGCACCTGCGCCAGGGTCTCGCCGGTGGCGGGATTCACGGAGGTGATCAGGCTGCCGGCCACGTCCTTGGACCAGCCGAGCGTGCCGCTCCAGGCGCCGGCATTGATGGAGTCGATGCCGAGACGCTTGAGGATCCCGGCGACGTCTGCCTGCTTGAGTACCGCGTTCATTTCTTGCGCCTCGCTTTCCTTGCGGGGTCAGCACCTCCGAGGCGGCGCTGGTGCCCGGCTTCGCCCTTGACCACCACCGCGGACGACACGTCCTTCGTGCCACCGGGCGCATAGAACTGGCCGAAACGATTGTCGAGGATCTCGGGCAGGCTGAACTGCTCCTGCGCCACGAAGCCCTTGTACTTGCGCGGCGAAGCGAGCACCAGGTCGACGACCGCGGTGATGCCCGCGGCGGTGGTGACCTGGATGGCCGACCACAGGCGCCCGGCGATGACCTGTGGATACACCTTGTTGACGTAGTTCTCCTCGCGCAATTGCCCGTCCTGCTTGCCGGCGACCGCCGCGTAGACGATGACCACGTCCTGCAGCGTCTGCGGCACGGCGTGCTCGAGCACCCGCTTGAGCGTGGCGCGATCCTGGTTGAGCTTCAGGTCGTTCATGAGCAGGCGCATCTGTGCGCAATGCCCCGGGTAGCGCATGGTCTTGTAATTGATCTGCTCGCACTGCTTGCCGTACGACTCGGCCAGCGAGCCCAGGCCACCGGAGGTGTTGAACGCCTCGTACAGCGTGCCGTCGATCTCGATCTCCTCGAGGCCCTCGAGCGGCGCGGCCTCGACCAGCTTGCCGTCGACCACCGCCTCGCAGGGATTGCCGTACTCGTTGATCAGGCCCTCGGTGGACCAGGTGAGCGAATACTTGAGCACGTTGTTGGGGTGCTGGGGCAGCGCGCCGACGCGCAGCTTGATCGAACGCAATTCGTCGAAGTGCTTGGCGAGCTCGTTGGCGGCGATGCTGATGAAGCCGGGCGCGAGGCCGCATTGCGGCACGAATGCCTTCGACGCGCCGCGCGCCAGGCGACGCACCGCGCGCGTCACCTCGACGTCTTCCGTCAGGTCGAAGTAGTGCGCGTTGCCCTTGCGCGCCGCCTTGGCCACGGCCGGGTTGCAGTAATAGGGCAAGCTCGAGATGACGGCGTGTGGTCGATTCAGCCCGAAGTGATTCTCGAGCGCCCTGGCGTCACCGGCATCGAGCGCCACGGCCCGCAGGTTGCGCGCCCCGTGCGCCTTGACCACGGCCTCGGCGGCGCCCGAGTCGACGTCACCCAGCGTGACTTCGTAATCCCCGGATTCGGCCAACAGGCCGCTGATGAGGGCGCCGATCTTGCCGGCACCCAGGATCAAGACTTTGTGCATGGAAAACCTCGTTTGCGGGTAGTGTGCCGTAACCCCATGAATTAGAATAGTTCGCAACATGCGTACCCCCGACACCGCCTCCTGGCATCCGGCCTCCTGGACCAATCGCCCCGCCCAACAACAACCGCGCTACACGGATCTTCCAAAGCTCGAAACCACGGTCGCGCAGCTGGCCAAGCTGCCGCCGCTGGTCGTGTCGTGGGAAATCGAGCAGTTACGCGAGCACCTCGCCGAAGCGCAGCGCGGCAACAAGTTCCTGCTGATGGGCGGCGACTGCGCCGAGACCTTCGAGGAGTGCGAGTCCGACAAGATCGCCAAGAAGCTCAAGATCCTGTTGCAGATGAGCCTGGTGCTGCTGCACGGACTCAAGAAGCCCATCATCCGCGTGGGCCGCATGGCCGGGCAGTACGCCAAGCCGCGTTCGGCGGACACGGAAACCCGCAATGGCGTGACGCTGCCGGCGTTTCGCGGCGACCTGGTGAATCGCTCGGAGTTCACCGCCGAGGCGCGCGAGCCGGACCCGCTGCTGCTGCTGCGCGGCTACGAGCGCTCGGCGCTCACGCTGAATTTCGTGCGCGCGCTCTGTGACGGCGGTTTCGCCGACCTGCATCACCCGCAGTACTGGGACCTGGGCTTCATGCAGCACTCGCCGCTGAAGGAGCAGTACCAGAAGATCGTCGACTCGATCGCCGACTCGTTGGACTTCTTCGAGCGCGTGAGCGGCGGCCGCGCGCCGCACGAAGTCACCGCGGTCGACTTCTTCGCCGCGCACGAAGGCCTGCTCATGCACTACGAGCAGGCGCAGACGCGTTACATCGAGCGCCAGAAGCGCTGGTACAACCTGTCGACGCACATGCCGTGGATCGGCATGCGCACGGCGGCGCTCGACGGCGCGCACGTGGAATTCTTCCGCGGCATTGCCAATCCCATGGGCGTGAAGATCGGCCCGGCGATGACGGCCGAGTGGCTGCAGGGCCTGGTCACCACGCTGAATCCGAACAACACGCCGGGACGCCTGACCATCATCCATCGCTTCGGTGCGAAGGACGTGGAGAAGGGCCTGCCGAAAATGATCGAGGCGGTGCGCGAGACCGGCCAGCAGGTGCTGTGGGTCTGCGACCCGATGCATGGCAACACCGAGACCAGCTCGGGCGGCCTGAAGACACGGCGCTTCGAGAACATCCTGCGGGAGCTCGAGCTGTCGTTCCAGATCCACGAAGCGAACGGCTCGTTCCTCGGCGGCGTGCACATCGAGCTCACCGGCGAGAACGTCACGGAATGCACCGGCGGAGCGCGTGGCCTCACCGACGCGGACCTGGCGCGTGCATACAAGTCCACGGTCGATCCGCGGCTCAACTACGAACAGGCGCTCGAACTTGCGATGTTGATCGGCAAGCACGGCCCGGCACGCTGATTGCAGCCTTTGGCTCTTTGAGAAAAGGCTCGCCATGCAATACGAACACATCAAGATTCCCAAGGACGGGCAGCGCATCACCATCAATCCGGACGCGTCGCTGAACGTGCCGGATTTTCCCGTCGTGGCGTTCATCGAGGGCGACGGCATCGGCATCGACATCACCCCGGTGATGCTCAAGGTGGTGAACGCCGCGGTCGAGAAGGCCTACGGCAAGAAACGTCGCATTGCGTGGACCGAGGTGTTCGCGGGCGACAAGGCACAGAAGCTCTACGGCACCGGCTTCCCCGACGAGACCCTGACCGCGCTGCGCGACTTCGTGGTGTCGATCAAGGGGCCGCTGGGCACACCGGTGGGCGGCGGCATGCGCTCGCTCAACGTCGCCATGCGCCAGAACCTCGACCTCTTCGCCTGCGTGCGGCCGATCCGCTATTTCCCGGGCGTGTCGACGCCCATGGCCGATGCCTCGCTCACCGACATGGTGGTGTTCCGCGAGAACACCGAGGACATCTACGCCGGCATCGAGTGGCCCACGGGCTCGGCGGAAGTGCAGCGGCTGATCTATTTCCTGCAGAACGAGCTCAAGGTCACGGGCATCCGCTTCCCGGCGAGCTCGGGCCTCGGCATCAAGCCGGTGTCGAAAGAGGGCAGCCAGCGCCTGGTGCGCAAGGCCATCCAGTACGCCATCGAGAACGACCGCGTGTCGGTCACGCTGGTGCACAAGGGCAACATCATGAAGTACACCGAGGGTGCCTTCATGCAATGGGGCTATCTGCTGGCGAAGGAGGAGTTCGGCGCCCAGCCCATCGGCAATGGCCCGTGGTGCAGCTTCAAGAACCCGATCAACGGCCACGACATCGTCATCAAGGACGTGATCGCCGACAACTTCCTGCAGCAGGTGCTGCTGCGGCCCGAGGACTACGACGTCATCGCCACGCTGAATCTCAACGGCGACTACATCTCGGACGCGCTGGCGGCGCAGGTGGGCGGCATCGGCATCGCGCCGGGCGGCAACATCGGCGACGGCCTCGCGGTGTTCGAGGCCACGCACGGCACCGCGCCGGGCTTCGCCGGCAAGGACCGCGTGAACCCCGGTAGTTTGATCCTGTCGGCGGAGATGATGTTGCGCTACATCGGCTGGAAGGAAGCCGCCGACCTCATCATGCACGGCGTGGCCGAGACCATCGCGGCCAAGGAAATGACCTACGACCTGGCGCGCCTGCGCGAGGCCATCCGCGCCACCAAGCGCGACATCGCCGCGCGCAAGAACGTCGAGGAAGACCTGCAGCGGCTGATCCCCGGCGCCACGCTGGTGGGCACCACGGGCTTCGGCGACGCGATCATCCGCCGGATGAAATGAGCGCGCCTGCGCCGCGCGGCTTCCATGGGTGAGGCCGCTCCCACGTTCTGCCCGGACTGCACGCTGTGCCCCCGGCTGGCGTCGTTCCTGGTCAAGACCGCGCGCGCGTATCCCGACTACCACTGCAAGCCGGTGGCCCCGTTTGGCGAGGCCCGGCCGCAATTGCTGATCGTCGGCCTCGCGCCCGGCATGCACGGCGCCAATCGCACCGGGCGTCCGTTCACCGGTGACTATGCCGGCATTCTTTTATATGAGTCGCTGCACGAGCTCGGGCTGGCGAGCGCGCCCACTTCGGTGGACCGGTCGGACGGGTTGCAGCTGCGCGGCACGCGCATCACCAACGCGGTGAAGTGCCTGCCGCCCGACAACAAGCCACTGCCGGTGGAGATCAAGACCTGCAACCGTTACCTGGTGGCCGAGCTCGAGGAGCTGGACTCGGTAAGAGCCGTGCTGGCGCTGGGCCTGGTGGCGCACGAGGCGGTGCTCAGGGCGCTCGGTCTCAAGCGCGCCGCCGTGAAGTTCGCGCACGGCGCGGAGCATGAACTGCCCGGCGGCCGCCGGCTGATCGACTCGTACCATTGCAGCCGCTACAACACGCAGACGCGGCGCCTGACCGCCGACATGTTCCGCACGGTGCTCAAACGGGCCGCGGCCCTCGCGGGTTTATGATGCGGGCGTGAGCGAGCACGCCGACACCTTCGATCCCAAGGAATACATCCCGAACCTGCCGCGGCGGCCCGGGGTGTATCGCATGTACGGCGCGTCCGGCCAGGACGGCAAATCCGAGCTGCTGTACGTCGGCAAGGCGCGCAACCTGCGCGACCGCGTCGGCAACTACTTCATGGCCAGCAACGTGGATCCGAAGGTGCAGGCACTGGTCGGCCACATCGCGCGCATCGAGGTGACGCTCACCAACTCCGAGACCGAGGCGCTGCTGCTCGAGTACAACCTCATCAAGGAGCACAAGCCGCGCTACAACATCGTGCTGCGCGACGACAAGAGCTTCCCGTACGTCTATCTACCGTCGGGGCACGAGTACCCGCGGCTGGTGTTCTACCGCGGGCCGCGCAACCTGCCGGGCCGCTACTTCGGGCCATTCCCCGGCGCCGGCGCGGTCAAGGAGACGCTGCAGAGCATCCAGAAGATCTTCCGCATCCGCAATTGCCGCGACAGCTTCTTCGAGAACCGCAGCCGCCCGTGCCTGCAGCACCAGATCGGGCGCTGCTCGGCGCCGTGCGTGAAACTGATCTCGCGCGAGGACTACGCGCGCGACATCGGCGCCGCCGTCAAGGTGCTCGAGGGGCGCAACGACGAGGTGCACGCCGAGCTCGCCCGGAACATGGAGAAGGCCGCCGAGGGCCTGCAGTTCGAGCGCGCCGCCGCATTGCGGGATCAACTCGCGGCGCTCAAGCAGATCCAGGCGCAACAGATCGTCACGGCCGAGGGCGACCGTGACATCGACGTGTTCGCGCTGGTGGGCGAGCCCGGGGAGTACGCGGTGTCGGTGATGATCATCCGTGGCGGCCGCAACCTGGGTTCCACCTGCTATTTCCCGAAAGGTTCGCTCGCGGAGCCCAACGAGGCACTGGCCTCGTTCCTCATGCAGTACTACGACGAGACGCCGCCGCCCGCCGAGATCCTGGTGAACCTCGAACTCGCCGAGGCCGAGGCGCTGACCACCGCGCTCGGCGAACGCGCCGGCACCTCGTCGAAGTTGTGGAAGCCTTCGCGGGCGTTGCCGGCGCGCTGGATGGCGATGACCGTGGAGAATGCGTCGCAGGCGCTGCGCATGCGGCGCGCGCGCCGTGCCGACATCGGCGTGATGCTCGAGGACCTGGCGCAGCTGCTGCGGCTCGAGACGGTCCCGCAACGGCTCGAGTGCTTCGACATCAGCCATACGGCGGGCGAGGGCACGGTCGCCTCGTGCGTGATCTACGGTCCCGAAGGCCCGCTGAAGAAGGAATATCGCCGCTTCAACATCACCGGCGTCACGCCCGGGGATGACTACGGTGCATTGCGCCAGGCGCTGAAGCGCCGCTACGAGCGCGTGCGCGCCGGCGAAGTGGTGGCGCCCGACGTGCTGCTCATCGACGGCGGGCTCGGGCAGATCAATGAAGTGCACGCCGAGCTGAGCGCGCTCGGCTTCGCGGATCTCGAACTGGTGGGCGTCGCCAAGGGACCGGATCGCAGGGCGGGGCAGGAGCGGCTGTTCGTTCACGGCCAGGAGATGCCGCTGGTGCCCGGGCCCGATTCGCAGGCACTGCGCGTCATCCAGCGCATTCGCGACGAAGCGCATCGTTTCGCCATCACCGGCCATCGCAAGCGTCGCGCGCGCCGGCACAACGAATCCGTGCTGGAAACCATCCCGGGACTCGGGCCCGCCAAGCGTCGCGCGCTGCTGCGGCACTTCGGCGGCATGCAGGGCCTGATGCGCGCCGGCATCGGCGATCTCGAGGCGGTCAGCGGAATCGGGACAACGCTGGCACGCACCCTTTATGATCATCTGCATCCCGGGGCCTGACAGCGACGATGAATAGCCGACGATGATCTGGAACCTGCCGAACACGCTCACCTGGCTGCGCATCTTCGCGATCCCGCTGGTCGTGGTGTTCTTCTATCTACCGTACAAGTGGGCCGACCCGGCCGCCGGCCTGCTGTTCGCCGTGGCGGGCATCACCGATTCGCTCGACGGCTACTTCGCGCGCAAGTACCACCAGACCTCGCGCCTCGGCGCCTTCCTCGACCCGGTGGCCGACAAGCTCATCGTGGCCGTGGCGCTGGTGCTGCTGGTCAGCAAGGAGATGCCGCCCATCATCGTGCCCGGCCTCGAGACCATCGACGGCGGCCACGCGACGCTGCGCCCGGAATCGGTGCGCGCCATCCTGGTGTTGTGCTCCATCGTGATCATCGGCCGCGAGATCGCGATCTCGGCGCTGCGTGAATGGATGGCCGAGATCGGCCAGCGCGGCAAGGTCAAGGTCAGCAAGCTCGCCAAGCTCAAGACCATCGTGCAGATCGTCGGCCTGTCGTGCATGTTGTTCCGCTGGAACCTGCCGCTGCTGCCGGGGTTCTCGCTGCCGGTGTTCGAGATCGGCCTGGTGCTGACGGTGGTCGCGGCCGCGCTCACGCTGATCTCCGCGGTGTCGTACCTGCGGGCCGCCTGGCCCGAGCTGCGCGGCAGTGCATGACGCGCTCGGTGTGCGTGTTCTGCGGTTCCGCGCCGGGGGCCCGGCCTAGCTACTCGGCCGCGGCGCGCGAACTCGGCGCGGGACTGGCGCGGCACGGCATCACGCTGGTGTACGGCGGCGGGCGGCTCGGGCTCATGGGCATCGTCGCCGATGCCGCGCTGCAGGCCGGCGGCCGCGTGGTCGGCGTGATCCCGCGCATGCTGATCGAGCGCGAGCTCGCGCATCCGAATCTCACGCGCCAGCACGTGGTCACGACCATGCACGAGCGCAAGACGCTGATGGCGGAGATGTCGGATGCCTTCGTCGGCCTGCCCGGCGGCATGGGCACATTCGACGAGCTGGTGGAAATCGTCACCTGGGCGCAGCTCGGCCTGCACGCCAAGCCGGTGATCCTGGCCAACGTCGAGGACTACTTTTCGGCGCTGTACGGCATGCTCGACAAGGCGGTCGCGGAGGGGTTTGTCACGGCCGAGAGCCGGGCCCGCTGGCGAAACGCCGAATCCGTCACGGCGGTAATGCGAATCCTTATGAAAGAAGGGCTTGCCGGTGGGGGAATTTCTTGACTTGCCGGTGGCCGGCCCTAGAATCACGCCCCTCTCCAGGAAGCGGGAATAGCTCAGTTGGTAGAGCACGACCTTGCCAAGGTCGGGGTCGCGAGTTCGAGTCTCGTTTCCCGCTCCAATCTCTCGGGTCCTCGTCCGTTCGGACCGTGGCTAGGTGGCAGAATGGTTATGCAGCGGCCTGCAAAGCCGTCTATGCCGGTTCGATTCCGACCCTAGCCTCCACATTCGATCCATGAACCGCCCGGCGCGCGTCTTCGTCGGCGTGCTGGCGGGGCTCGTGTTTCTCGCGCTGATCGTCCTGGCGATCAATCGCCCCTGGTTCGACGAAACACTGGCGCCCGAACTCGTCGCGCTGCGCGATTCGAAGGTCGAATTTTCCGGCGACAATGCCTATCCCGAGATCGCCGGCTTGCGCAGGAAGGGCAGCGCCTCCGCGGCGCTGAAGAGTCTCGAATGTGTCGCCCGGCGCTACCTCGACTGCGCTTCCCGGCTCGTCGCAGAGATGGCCACGGCGGACTGGCAGGATCCGGAACTGTCGGCGCAGCTCGCGCGCTATGACGCATTGCTGCGCCATGCTCACTACGTCGAGACTCGCGAGGCCCGCGCGCACGAGTCGGTCTGGCCCAACGGCTACATCCTCAACCTGGGCCAGCTGCGATTAGCGGCGAGCTATCGCAGCGATGCAACGCCGGACTTCCTCCACAAGGTGGCTGAAGACTTCGGCTTCTGGCGCAAGGTGCTGCGCGAGGGAGAATCGCTGCAGGTCAAGATGGTGGCGCTGGGCGCCATCCAGAACGATTTCGATTTCCTCTCGCTGCGCATGCGCGAACGGCCACTCGAGCCGGCCGAATTGCAGTTCGTGCAGGGCTTCGTGCGGCCGTTCACGCCCGAGGAAACCGACATCGGCGCCGGCTTGCTGTCGGAAGCACGCATCGAATTGCAGATGGCCGAGCCGTGGGTCGCGACGGATTCGTCGAAGCTGATGCGATTGCTGCTGCAGAAAAACGCGACACTGAACCTGGGCTATCGCGAGTTCTACATGCCGATGCTGGCGCGCGCGGCGCTGAGCGCGCGCGAGCTCTACGCCCAGAAGGGCTACGAACCGATCCGCTATACGCTGAGCCCGAGCCCGGCGACGTTGTACAACCTCGGGGGCAAGCTGGGCTGGAGCCGGACGTCCTGGGATCCGTGGGAGTTTCCCAAGCGGGTCCACGACATGGACGGCCGGATTTCACTGCTGTTGCTGCAGGTGGAGATCGCGCAAAGGCCGGCGGATGACCCGGCCGCCGTGATCCGCGCTTCAGCGCATCGAAACCCGTACACGGGCGCGGCATTCGACTACGACGCGCAGGCCGGGATCGTTTCCTTCAGGTGCCTGGAGAGCGTCTACCATCCCCCGGACCCACCGCCGCGCTGTGCCGTTGCCATCCGTCATTCGGCGAACTAGCGGCTGAGGTTAGAATGCGCGCCCTAACGATGGCGAACATTCGCGCGGAAATTCAGGCGGCCCCGGTGGCGGAACTGGTAGACGCAACGGACTTAAAATCCGTCGGTCGCAAGGCCATGCCGGTTCGATTCCGGCCCGGGGCACCAAGCGTTTCTTTCACATGCTGAGCGTCGCCGGATTGCACCTGTGGCGCGGCGAGCGTCATGTGCTGCGCGGCGTGAGTTTCGACGCCGCTGCCGGCGAGTGCGTGCTGCTGACCGGCCGCAACGGTGCGGGCAAGACCACCTTGCTGCGTGCCATCGCCGGGCTGCTCGATCCCGAGGAGGGGCAGGTGAATTGGCGCGAACGACCGGCGCGCTCGACTCGCGATGAATTCCACTCGCAGCTCGCCTATCTCGGCCACGAGCCCGCGCTCAAGGGCGACCTGACGGGTTGCGAGAACCTGCGCTTCTCGGTGGGCATCCGCCGCACGGTCAGCGCCGGGGAAATCGATGCGGCGCTGGTTCGCACGGGTGCGAAGGACTTCGCGGATCGCCCGGTGCGGACGCTGTCCGCGGGCCAGCGCCGGCGCGTGGCGCTGGCGGGAGTGATGCTCGCGGGCGCGTCGTTGTGGCTGCTCGATGAACCCACCACCAACCTCGATGCGGACGGGCAACAACTGGTCGCCACGCTCATCGATGAACAGCTGGCGCGTGCCGGGATCGTGGTGGCCGCGGTCCATCATTCGATGTCGCTGGCCCGCGGCACGGTAAGGCAGCTCGACCTGGGGGCGCGATGAAGACCCCGGCGCTGGAGGTCGCCCGCCTGGTCGCCGCGCGTGACCTGCGCCTCGCATTCCGGAAACCTTCGCAACTCCTGCAGCCACTCATGTTCTTCATGATCGTGGCAACGCTGTTTCCCCTGACGTTGACCCCGGAAATGTCGCGGCTGCGAGACGCCGCGCCGGGTGTCTTGTGGGTCGGCGCGTTGTTATCCTCGCTGCTGGCGCTCGAGTTCCTGTTCCGCGACGACGCGCAGGACGGAACGCTCGAGCAATTCGCACTGTCGGGGCAATCGCTGACATGGATGTTGTTTGCCAAGACCTGCGTGCACTGGATGCTTTCGGGCCTGCCGCTGGCGCTGTCGGCGCCGATCGCGGCGGCCATGCTCGGCGTGCCGGCCGCCGCCATGTGGAGCGTGGTGGCCTCGTTGGCGCTGGGCGGATTCGCGTTGAGCCTGGTCGGCGCGGTCACCGCGGGATTGACGCTCGGCGCGCGGCGCGGCGGCGTACTGTTGTCCCTGCTGACGCTGCCGCTCGCCGTGCCCATCCTGGTATTCGGGGCGGCCGCGACGGGACGCGCCATCAGCGGTGACGACATCGCGGGGCCGATGTACTACCTGGGCGCCATCGCCGTGCTCGGCGTGACGCTCGCACCCCTGGCCGCCGCCGCCGCGGTCCGGATCGGACTGGAGTAGTCAGGAACGCCAATGGCCACGTGGACCTGGTTTCACCGCTTGGGATCGCCGCCGCACGTGTACGGCTTCGCGCGCCGCTGGACGCCGTGGTTCGGCGGTGCCGCGGCCGTCTGCATGGTGGTCGCGCTGTATGGCGGGCTGGTGTTGGCCCCGGAGGACTACCAGCAGAAGGACGCGTTCCGCATGGTGTACGTGCACGCGCCCGCGGCCTGGTTGTCCCTGATGATCTACACCACGATGGCGGTGGCCGCCGCCGTCGGGCTGATCTGGCGCATGAAGGTGGCGCACGCCGCCGCGGCGGCCTGTGCCCCGGTCGGCGCCTGGTTCACCGTTGCCGCGCTGGGTACCGGAATGCTGTGGGGCAAACCGATGTGGGGTGCCTACTGGGTGTGGGATCCGCGCCTGACCTCGGAACTCGTGCTGCTGTTCCTGTATCTGGGATACATGGGTTTGCGTTCCGGCATCGAGGATTCATCCAAGGCAGACAAGGCGAGCGCGGTGCTGGCCGTGGTCGGCGTGATCAACGTGCCGATCATCAAGTTCTCCGTGGAGTGGTGGAATTCGTTGCACCAGACGCC
The DNA here is from genome assembly GCA_035701825.1 of Steroidobacteraceae bacterium. Classification (GTDB taxonomy): domain Bacteria; phylum Pseudomonadota; class Gammaproteobacteria; order Steroidobacterales; family Steroidobacteraceae; genus CADEED01. Next base: position 21,220 of record DASSRK010000034.1, read on the forward strand.
CACCGTCATGAAGATGGGCAAGCCCACCATGGATACCGCGATGCTCTGGCCGCTGCTCCTCATGTTCCTGGCGTTCGCGCTGTATTTCGCCGCGGTGCTGCTGATCCGGCTGCGCGCGGAGCTGCTGCGCCGCGAGCGCAACGCCAGCTGGGTGCGCGAGGTGGTGTCGTGAGCGAATTCCTCTCGATGAGCGGTTACGGCAGATATCTCTGGCCGGCGTTCGCGCTGGGCATCGGAGTCGTGGTGCTGAATCTCGTCATGGCGCTCAACTCGCTGTCGAACGCCCGCAAGGAAGCGCGCCGGCGGCTCGAGATCGACCCGGAGAACGCCGCATGACGCCACGGCGCAAACGCATGCTCATGGTGATCGGCATCGTGGCCGGCGTGGGGCTCGCGGCGTGGCTGGGCACGCAGGCGTTCAAGAGCAACATCATGCTGTTCTTCGATCCCACGCAGATCGCGGCGGGCGAAGCACCGGCGGACAAGCGCTTCCGCCTGGGCGGCATGGTGGAGAAGGGCAGCCTGCAGAAGACGCCGGGCACGCTCGACATCCAGTTCCTGGTCACCGACTTCAAGCACACGGTGCCGGTGAAATATTCGGGCATCCTTCCCGACCTGTTCCGCGAGGGGCAGGGCGTGGTGGCGCACGGCCGCATGCAGGGCAACGTGTTCGTGGCGGACGAGATCCTCGCCAAGCACGACGAGAAGTACATGCCGCCCGAAGTCGCCAAGTCGCTGAAAGACAATCCGCCCCCACCCAACGTAGGCACATGATTCCCGAACTCGGACACTTCGCGCTGGTGCTGGCGCTGCTGCTCTCGGCGGCGCAGGCGGTGTTCGGCCTGTGGGGCGCGCATCGGCGCGACGCGCGCTGGATGGCGGTGGTGCGACCGGCGGTCGCCGGCCAGTTCGTGCTGATCAGCTGCGGCGTGGGCGTGCTCATCCATGCCTTCGTGAGCTTCGATTTCTCGGTGCTGTACGTCGCCAGCAATTCGAACTCGGCGCTGCCGACGTTCTACCGCGTGGCCGCCATGTGGGGCGCGCACGAGGGCTCGTTGCTGCTGTGGGTCTGGATCCTCGCGTTGTGGACGCTCGCGGTGGCGGCTTTCAGCCGCAACCTGCCGGCGAGCTTCGCCAGCCGCGTCATGGGCGTGCTCGGCGTGGTGAGCTTCGGGTTCCTGTTGTTCACGCTCTTCACCTCGAACCCGTTCGAGCGCCTGCTGCCGGCGCCGGCCGACGGCCGCGACCTGAACCCGGTGCTGCAGGACCCCGCGCTCGCCATCCATCCGCCACTTCTTTACACGGGCTACGTCGGCTTCGCCGTGGCCTATGCGTTCGCGTGCGCCGCCATGCTCGAGGGCAAGCTCGACCAGGTCTGGGCGCGCTGGACGCGGCCCTGGACCACGCTGGCGTGGTGCTTCCTGTCGGTGGGCATCGCGCTCGGCAGCTGGTGGGCGTACTACGAGCTCGGCTGGGGTGGCTACTGGTTCTGGGACCCGGTGGAGAACGCCTCCTTCATGCCGTGGCTGGTCGGCACGGCGCTGATCCACTCGCTCGCGGTCACCGAGAAGCGCGGCCTCTTCAAGAGCTGGACGCTGCTGCTCGCCATCCTGGCGTTCTCGCTGAGCCTGTTAGGTACCTTCCTGGTCCGCTCGGGCGTGCTGGTATCGGTGCATTCGTTCGCCGCCGATCCGACGCGCGGCATGTTCATCCTCGGCTTCCTGGTCTGCATGATCGGCGGCGCGCTGATCCTGTATTCCTGGCGCGCGCCGTTGCTGCGTTCGCCGGCGGGCTTCGACGGCACGTCGCGCGAGGCCTTCCTGCTGTACAACAACATCCTGCTGGTGCTGGCCGCGCTGGTGGTGCTGATCGGCACGCTGGCGCCGCTGGTCAACGATGCGCTCGGCATGCAGTCGATCTCGGTGGGCTCGGGCTGGTTCACGAGCTCGTTCCCGTACATCGCGCTCGGGCTGCTGGCGCTCGTGGCCGTGGGAATCCATGCCGCGTGGAAGCGCGGGCGCGTGGGCGACAGCCGCCGCCGCATCCTGATCGCTGCCGCCGCGGCGCTGGTGCTCGGTCTCGCGGTGGTGTTCGGCGCCTATGGTCTCGGCAAGTGGCAGTCGCTCGTCGGCATCGTGTTCGGGATCTGGGTCATCGTTTCCTCCTTGTTCGACCCGGTCGATCGCTGGCGCCGCAAGCTGTCGTTGCCGCGCGCCGTGGTCGGCATGACGATCGCGCACATCGGCCTCGGCGTGTGCGTCATCGCGGTGTCGGCGGTCGAGTCGTACACCGTGGAGCGCGACGTGGCGCTGCGCCCCGGCGAGACGCTGGCGCTCGGCCGCTATGCCTATCGCTTCGACAGCATCGCGCCGGTCGAAGGCCCTAACTACGACGGCGTGCGCGCCGAGATGACCATCCTGCGTGACGGCCGGCCGCTCTCGACACTGCACCCCGAATTGCGCAATTACTGGGTGCAACGCTCGCAGATGAAGGAAGCCAGCATCGACGCGCGCTGGAACATGGACGTGTTCGCGGCGCTGGGCGAGGACATGGGCGAGGGCCGGTGGGGATTGCGCGCGCAGCTGCGCCCGCTGATCGGCTACGTCTGGCTGGCCGCGTTCCTCATGGCGCTGGGTGGCGCACTGGCCGCCAGCGACCGGCGTTACCGCGCCAAGCGGCTCGCCGCCGAGACCCCGCCGGTTCCCGGCGCCGCCACCGAGGCCACTTGAACCGTTTCATCCTGCCATTCGCCGTGTTCCTGGCGCTCGCCGGCGTGTTGTACATCGGCGTGAAGCATTCGCCCGACAAAAGCATCATGGTGTCGGCCTTGTTGGGGAAGCCGGCGCCGGAGTTCGACCTGCCGGTGCTGGGGGAATCGCGCCGGGTGTCGTCGCGCGAGTTCGCCGGCAAGCCGTGGGTGCTGAACGTCTGGGGCACCTGGTGCGCCGGGTGCCGCGACGAGCACGAATCGCTGCTCGCCATCGCGCGCCTGAACCAGGTGCGGCTGGTGGGGCTGAGCTGGAAAGACGAGGACGCCGCGGCACAACAGTGGCTGGCGCAACTCGGCAATCCCTACAGCGTGGTCGCGGTCGACCGCGAAGGACGCACGGCCATCGATTTCGGCGTGTACGGCGCGCCGGAAACTTTCCTGATCGACGAGCAGGGACTGGTGCAGTACCGGCACGTGGGAGCGATCACGGTGCAGGACTGGGAGCGCGAGTTCGTGCCGCGTCTCAAGCACGGCGGACTGCCATGAGCGCGCGCTTGCGAAAAGTTGCGCGCGTGGGCGGGCTTGCCGTGGCGGTGATGCTGTCGCTGCGGGCGCTGGCGCTCGACACCACCGTGCTGCCCGATGCCCAGAAGCAGGCGCGCTACGAGGCGCTGACCCACGAGCTGCGCTGCATGCAGTGCATGAACAACAGCATCGCGGATTCACCGGTGGGCCTGGCCTCGGACCTGCGGCGCGACGTGGCCGAGCAGATCATGGCGGGCAAGACCGACGACGAGATCCGCGCCTCCATGGTCAAGCGCTACGGCAAGGTGATCCTGTTCACCCCGCCGCTGGATCGTTCCACGGCCTGGGTGTGGATGACGCCGCTGGTCGCGGCGCTCGCGGGGCTGGTCATCGGCATCCGCATCGTGCGGCGGCGCTCGAAGCTCGTGGACCAGGACGACAGCGTGGTCGACACGGACGACCTCACACGATGACCACGGCCTTCATCCTCATCGCCGGCTCCCTGGCGGCGGGCGCGCTCGTGCTGCTGTTGTGGCCCCTGCTGCGGCGCCGGGGTGACGGGCAGCCGGCCTCGACGCTGGCCGCGGCCACGGTGCTGTGCGCCATCCTGCTGGGCGGTGCGGGCCTGTACGCAGCATTCAGCAAGTACACCTGGGATGCCTCCGCGCCCGAAAGCGCGGACACACCCGCGGCGATGACCGCGAAGCTCGCCAAGCGCCTCGCGTCACAGCCCGACGACCTGGAAGGCTGGCTCATGCTGGGTCGCTCCTACCTCACGCTCGAGCAATACCCGCTCGCGGTCCGCGCCTACCAGCGCGCCGACCGGCTCGCCAATGGCAGCAACGTCGAGGCCATCATCGGCGTCGGTGAGTCGCTGGTCGCCGAGGATTCCTCGGCGCTCGAGGGCGCGGCCGGCAAGCTCTTCGAGCGCGCCCTCGAGATCGACCCGAACAATGCCAAGGCGACGTTCTACAGCGCGTTCGCAGCCATGGCGCGCGGGGACCTCGCGAAGGCCAAGCAACGCTTCCAGCAGATGCTCGCGCTGAATCCGCCACCCGAAGTGCGCCAGATCATCGAGACACGCGTGGCCGCGATCGAGGCGCAGCTCGGCAATACGGAAGCCGCATCGGCGGCGACGGCCGGCGCCGGTGGTGCCGCGATCATCTCCGTACGCGTCACCATTTCGCCCGAGCTCGCGCGCCGCGTGCCGGCGGGCACCTCGCTGTTCGTCGCGGCGCGCGATCCGCAGAATCCCGGGCCGCCGTTCGCGGCCAAGCGCCTGGTGGCCCGGTTCCCCGTGGACGTCGAGCTGACTCCGGCCGACGCCATGATGCCCTCGCGTCACATCTCGGCGGGCCAGCAGCTCGACGTGGTGGCGCGCGTTGCGCTCGGTGGCACGCCCACGGCCACCAGCGGCGACCCGTTCGGACAAGTTAGCTATCATGTCGGCCAGGACGGCAGGCTGAACATCGTCATCGATCGCACCGCGCCGTAGTCACGAATCCCGGGGATTCCATGCAGATGCAGGCCAAGCATTCGCTCGAGTTCGCGCGCGCGCCCGCCGTGTGGTCGATGTATCCGAAGATCATGGTGTCGCGGAAGCCGACGCTCGTGCCGGAGGGCGGGGCGGTGCCGCGCATCGAGGCGCGGCTCAGCAAGGTGCGCATCGACCGCAAGCACCTCGCGGCGTACTCCGAGGTCTGCGGCGCGGCCGCGGGCGCGACCTTGCCGATCGCCTATCCACACGTGCTCGCCATGCCATTGCACCTCGCCATGCTCGGCGCCGAGGCCTTCCCGGTGAAGATCATGGGCCTGGTGCACGTGCAGAACCGCATCGCCATGCGCCAGCCGCTCTCGGCCGAGGAGCCCGCCGAGATCCGTTCGTGGATCGAGGGCCACCGCGAAACCGATCGCGGCCAGGAATTCGACCTGCACACCGACTACGTGGTCGCCGGCGAGCCGCTGTGGGAGGAGACCTGCACTTTCCTCGCGCGCCGGCGGCCCGCGCCGGGCACGCGTCCCAACAGCAGCGCGCGCACCATCGAGGGAGCGCCCGAGGGCGTCGCGGTGCAGTCGAGCAGCTTCCGCGCACCCGCGGGCCTCGGGCGGCGTTACGGCTTCATCTCCGGCGACGTGAATCCCATCCACATGAGCGACCTCACCGCGCGCGCCTTCGGCTTCCCGCGCGCCATCGCGCACGGCATGTGGTCGCTCGGCCGCGCGGCTTCCGATTTCGAGCCGGAGCGCTTCAACGGCGGCTGCGAGTACTCGGTGACCTTCAAACTACCGATCTACATGCCGTCGTGGATGACCCTGCAGCGCTGGCCGATCGAGAACGGCTCGGCGTTCGCCCTGCGCGATGCCCAGGGTGAGAAGCCGCACCTGGCGGGGACGCTGAAGTCGTTGCGGTGAACACCGGCGCGCGACCCGGTGAGTCCCGGGCCGCCAGCCGCGGCGAGCGACGCGCCCTGCTGGCCGCCGCGGCCGCCTGCTTCTGCCTGCTCGGCGGCTATTACGTGCTGCGCCCGATCCGCGAGGCGCTGGCGCTCGAAGTCGGCGTGCGCAACAACTTCGAGCTGTTCCTGATGGTGCTGGCGGCCTCCTGCGTGATGCTGCCCATCTACTGGTGGCTGGTGGCGCGCACGCCGCGCACGCGATTGTTGTGGCTGGTCAACGTCGCCTTCGCGGTGGTCTTCATCGCGCTGGCGTGCGCGCTCGCCGCCAGGCCGCACAACCGCGTGCTGGCGGCGACCTATTTCGTGACGCTGACGACGTCCAACCTGCTGCTGATCGCGGTGTTCTGGAGCGCGATGTCGGACGTGTGGCGGCCGGAACTGGCGAAGCGCTTCTACGGCTACGTCGCGGCCGGCGGCAGCCTGGGCGCGATCGTGGGAAATCTGCTGGTGCGTGGCCTGGTGATCGAGCGCGGCCTGCCGCCGCTGATCGTCGGTGCCTGCATCGGCATCCTGCTTTCGGCGGCGCTGGTGAGCCATGCGCGCGCGGTGCTGCGTGACTGCGCGGGAGGCCGCGCGGTACCCGACGGCGCGATCGCGGTGGGCGGCCGTGCGCTCGACGACCTGCGGCGGCTGTGCACCTCGCCGTACCTGCTCGGTATCGCCGGGATCATCATCATCGGGCAGACCATCGGCGCCTTCATGTACAACGAGCAGGGCAAGTACATCGCGTCGCTGTTTCCGAGCGCCGAGGAACGCGCGGCCATGTTCGCCAACCTCGAGATCGCGGTGAGCGTGCTCGCGCTGTTCTTCCAGGCGGTCATCGTCAGCTGGCTCACGCGACGCGGCAGCGTGGCGCTCAGCCTGTCGGCGATGCCGGCCCTGGTCGGCGCGAGTTTCGTGCTGCTGGCGCTGGTGCCGGCTGGCGCGGTGCTGCTGGTCACGCAGGTGATCCGGCGCGCGGCCGACTACGGGCTCGGCAAGCCGCCGCGTGAAATGCTGTTCACCGTGTTGAACCCGGAAAGCAAGTTCAAGAGCAAGAGCCTCATCGATACCGTCCTGCAGCGCGGCAGCGATGTCGGCGGGCAGGCCGTGTACAAGCTGGTCGAAGGCGCCGGGGTCATCGGCATGTCGTGGATCTGCGTGGCGTTGTGCGTCGGCCTGCTGTTCTCGACGCGCACGCTCGGGCGCGCCTTCGAAACGCGGCGCGTCCAGGCCGGCGAAGCGCCGGCGGCCCCGTGAACGACGCCATGCGATCCGCGGGCCTGCCCGCGCGGCGCGTCGACGCCGCCGGGAGGCCGCACGTCGACATGGGCGCCATCCTCAGGCTGGCCGCGCCGCTGATGGCGACCAACGCGGTGCAGTCGCTGCTCAACCTGACCGACCTGTGGTTCATCGGCCGGCTCTCGACCGACGCCGTGGCCGCCATGGGGGCTATCTACTGGATCCTGACCTGCGCGGTGCTGCTGTTCGGCGGAGTGGGACTCGCGGTACAGACCTTCGTCGCGCAGGCGTTCGGCAGCCGGCGCAAGGCCCATGCGGCGCGCGCGCTGTGGAATGCGCTGTGGGCGTCGCTCGCCATCGTGCCGGTGTTCCTGGCGCTGGCCTTCGCCGGCCCCTGGCTGCTGCATCCCTTCGGCCTGGATCAGCGCGTCGAGGCGCTGGCGCTCGAGTACTGGACGCCGCGCATGGGCGGCGCCTTCATCGGCTCCATGGGCTGGGCGGCCATGGGTTTCTTCAACGGAATATCCGCCGTGCGCTTCACGATGCTGGTCGTGGTGGTGACCACGGTGACCAACGCGGCGGCGAACCAGCTTTTCATGTTCGAACTCGGCATGGGCATGAAGGGCTCGGCCTGGGGCACCAATGTCGCGCAGACCGTCGGGCTGCTGCTGGCGCTGTGGCTGTTCCTGCGCGGGCGCATCGGCAGGGAATATCGCTCGTCGCTCATGTGGCGGCCGAAGCTGCGCGTGATCCTCGCGCAGCTCAGGGTGGGACTGCCGATCGGGGTCATGTACGGCGCCGACGTGCTGGGCCTGGCGCTGTCGCAGATGATGATCGCGCAGACCAGCGCGGTGGGCGCGGCGGCGACCCAGATCGTCATGGCGCTGACCTCGATGGCATACATGCCGACCATCGGCATCGCGCTGGCCGGCACCACGCTCGTCGGCCAGTCGATCGGCGCGGGCAGCCGCGACTGGGCGAACAAGCTCGGCAACCGCGTCATCGCGCTGTGCGTGGCGCTCATGGCCTGCGTCGCGGTGCTGCTGATCGTGGTCGGGCCGTGGGTCCTGCCGCTGTTCGTGAGCAGCGGCGGCGCCTCTGCCGCCGAGGTGGTGGCGCTCGGGTTGGTGCTGCTGTGGCCCGCGGCTGCCTACCAGGTCTTCGACGGCTTCTACTGCGGTGCGGGTTTCTGCCTGCGCGGCGCGGGCGACACGCGCGTGCCGGCCGCGACCGCGCTGGTGTTGTCGTGGTTTTTCTTCGTGCCGCTGGCCCACACGCTGATCTTCGCGCCCGGCGCCGGATGGATAGACGGGTTGCCGCAAGCCGGCATGGGCGCGCGCGGAGGCTGGATCGCGCTGATGTGCTACGTGATCTTGTTAGGTTCGAGCATGTTGTGGCGCTGGCGGCGCGGCGCCTGGCGCCGCGTGATCCTGTGACTCCGCCTGATCGACGGCCGAGCGCGGGCGTGTTTATCATCGAGCCATGACAGCGCTTCGCTACAAGGTCGACTCCGGCATCGCCTGGCTCACGCTCGACAATCCGCCGCTGAACGCGCTGTCACATGCGCTGCGCGTCGGGATCGTCGACGGCATCGACCGCGCCGCGGCCGACCCCCGGGTCCAGGCCATCGTGCTCATCGGCGGCGAGCGCGCCTTCTCGAGCGGCGCGGACATCAAGGAATTCTCCGGTGGCGCGTTCTACGCGGATCCTTTCCTGCCGCGCGTCGTGGATGCGCTCGAGGATTCCGCCAAGCCGGTGATCGCCGCGATCAGCGGCGCCTGCATGGGCGGCGGACTGGAAGTCGCGCTCGGCTGCCACTACCGCGTGGCGCTGGCCGATTCGAAGATTGCCTTCCCCGAGGTCAAGCTCGGGCTCATACCGGGCGCGGGCGGCACGCAACGTTTCCCGCGGCTCGTCGGCCTCGAGACCGCGCTCAATCTCATCGTCTCCGGCGCCACGGTTCCGGCCTCGATGCTCAAGGACAGCGCGCTGTTCGACGCGATCGCGACCGGTTCACTGGTCGATGCCGTACGCGGTTTCGCGCGCAAGCTCGCGGAGCAGGGGTACCCGGTGCGCCGCGTGCGCGAACTGCGGGTGCAACATCGCCAGGCGGAAGCCTTCCTGCAATTCGCCCGCACCAGTGTCGCCGCGGTGTCGCGCGGCATGGCCGCGCCGCTGCGCGCGCTCGAGGCGGTCGCCGCCTCGCTGCAACCGTTCGCGACCGGCATGGCCGCCGAGCAGAAGATTTTCGGCGAGCTGATCGCGAGCCAGGAGTCGCAGGCGCTGCGCCATGCGTTCTTCGCCGAACGCGCGGCCTCGAAGGTGCCCGGGATCGACGAGAAGACGCCGCAGCGCCAGGTTGCGCAGGTCGCGGTGGTCGGCGCAGGCACCATGGGCAGCGGCATCGCCATGAGCTTCGCCAACGCGGGTATCCCGGTGACTTTGCTCGATGCCAAGGCCGAGGCGCTGGAACGCGGCGTCGCCGGCATCCGCAAGTTCTACGAAGGCGCGGTGGCCAAGGGCAAGCTCAAGGCCGAAGAGGCGGCGCGACGTGTCGGCCTCGTCTCGCCGTCGCTGGAATTCTCGGCCGCCGCCTCGGCCGACTTGATCATCGAAGCGGTGTTCGAAGACATCGAAGTCAAGAAGTCGGTGTTCCGCGAGCTCGATCGGGTCGCGAAGCGTGGCGCGATCCTTGCCACCAATACCTCGACACTCGACGTCGATGCCATCGCCGCGTTCACCAGGCGGCCCGGCGATGTGCTGGGCCTGCACTTCTTCAGCCCCGCGAACATCATGCGGCTGCTGGAAGTCGTGAACGCCAGGAAGACGCGCCCCGAAGTGCTCGCCACCGCGCTGTCGCTGGCCCGGCGCATCGGCAAGACCGCGGTGGTGGCCGGCGTGTGCGATGGCTTCATCGGCAATCGCATGATCGATCCGTACTCGCGGCAGGCGCTGCTCATGGTCGAAGAGGGCGCTTCGCCCCAGCAGATCGATTCGGCCATCGAGGCCTTCGGCTTCGCCATGGGCCCGTTCCGCATGTCGGATCTTGCGGGCAACGACATCAGCTGGCACATCCGCAAGCGTCACTACGCCGAACACCCCAAAATGCGGCCGATGCGCATCGCCGACCGCCTCTGCGAGCTCGGGCGCTTCGGCCAGAAGTCCGGCGCCGGCTGGTATCGCTATGAGGCGGGCAAGCGCGATGCCCTGCCGGATCCGGTCGTGGACAAGATCATCGACGAGGAACGGCGCGCGCTCGACCTGGCGCCGCGCAAGTTCAGCGACGCCGAGATCGTCGACCGATTGGTGTACGCGCTGGTCAACGAGGGCGCACGTATCCTCGAAGAAGGCATCGCGCTGCGCGCCTCGGACATCGACGTGGTGTACCTCACCGGCTATGGATTCCCGCTGGTGCGCGGCGGGCCGATGTTCCATGCGAGTCGCGTCGGCCTGCGCACGGTGCTGCGCCGCATGCGCGAATTCGCCGGCAACGCGCACGCGGACCCGCGGTCCTGGAAGCCCGCGCCGCTGCTCACGCGGCTGGCGGCTGCCGGTGCGGATTTCGATCAGGCGGCGACGGCACCGAAGCCGAAACCCAGGTCGAAACCGAAGCCCAGGCCGAAGCAGCAGCGACCGGCGCGCAAGGAGAAGCGTCGTGGTTGACGCCGTCATCGTGTCCACCGCCCGCACCGCGCTCACCCGCTCCTGGCGCGGCTCGTTCAACCTGACCCATGGCGCGACGCTCGGCGGGCACGTGGTGCGCGCGGCCATGGAGCGCGCGCGCATCGATCCGGCCACGGTCGAGGATGTGCTCATGGGCTGCGCCAACCCCGAGGGCGCCACCGGCTTCAACATCGCGCGGCAGATCGCGCTGCGCGCCGGCTGCCCGGTGACCACGGCCGGCATGACGGTGAACCGCTACTGTTCGTCCGGCTTGCAGACCATCGCGCTCGCCGCGCAGCGCATCGCCACGGGCGAAGGCGAGGTCTTCGTCGCCGGTGGTGTCGAGTCGATCTCCTGCGTGCAGAACGACCGCATGAACCTGTTCATGGCCAGGGAGAGCTGGCTCGAGGAGCACCAGCCGGCTATCTACTGGAACATGCTGCAGACCGCGGAGAACGTCGCGCAGCGCTACCGGATTCCACGCGAAGCGCAGGACCACTACGGCGTGCAGAGCCAGCAGCGCGCCGCCGCCGCGCAGGCGGCCGGGAGATTCGCCGACGAGATCGTGCCCATCGAAGTCACCATGGGCGTGGCCGATCGGGACAGCGGGCGTCTCGGCACCCGCACGCTGACGGTCAAGGCCGACGAGGGCATTCGCGCGGACACGACCTACGAGGCCGTGGCGAAGATCCGCGCCGCGACGCCGGGCGGCGTGATCGCGGCCGGCAACGCCAGCCAGTTCTCGGATGGCGCCTCGGCCTGCGTGGTCATGAGTGACTCGCGCGCCGCGCGGCTCAACCTCGCGCCGCTCGGAATCTTTCGCGGCTTCGCGGTGGCCGGCTGCGAGCCCGACGAGATGGGCATCGGCCCGGTGTTCGCCATTCCCAAACTGCTGGAACGCGCCGGCAAGAAGATTTCCGACATCGATCTGTGGGAGCTCAACGAAGCCTTCGCAGTGCAGGTGATCTACTGCCGCGACAGGCTCGGTATTCCCGATGACAGGCTCAACGTGAATGGCGGAGCCATTGCGCTCGGCCATCCCTACGGCATGACCGGTTCGCGCCTGGTGGGCCACGCGCTCATCGAGGGCAAGCGCCGCGGCGCGAAGTGGGTGGTGGCGACCATGTGCATTGGCGGCGGCATGGGCGCCGCCGGACTGTTCGAAGTGGCCTAGTCATCCCTGGCTGCGGAGGATCCATGCTCAAGAATCTCGTTGCCGTGATCATCGCCGTGGCCATCGGTGCCGCGGGATATGCATGGTGGTCGCGCAAGGACGCGGAAGAAAGCCCGCTGATGGTGATGGTCACGCAGATGCGGACCCGCGCCATCATCGAACACGAGCGCCAGGTCACCGTCTGGTACAAGGCATGCCCCGAGGTGCGCGGCGTCAATCCGCAGGTCATGGTCATCTGGCCGGCCAAGCTCAACTACGAGCTCGACCTCGCCGAAACCAGCCTGAACCTGACGCCGGACGGCGTGCTCCACGTGAAGACGCCCGCAATTCGCGCCGACGACCCCTCGGTGCCCTCCGAGGTGGGCGAATACCTGGCCCAGACCTCGTTCTGGACCCTCGACAGCGAGCAGGCCATCGTGATGCGCGAGATGCAGAAGGCGACGCCGCTGGCGCGCCATCTCACGGCATATTTCCTTCGGAATGACGCGGGGTTGAGCCAACAGTTCAAGGAAGAACTCGAGACTTACCTCAGCGGCATGACCGGCGCGCTGGGCCTGAACGTCAAACACATCGAGATCGAGATCCCTGGCGGCGACGTGAAGATCCCGCCGCGGCCGGAGCTGGCGCTGTGCGAAGGAACCTACGCGCTCGCCAACGGGCTCGGTTTCGCGCGGCGACAGGAAGACGGCACCATCATCGGCATCTATCCACGCAAGCCAGCGACGCCACCGGTCGAAAACCCATCGCAGCCACAGGCAACTCCGTAAAACATTTGGAGAGGCGCCGGCTATTATCCCTGCGCATTCTTCGAACCCCACAACGGAGATCTGCCCATGGAAGCTGTCGATGTGCGTGGCCGATTCGTCTGGCACGAGCTCATGACCCGCGACGTGCCGGCTGCAAAGACCTTCTATTCGAGACTCACCGGCTGGAAGACCATTCCCTGGCCGCTCGATCCTGCCTACACCGTGTGCCACGCCGACTCCGGCCCGGTCGCGGGAATCATGCAGATTCCGGCCGACCTTCCCGCCGAGTTCCCGGCGCACTGGGTGCAGTACATCGGGACGCGTGATGTCGATGGCATTGCCGATGCCGCGGTGCGCGCCGGTGGTTCGCTGGTCAAGGCACCGGCCGACATGGCGGGCGCGGGGCGCTACGCGGTTCTCAAGGACCCGCAAGGCGCGGCATTCGCGATCATCGATCCGGAGAATGCGCGGCCCGAATCGGAAGGTCCTCCGGCGCTCGGCAACTTCTCCTGGCACGAGCTCGCGACCAGCGACAACGAAGCCGCGTTCGCGTTCTACAGCGGCCTGTTCGGCTGGGACGCGATCCGGCGCATGGACATGGGGCCGACCGGCGTGTACCTGATCTTCGGCCAGAACGGCAAGGAGCGCGGTGGGATGTACATCAAGCCCACCGACCAACCCGGCCCGCCGTGCTGGCTGCCCTACGTGCGAGTCCCGAGCGCCGACAAGGGCTTCGCCAGCGCGACCGCATCGGGTGCGCAGCAACTCATCGCGCCCATGGAAGTACCGGGTGGCAGCCGTATTGCCGCCTTCACGGATCCCACGGGTGCCGCGGTGGCCGTCCATTCGATCGCGGCTGAAACCGCGCCTGCCAGGGCGGCCAGGCCAAAGCCCGCCACGAAACCCGCGGCGAAACCTCCGGCGAAGAAGAAGGTCGTAAAGAAGGCCGCCAAGAAGGTCGCGCGGAAGCCGGTGAAGAAAGTCGCGAAGAAGGCGGCCGGGAAGGTTGCGAAGAAATCCGCGAAGAGGTCGGCGCTGAAAAGGAAGACGTCGAAGAAGCGTCCGATGAAGAAGGGCGCGGCGAAGAAGGGTGCCAGGAGGAAGAAGTGACGGGACGGCGAGAGGGCAGACGACGGGTCATCAAGGTGGGACTGGCGGCCCTGGCGGGTGCGGGAAGCATGGCCGCCTGGGCCGCGGACAAGAAGAAGGACGACGAGCCCAAGCCGCCCGCCGTTCCGCTGATCACCAAGGCCATTCCGTCCACGGGTGAACGGCTGGCCATCATCGGCGTGGGGACCAACAACTACAGTCCCACCACCGCCGAGGAAAAAGCTGCGCGCCGCGAAGTGCTCGCCGGGCTGACGGCGGCCGGCGCCTCGGTCATCGACACGGCGCCGGCCTATCGCCAGTCCGAGGAAACCATCGGCGAGCTGCTGGCCGACATCGGCAATCGCGACCAGGCCTTCATTGCCACCAAGGTCACGGCCGACCACGGCAACCTGGCGCAGGGCGTGGCCATGATCGAGGAGTCGAAGCGCCGCCTGCGCACCGACGTGCTCGACCTGGTGCAGATCCACAGCCTCAACGGCGTCGACGTCCTGTTCCCGCATCTCAACGAGCTCAAGAAGAAGCGCCAGTTGCGCTACATCGGCGTGACCACCTCGAGCGGCAGCCAGCACGAGGCGATGGTGCGTCTCATCAACACGCAGCCGCTGGATTTCGTGCAGGTGGACTATTCGCTGGCGAATCGCGCGGCGGCCGACGCGGTGCTGCCCGCGGCGCTCGCCAGGCGGGTCGGCGTACTGGTGAACCTGCCGTTCGGTGGGCGCCGCGCCGAGAACAGCCTGTTCTCGCGCGTGCGCAATGCCGAGTTGCCGCAGTGGGCCGCCGAGATCGGCGCGACCACCTGGGGCCAGGTCTTCCTGAAGTACGTGATCTCGCACCCGGCCGTCACCGTGGCGATCCCCGGCATGACGCGCCTCGCGCACCTGGAGGACAACCTGGGGGCGGCGCGCGGCCGGCTGCCGGACGCCGCGATGCGCGCCCGCATGGAGAAGTACTGGGACCAGAACTTCGAGAGCTGAGCGTCCCGGCTAACTACTTGCGCGCGGCGCCCCTGGGTGCGTCAGTGCGATTCGTGGACCGAGGGCAATGGCACGCCGCGGGCCTTGGTGCGCACGCGCAGCACCCGGTGGTTCGCCGTGATGAACAGCGTCGAATTGCCGTCACCGCCCCAGGCGACGTTGGCGGTGGGAACGCCGGTGAGGATGCGGCCGAGCAGGGTGGCGTCAGGGGCATACACGTAGATGCCGCCCGGTGCCGTGGCCCATACGTTGCCCTGCTGGTCGACCTTGAGGCCATCGGGCACGCCGTCGCCTTCCTGGTACATCTTCGTGACGTCGGCGAACACGCGCCCCTCGCCGAGGGTGCCGTCGGGTCTGACCGGGTACGCTTTCCAGATCGCGCGTTCCTTCTGCGAATTCGCCACGTACAGGGTCTGGTAGTCCGGCGAGAACGCGAGGCCGTTCGGCGCTTCGAGTTCCCGGGTGAGCAGCGCGAGCTTGCCGTCCGGCGAAACCCGGTACACCCCCTGGAATGACAGCTCCTTGGTAGGGTCCTGGAATGTGCCGGGGAGTCCATACGGCGGGTCAGTGAAGTACAGCGAACCGTCACGATGGAACACCAGGTCGTTGGGACTGTTGAGTTTCTTGCCGTCGTAGCTGGTGGCCAATGGAACCATGGTGCCGTCGGGTTCGCGGCGCGAAACCCGCCGGTCACCGTGCTGGCACAGCGTGAGACGTCCCTGCAGGTCGAACGTGAGCCCATTGGAGCCGGGTTCGCGGCCCGTGAACGGTGCGGCGCCGGTATAGCCGCTGCGCTCCAGGAAGCGCGACACGCCCTTGTCGGGGTGCCACTGCATGACGACGTTGCGCGGGATGTCCGAAAAGAGCAGCACCTTGCGCTTCGCATCCCAGAGCGGTCCTTCGGACCACATCAGGTCGTCAGCGAGCTTGTCGACTTTGGTATTGGCGGGCAGGAGCGCATCGAAACGCGGGTCGAGCGATTCGAAGCGCGCGTACGGTGAATCGGCGGCTGATGAATCCAAGGCGAGAATCCCCCACAGAAAACAGGCCGCGTGCAATGCGCGCATTTTCATTCCAGCGACCTCTGGTTTACGCAGCGCGTGATTGTGCACGTGGAGAGGGACGAGGTACGAGTGGCGGGCCGTTTGGGATATCGCGCCTTGGAATGAGCCATATAGATATGTATGTAATTAACCATAATATACATTATGCGTAGTACGGGATTTTCTGCGGCCCAGGTATCGGTCTTTGGCGACGGGAACCCTTTGTGGCCTGTATCACCACAGAATCGCAGTCGCCTTCGCACGGCACTGACCCGAGGACTCGATATGGACACGACTCCGCGCCTGCTCACTGCGCTGTTGATCGTCGCCGCGCTGCAGGCGTCGCCCGCCACGCATGCGGGCGAATACAACCCGGTGTCGCATGAGCCGCCCGCGGCGGCCCGGAACACGAGCCTCGGCGTGATCGTGAAGCTGCGTGCGCCCGAGGGCTCGCAGCAGAAGCTTTCCAGCCTGGGCGACCGTGGCCGCGCATTGGGCAAGCGCTCCGGGCTCGACATGGCCGCGCGTCGCGAGATCTCGTCGACGATGTTGGCCACCACGGTGAGTACCAGCCTGGGTACCGAGGAAGCCCTGGAGCGGCTGCGTTCAGATCCCGAGGTCGAATATGCGGTGATCGACCATCGCCGCTACCCGCAGGCCACCAGTCCCAACGACCCCTTGTTCCCGGGCCAGTGGTACCTCAGGGCCACCGAGGTTTCGGCGGTCAATGCCATCGGCGCCTGGGATCGCCAGAAAGGGTCCAATGGCGTGGTGGTCGCGGTCCTCGACACCGGCGTGCTGTATGACCATCCGGACCTCGGGCGTGCGGACCGCAATGGCAAGTTGCTCCCGGGTTACGACTTCATCAGCGATGCGGCCCAGGCCAACGATGGCGACGGCATCGATGCCGATCCGTCCGATCCGGGAGATTGGGTTACCCAGACGGATACGTCCAAACCGGAATTTGCAGGTTGCTCCGTGTCCGACAGTTCCTGGCACGGCACGCGTGTCTCCGGCATGGTCGGCGCGCTGACCAACAACGCATCGGGCGTTTCTGGCCTGAGCTGGAATTCCTTCATCCTGCCGGTGCGTGTGCTCGGCAAGTGCGGTGGCCCCGACAGCGACATCATCGCCGGCATGCGTTGGGCCGCGGGGCTTCCGGTCCCGGGAGCACCCGTCAATCCGACCCCGGCACGCATCATCAACATGAGCCTGGGCGCCACGGGTGCCTGCGAGCCGAGCTATCGCGATGTCATCCGGGAATTGACGGCGCGCAAGGTGCTGGTGGTGGTTTCCGCGGGCAATGAAGGCACGATGGTGTCGTCACCGGCCAATTGCGCGGGCGTCGCCGCCATTGCGGCCATCCGCCATGCCGGCAGCAAGGTCGGGTTCAGCAATCTCGGTCCCGAAGTCACCATCGCCGCGCCCGGCGGCAATTGCGTGAACATCAACGGCGGGCCCTGCCTGTTCTCGCTCGACACCACCTCGAACAACGGCACCAAGAAGCCTGGTACCCACAGCTTCACCGACCAGAACAGCCCCAACCTCGGCACCAGCTTCTCCTCGCCCATCGTCTCGGGCGTGGCGGCGCTCATGCTCTCGACGAACAACAACCTCTCGACCGCGCAGCTGCTGGCGCGGCTGCGCGAGGGCGCGCGCCCGTTTCCGACTTCGGTCGCCGACGCGCCCGGTACGCCGATCTGCCACGTCCCGGCCAGTGACCAGGACTTCCAGCTCGAGCAGTGCCTGTGCACGACGGGCACCTGCGGTGCAGGCATGGTGGATGCCGCCAATTCCGTCCACGCTGCCGAGCGTCCGATCGCCGCCGTCGCTCTGCCTTCGAACGTGTCTGCCGGCCAGGACGTGAACCTCGATGCCGCGGCCAGCGCCGCGGCCTGCGCGCGTACCCTCGCGGGTTTTGCCTGGACCGTGGTGGCGCCGACCGTCGATCCGCCCGCGATCACCGGCGCAAATTCGTCGGCCGCGTCGGTAATTGCGCCGAGCAGCGGGTCGATCACCCTGCGGCTCACGGTGACCGACGACCTCGGTCAGGCCGATACGGCCGACGTACTGGTCGAACCCACTCGCGCCAGCAGCGCGGCGCCCGCCTCGGCCGGCACGAGCCCCTGCGCCAGCCCGGTCACTTCCGGGCCGACCCCGGTCACGCCCGTCACTCCCCCGCCCGTCACCCCCTCGCCCACCACCGCCAAGAAGAAGGGCGGCGGCGGATCCTTCGAACTACTCACACTGACCTTGCTCGGCGTGCTCGCCGGGTTGCGCCGCCGGCCGCGTCGACTGGCGCATTTTTCCCGTTGCATTTGAAAGACACCGCGCTATATTTGCGCCGTACGCCATTGACGGATCAGGGTCTCCGCTACAACTACAACTAAAGGCGTTACGTCAGGTTTGGAGCGCAACGACGGATGGCGCGCGCCTCCCCTTGGCGATAACGAAGGATGCTCATGTCGCGTATCTACGATCGGCTCGAATCTGCCACCCTGCATTTCACGCGCTCCGGCGCCATCAAGGAACGGCTCGAGGGCGCCTGGCGCCAGTGCCTCGCGCACATCGACCCCGATGACGTGCCGCGCGAGATCCGCCTGCAGTTCCTCGAGCTCGCATCGCAGATGCAGCGCGAGCGCCCGCTGCGCGGCGAAGACGCGGTGCGCGCCACGATCCGCAAGATGTCGAACGAGGAAGCCGAGAAACACGCCTCGCTGATCGTGCGCATGTTCTGCCGCATCACGCGCCAGCCGGAGCTGGAACTGCCGGTACCGGTCGCGCCGAACGCCGGCGGCGCCGTCGTGCAGCTGTTCGCGGCCGAAGGTTAGTAGTTAGAGCAAAGGGCGCGTCCGCGCCCTAGTCCAGCTTGAATTCGATGGTGTCCCAGCGCTGGGATTCTTCGTGGCGCGCCTGCGCCTTGATGGCGTCGACCAACGCGCGCCCGTCCCAGTCCACCGTCTGGTCGGAAAGCGAGGTGATGGCCGTCGGCAGTACCGCGTTGGCGCCGAACGGCTTCATCAGGATGACCGGCTTGTCCGAGGCCTTGGCGAAGGTCATTTCGAACAGCATCAGCTCGCTCTGTTGCCGATACAAACCCGGAAGGGCAATCACGCATTCGGCCTGGGCCATCTGCTTGCGCAGCTCTTCGCGGTCGGCTTCCTTGCCGCCCGAGGGCGCGCGCTCGGGCGCAGACAGATTCTTGTAGAAGAAGTTTCGCGCGCTCTCGAGGTACTCGAAGATCCGCAGGTACTCGTCGGAGGTCTCCCACGCGTGCGTGACGAACAGGCGAATTGGATTGTTTTGTGACATGTCGACCGACCCAAGGACCTGCCTTAAGTGTAGTTTAGTCTCCGCACCCGCGCGCCCACTCCACATTTGTGCGCCGCAACGTTAGCATCGAATCGCTTGCGACTGCTCGTCTACAACATCCGCTACGCCACGGGCACCGGCCCGGCCTTTCACCTGCCCTTCCCGGGAGCGGGTTACCTGCGCTCCAGCCGGCGCGTGCTCGACAACATCACGACCTTCGTGAAGCAACAGGATCCGGACATCGTCGGCCTCATCGAGGTCGACATCGGCTCGGTTCGCAGCGGCATGCTGAACCAGGCCGAGCACATCGCCGATTCGCTGGGCCACTACAGCACCTACGAGTGCAAGTACGGCAAGAGCTCCATCAACAACCTCATGCCGATCGTGCGCAAGCAGGGCAATGCCTTCCTGGCCGCGCCGCGCGTCGAGGGCGAGCGCTTCCACTACTTCGACACCGGCATCAAGCGCCTGATCATCGAGCTCGAGCTCGACAATGTCTGCATTTTCCTCGTGCACCTGGCGCTCAAGTACCGCCAGCGCCAGTACCAGCTGCGTTACCTGCACGACCTGATCGCCAAATCGCACAAGCCGGTCATCGTCACCGGCGACTTCAATACTTTCTGGGGCACGCACGAGATCTATCTCTTCATGCGGGCCGCCGGCCTGCGCAGCGCCAACGAGAAGAACCTGCCGTCTTTCCCGGCGCGCATCCCGCGCATCGAGCTGGACTTCGTCCTGGTCAGCAAGGAAATCGAAGTCACCAATTTCCAGGTGCCGGACGTGCGCTTCTCCGATCACCGGCCGATCCTCTGCGACTTCAATGTCCGCGGTGCCGTGGCGTCGCGGACCGCCGTGGCTTAAGTTAGCGCATGAATTCCAACGCCCCGGTCGCCTGGGCACGCGAAGCCGATGCCGACGGCATCGTGCGGCTCACCTTCGACAAGCCCGGCACGTCCACCAACGTGCTGTCGCGCGCCACGCTGCTCGAGTTCGAAGCCCACGTACGCGCGCTCGAGCTGTCACCGCCGCGCGGGCTGATCATCCGTTCGGGCAAGTCGAGTGGCTTCATTGCCGGCGCCGACGTCAAGGAATTCGGCGAACTCGACAGTGCCGCGCAGGCCGAGCAGATGGTGCGCGAGGCCCACCAGGTCTTCGACCGGCTCGAGGCTCTGCCCTGCCCAAGCGTCGCCATCATCGACGGCTTCGCGCTGGGGGGAGGGCTGGAGCTCGCGATGGCGTGTCGCTACCGTGTCGGTGTTCGCAGCGACCGGCTTTCCGTGGGCCTGCCGGAGGTGATGCTCGGCATTCACCCCGGTTTCGGCGGTACCGTGCGCAGCGTTCGCATTGCCGGCGTGCGCGCGGCCATGCAGATGATGCTCACCGGCAAGACGCTGCGTGAGTCCCAGGCGAAGCGCGCCGGATTCTTCGATCGCGTGGTCTTCCCGGCGGATGCCGAAGCCGCGGCGCGTGAGCTCATTGCGCGGCAGCCCAGGCCGCGGCGTGCCGGCCTGCTCGATCGCCTGCTGTCATGGGCGCCGATCCGTCCGCTGGTGCGGCGATCGCTGCTCGCGCAGGTGCGCGCCAAGGCGCGCCCCGAACACTACCCCGCGCCCTACGCCATCATCGACCTGTGGAGCCGCCACGGCGCGCACGGCGCCGCCGCGTACGCGGCCGAGGCACATTCCATCGCGACGCTGATGGTGGGCGAGACTTCCCGCAACCTGGTGCGCGTATTCACCCTCCAGGACCGCCTCAAGAACCTCGGCGGCAAGGCGCGGGTGCCACTGGAGCGCGTGCACGTGGTGGGCGCCGGCGTCATGGGCGGCGACATCGCGGCCTGGTGCGCGCAGCGCGGGCTCAACGTGACGCTGCAGGATCGCGAGCTGAAATTCATCCAGCCCGCGCTGAAACGCGCGCGCGAAGGATTCGAGAAGCGGCTCAAGGACGCCGACAAGGCGGCCATCCTCATGACCAGGATCACCGCGGATGTGCCCGGCGACGGCGTGCCCGGCGCCGACGTGATCATCGAGGCCATCTTCGAAAGCGTCGAGGCCAAGCACGAACTGTTCGCGCGCATCGAGCCGCGCATGAAGCCGCAGGCCATCCTCGGCTCCAACACCTCGTCGATCATGCTCGAGAAGCTCGATGACCAGCTGCCGGACCCCGGCAGGCTGGTGGGCATCCACTTCTTCAATCCCGTGGCGCAGATGCCGCTCGTGGAAATCGTGCGCGGCGAAGCGAGCAGCGAAGCTGCGATCCAGAAGGCGATCGCGTTCGCGCGCAAGATCGACAAGCTGCCGCTGCCCTGCAGGAGCTCCCCGGGATTCCTGGTGAATCGCGTGCTCGTGCCCTACCTCTACGAGGCCATGTTCGCCGCGGCGGACGGCATTCCCATCGAGGTCATCGACGAGGCCGCGCTTCGCTACGGCATGCCCATGGGTCCGGTCGAACTCGCCGACGTGGTGGGACTCGACGTGTGCAAGCACGTGGGCGACATCGTGAGCGCCGCGCTGAACAAGCAGAAGCCCGACACCTCGCGACTCGACGCCCTGATCGCTGCGAAAAAACTCGGGCGCAAATCCGGTGAGGGTTTCTACGTCTGGCGGGATGGCAAGGCACAGAAGCCGCGGGTCACGGGGGAACCGCCCGCCGATCTCGAAGATCGACTCATCCTTGCGCTCGCGAACGAGTGCGCGGCGGTCTTGCGCGAGAAGATCGTGGCCGATGCCGATCTCATCGATGCCGGCGTGATCTTCGGCTCGGGGTTTGCACCGTTCCGCGGCGGCCCGCTCACCTATGCGCGCAAGCGCGGCATCGATGCGGTCGTGGCGCGGCTCACCGAACTGGCGCGGGCACATGGCGCGCGCTTCACTCCGGACACGGGCTGGTCGGAACTTCGCAGCCACGACTGAGTCGCCGCAGGTGGCGTGCTAGCATCCGGCGCATGTCGTCCGATTCCCAAGAAGTCAGCGTGGAACTCCTGCGCTCCCTGACCCCGCTCGAGGGAATGAAGCGGGAAAATCTGCACGCGCTCGCGAAGAAAGTGACCGTCAAGCAACTGACGGCCGGCCGCACCCTGTTCAAGGAGGGTGACGCCGACAAGCGCACCATCTGGGTCATCCGCGGGCTGGTCGAGATCAGCGAAAAGAGCCGCACCGTCGCCATGGTCGAAGGGGGCTCCGCCGATGCGCGCGCGCCGCTCAACCAGAGCGTGCCGCGCAAGGTCACGGCACGCTGCGTCGAGGACGTCGATTACCTGGCGATCGACTCCGACCTGCTCGACGTGATGATCACCTGGGACCAGACCGGCAGTTACGAAGTCGGCGAGCTGCAGGCACAGTTCGGTGGCGGCGATACCGACAGCGACTGGATGACCACGCTGCTGCAGACCAAGGCCTTCCATCGCATTCCGCCGGCCAACCTGCAGGCCATCTTCATGCGCATGAACCGCCAGCAGTACCGCGCCGGCGAGGTCGTCATCAAGCAGGGAGACGAAGGCGATTACTTCTACGCCATCGTGAAGGGCCGCTGCCTGGTGACGCGCGAATCGCCGCTCAACCAGAAGGGCATCAAGCTCGCCGAGCTCGGCGTCGGCGAGACCTTCGGCGAGGAAGCGCTGATCGCCGAGGCCAAGCGCAATGCCACCGTGACCATGCTGTCCGACGGCGTGCTGATGCGGCTCAACAAGCAGGACTTCCGTGACCTCATGCACGAGCCGCTGCTGCGCTGGGTGGACGAGCAGCAGGCGCTGAAGATCATCCAGAACAAGGGCCAGTGGCTCGACGTGCGCCTGCCGTCGGAGTTCCAGAACCTCGCCGTCGAAGGGTCGATGAACATCCCGCTGTACTTCGTGCGCCTGAAGCTCAATGCCCTCGATCGCAAGACGCCGTACGTGGTGGTGTGCGACACGGGGCGCCGATCGTCGGCCGCCGCGTTCATCCTGTCGGAGCGCGGCTTCGACGCCTACGTGCTCAAGGGCGGCATCACCACCTCGAACCTGCCGATGCGTCGCCCGGGGTAACGAAGGCGTGATCCATTGCCCGAACTACTCGTGCGGGCAAATCGAAACATCCACGATCATTCACGGTCAGCCGTACCCGCGCAAGACTCGAGCCGCTATCCTGCGCGGGCTCGAGACGTCGCAACCGTTCAGCGGATGACCCAGGAGGAATTGTCTACATGCGCCGATCCTGTCTTGCGGGTATTGCCCTTGCCTTCAGTTGGACACTCGCAGCGGCAGAAGAACCGGGAAGCACCGCGCCTCCCCCGCCGGCAGATGATCCCGCCGACATGCAAGTCATCGTGGTCACGGGCGTGCAGCCGGGCCCCGGGCTGTGGAAGGTGTCCAAGGGCAACCACGTCATGTGGATCCTCGGCGAAGTGTCGCCCTACCCGCGCCAGACCCAGTGGAACTCGAAGGTCTTCGATCGCCTGCTGCAGGGTTCGCAGGAACTCATCATCGACTTTTCCGGCTACTGGACGATGGACCCGAGTGACAGCGCAGCCTACGCGCGCGCGGAGAAGCTCCCGGAGGGGACGACGCTCAAGGACACGATTCCACCGCAATTGCACGAGCGCGTGGAGACGCTCGCGAATCTCTTCGGCGCCACCGACCTCGAGGAGCTTTATCCCTTCGCCGCCACCAACCGACTGGTGTCCAGCGCCATGAGGAAGCTGGACCTGACCGGGTTCAGCGCCCGGTTCGCGGCCGACGCGCTGGGAAAGAAGCGCCGCGTGAAGACCACGTATTTCTCGGCGCCGGAACCGCCGTTCAAGGTCCGCCTGCAGAGCTGGCAGGATGCCTCCAACGTGGTGTGCCTCGAGAGACTCGCCAACGCGATCAAGGACGGCGGCAATGGTGTCAAGCGCCTGGCCAATGCCTGGTCCATCGGCGACATCGATGCCCTGCGTCGCCTCGTGCCGCCCTACTCGTTCTCGCGGGATGGCTTTCGCGCCGATGAATGCGCCGCGGCGATGCGCGGCGGTGAGCAGCCGGCGCGCGAGTACAACGCGAAACGCCAGGAAGCCTGGCTGGCCGCGGCGGAGCGGGCCCTCTGGTACAACAAGCGCACCATGGCCGTGGTGCTCATGTCCGAGATCTTCGCGCCGGACGGCTACCTGGCGGGCTTGCGCGCCAAGGGATACGAGATCGAAGAGCCGAAGTGACGCGCGCCGCGATCGCGCTGGCCGTTCAGGGCGCCCACTCGACGCCGTGATCCTCGAGATAGGCGTCGACGGCGGCGCCAATGGTCGGATAGAAGCTGCCTTCGCCGAAACGCTCGAACAGCTCGAAGCGCTTCAGCTTGTCCTTGACCGGATCCTTCATTTCCGCGAATCGCAGTTCGATTCCCGACTGGCGCAATTCGCGCTCGAGCAGGTCGAGCATGTCGGCCGAAGTCACGTCGATGCTGGTCACCGGTTCAGCGGTCACGACGATGCGCCGCACCGCGGTGGGCGATCCCGCGATGGCCTCCATCAACCTCTCGCGGAAGAGCTCCGCGTTGGCGAAGAACAGCGGCGCATCCCAGCGAAACAACACCAGGCCCGGCACGAGGCGCGCGTGCGGATAGCGCGCGGTGTCGTGGTAGCCGCGGATTCCCTCGACGCGGCCCAGGATCGCGTGGTGCGGGCGCCAGCCGTCCCACAGGAACTCGATCACCGCGAGCAGCACCGCCACGCCGATGCCGGGCACCACGCCGAACAGGGCGACCCCCGCGAAGCAGGCCATCGAGAGCCAGAACTCCCAGGCCTGGATGCGCAGGATGCGGCGCAGGTCGGCGAACTCGAACAGGCCGAGCGCGGCGGCGATCACCACGGCAGCAAGCGCGCTGTCCGGCAGGTTCCTCAACAGGTTCGGACCCAGCACCAGCAGCAATGCCACGGCGACCGCGCCGACCACGCCGGTGAGCTGAGTTTGCGCACCGGCACTTTCGGCCACGGGTGTGCGCGAGGAACTGCTGCTGATCGGGAATCCCTGGAAGAATCCCGCCGCGAAGTTGGCGGCGCCCAGCCCGAGCATCTCCTGGTTGGGATCGACGGCGCTGTGCCGCCTGGCCGCGTAGGTTCGCGACAGCACGCTGGTGTCCGCGAACGACACCAGCGCGGCGGCGCAGCCGCCGATGACCACCTGCCCCAGGTCGGCAAGGCTGACCAGGGGGAATGAGAATGCCGGCAGTCCCTGCGGCAGCGTGCCCAGGACCTTCACGCCCGCGGTGCCGTCGAGATTCCAGGCGCCGACGACGACGGTCGCTGCCAGCACGGACAGCAGCAGGCCGGGGATCCGGGCGAAGCGCTTCAGCAGCAGGATCGCGACGAGCGTCCCGGCGCCGATCGCGAAGGCCGCCCAGTTGATCTTGCCGGCCGCGATCGCCCTGAAGATGAGCGCGAGGTCGCCGAGGAATCCGGCGTCCTCGATCGAGAATCCGAGTAGTTTGGGCAGCTGGCTGATGAGCACGGTCAGCGCGATGCCGTTCATGTAGCCGTAGCGGATGGGCTTGGACAGCAACTCGGTGATGAACCCCAGGCGCAGCGCGCCGATCAGGATGCACACCAGGCCGGACACCACCGCCATCGCGCTCGCGATCGTGACGGCGCGCGCGGGATCGCCGCCGGACAGCGCCAGCACCACCGACAGGATGATGGCCGCGAGCGCCGAGTCGGGGCCCAGCACCAGGATCCGGCTCGGGCCGAACACCGCGTACGCCAGCAGCGGTACGATGGTGGCGTACAGCCCGTGGATTCCCGGCAGCCCCGAGGCCTGCGCATAGGCGATGCCGACGGGCACGAGCATGGCGGTGAGTACCAGCCCGGCCGACACGTCACGGTGGAACCAGTTGGCCTGGTACTGCCTGAAGAATTTCAGGCCCGGCAGGAAGCGGCCCGCTACCGTGAAGAACCTCATGCAGACCTCGCTTGCCGACCGCGGCGAGATCATTGCACGAAGCTCACATCGTGTGCGTGGCCTTGTCGCCGGCGAGCGCGCCGGCTAGATAGGTCTCGATCTTCTTCTGCGTCTGGCCGCGATCCTGGTCCGAGAACTGCACGCCGATGCCGGCGGTGCGCTTGCCCTGTGCGCCCTTGGGCGTCAGCCAGATCACGCGGCCGGCGACCGGCAGTTTCTCGTCCTCGCCCATGAGGTTCAGCAGCATGAACACCTCGTCACCGAGGCGGTAGTTGCTGTTGGTCGGGATGAACAGGCCGCCGTTCTTCACGTACGGCATGTAGGCGAGGTACAGCGCGCTCTTGTCCTTGATGGTGAGCGTCAGCAGGCCCGGCTTGTTGGCACCCGTGCGCCCCGTCCGTTCGTTCATCGCGCCGCCCAGCGCCACAGCAGTGACTCGACGGCCATGGTCTTGTTGATCGGGGTGAAGGAAAGCTTGCGCATGTCGCGAATCGCGTCCGAGAGCTCAAACAGGCGACATATATTCGGTGGCCGGCCCGGGGCTGACAAGTGAGTTGCGTCGCGGATTGATGCGGATTCGAGGATGCGTTCTGTGACCCAGCTCTCAAGGCAGGCCAGGCGCGTGGCGAGGTCGCCTTTTGCCCAGCGTTCTGCCACCGCGGGCGGCTGCAAATTGCCGCTGCCGATCTCCTTCAGGGTCGACAAGGTGTCATTGCGCAGCTGCGCCAGGGCCGCCGGATCCGCATCGAGCAGGCCCAATGGACCGACTCCGGTCGCGGCCAGGGCCTCGGCCCAGGGCCCGGCCCCGCGCACCGCTTCGAGATAGGCGGCGGCATCGGCGCGCGTCGGGCCCGCAAGCCGCAGGCGCGTGCAGCGGCTGCGCACAGTGGCCGGCAGGCGCCGCGGTTCGCTCGAGACCAGCAGCAAAAGGGTGCGTCCGGGAGGCTCTTCCAGTGTCTTGAGCAAGGCGTTCGCGGCGGCGTCGGTCATCGCATGCGCGGGCGTGAGGATCGCGACCTTGTAGCCGCGCCCGTGCGCGGTGAGCCCGAGCTCGGCGATCAGGGCACGAACCGCCTCGATCTTGATCTGGATGGAGTCTTCCTCGGGAGACAGCCGCAGCACGTCCGGGTGCTGGTCGGCGGCGATCCACTTGCAGTCCTGGCATTCGCCACACGGCGCGCGTGTGGTGTCGCGGCAATTGACGAGTTGCGCGATCCAGCGCGCCAGCAGCAGGCCGCCCGCGCCCGGGTCTTCATGGATCAGCACGCCATGCATGAGCCGGCCGGACGAGAATGCCGCGCGCATGGCGGCCTGGGGCTTCGCGAACCAGGCCGGGGTGACTTCGCTCATTTCGCCGCCGGCGGAGCCAGGCCGACGGCCTCCTCGAGCGCGCGGAGAGCGGAATGGCACACCCGCTCGAGATCCTGGGATGCATCGATGATGCGGAATCTCTTCGGCGCTTCGCGCGCCAGCTCGAGGTAGCGATTGCGGACGCGGTCGAAGAACTGCGCCGATTCCACTTCGAACCGATCGACGGCGCCGCGACGCGCCTGCATGCGTTCCAGTCCGACGCGCACCGGCACGTCGAGCAGCAACGTGCAGTCGGGCGACAGGTCACCGTGCACCGCCTGCGCCAGCCGTTCGATCAGCGCGCGGTCGACACCGCGACCTCCGCCCTGGTAGGCATGGGTGGCGTCGGTGAAGCGATCGCAGAGCACCCACTCGCCGCGCGCCAGCGAGGGCCGGATCAGGTTGTCGACGTGTACCTGGCGGGCGCCGAACATCAGCAGCGTCTCGGCCGTCGCGCTGATGTGCTCCTCTCCCCGGTCGAGCACCAGCGCACGGATGCGCTCGGCCACCTTGGTGCCGCCCGGTTCGCGCGTGGCGTGGACGGTGATGCCGCGCTGACGCAGCGCCTGCGTGATGCGATCGGCGACCGTGGTCTTGCCGGCGCCCTCAATGCCTTCGAGCGTGATGAAACGCGCTGCCTTCATCGTGTCTTGTTGCCTCTGAGTCGCGCCAGATAGCGCGCGACCGCCGCATTGTGCGCTTCGAGCGTCGCGGAAAAAACATGCGAGCCGTCGCCATTGCCGGTGGCCACGAAAAATATGTCGCCGGTCTCGAGCGGATGCGTCACCGCCTCGATGGCTTCGCGCGAAGGGAGCGCTATCGGCGTCGGCGGCAGCCCGCTGCGCGTGTACGTGTTGTAGGGAGTATCGGTGCGCAGGTCGCGCTCGCGGATGTTGCCGTCGAAGGACGGGATGCCGTAGATCACCGTGGGATCCGTCTGCAGGCGCATGTTGCGTCGAAGGCGCGTCACGAACACGCCCGCGATGCGCGGACGCTCACTGGCGAGGCTGGTTTCCTTCTCCACGATGGATGCCAGCGTGAGCGCCTCGTAGGCATTGGCCAGCGGCAATCCCGGCGCGCGCGCAGCCCACGCGGCATCGAGCGCCTCCGACATCTTCCGATAGGCGAGCATCAGCAGGTCGCGATCGGTGGTGCCGGCCGCGAAGCGATACGTGTCGGGAAAGAAGCGGCCCTCGGGATGCTCGCCCGGATGGCCAATCGCGGCCATGAGTTCCGCGGTGTCCTTGCCGCGCAGCGTGATCTTCAGCTGCGGATGCGCTTCGACGACCTTGCGCATGTCGGCGAAGGTCCAGCCCTCCACGATCGTCAGCGACTCGAGGATCACGCGCCCTTCCTCGAGCTGGCGCAGGATCTCGGCCGGGCTTGCGCCCGCGGGAATGTCATAGCGACCCGACTTCACCTGCGGCCAGCCGCGCACGCGCAATTGCAGTTCCACGGCGCGGCGATCAGCCAGCGCGCCGCGCGCATCCAGCTCGGCCAGCACCGTGCGTACCGAGGCGCCGGGCCTGACCTGCAACTCCAGCGGCTCGCGCAATGGGCCCGCCGCCTGCATGACGGCGGCCGCGTGCTTCCAGTAGATAGCCGCACCGGCGCCGGCGACCACCAGCAACGCGAGGAACGCGGGCAGCAGCTTACGCATCGAGCGCCTCGACGTGGGCGGCGAGCCTTTGCGCGACGGTGGTCATGCCGAATCGATGCTCTCCCACGCGCCGCACCGGCA
This sequence comes from Steroidobacteraceae bacterium, assembly GCA_035701825.1. Taxonomy (GTDB): domain Bacteria; phylum Pseudomonadota; class Gammaproteobacteria; order Steroidobacterales; family Steroidobacteraceae; genus CADEED01. The sequence goes on from DASSRK010000034.1 coordinate 50,145, forward strand.
CAACCCCAATGCGCGCATTGGTGATGAACGCCTCATCGGCGGCCAGCAGGTCGTCCAGCGACAGCCGCGCCGGTTCGGCATCGAGTCCCAGCCCCGCCGCTTCGCGCAGCACCACGGCACGCATCACGCCGGCCACGCCGCAGCGGTCCACGTGCGGCGTCAGCAGGCGCGTTCCGCGCACCGCGAACACGTTCGTCATCGTGCCGCCCGCGAGATGGCCTGCGCCGTCGAGCAACAGCGAGTCGAAGCATCCGGCGTGCCCGGGCTCGCTAGCGGCCAGCACGTTCTCCAGGCGATTGAGATGCTTGATTCCCGCGAGCGCCGGCTGCGTGGCCAGGCGCAGCGATGCCACGCGCAGCCCGACGCCGGCGCGCACGTCCTCGGCCAGCGGCGTCGACGTGAACAGGGAGACGACGCGACGCGGCTGGTTTGCCCCGGCCAGTGGATAGCCGCGCCGCGGCGCGCCGCCGCGCGTGACGATGACCTTGAGCACGGCGAGCGCCGGAGCCCGGGAGGCGGCGCGCGTGATGTCCGCGCGCAAGGCATCCATCGAGGCGAACGGAATGGCGAGGCGCGCGCAATCGCGTGCCAGCCGCGCGAGGTGCAGTTCGAGGAACCGCGGCCGGCCGTCACGTACCAGCAGGGTTTCGAACAGGCCGTCGCCGTATTGCAGCCCGCGATCGTCCGCCGGCAGCGTCGCGCCGGCCGAGCCGTCTACCCAGCAACCGATGGGTTCACTCATGCGGCGCCTCGAAGGCGCGCAGCATGCCGCGCGCCTTGGCGCGCGTCTCCTCGAGCTCGCGCTCGGGGATGGAATCCGCGACGATGCCGCCGCCCGCGCGCAGCGTGATGTCCGGGCCGATCATGGTCAGCGTGCGGATCAGGATGTTGAAATCGGCGTCGCCGTCGACACCCAGCCAGCCGAGCGAGCCGGTGTATGCGCCCCGCCCCTCCGCTTCCAGCTCCGCGATGATCTGCATGCAGCGCACCTTGGGCACGCCCGTGATGGTGCCACCCGGGAACAGCGCGCGCAGCGCATCGATGGGCGAACGATCGGCGCGCAGCGTGCCGCGCACGTTGGACACGATGTGGTGCACGTGCGCGTACGACTCCGTCACCATGTACTCGTTGACCTTGACGCTGCCGGCCTCGCAGACGCGGCCGAGATCGTTGCGTTCGAGGTCTATCAACATGATGTGCTCGGCGCGTTCCTTCGGGTGTCCCACGAGCTCGGCGCGATCGCGCTGCTGCTGCCGGTCGTCCCCGAGCCGCGCGCGGGTGCCGGCAATGGGCCGCGTGGACACCTCGCGGCCCTCGATGCGCAGCAGTCGCTCCGGCGAGGACGACAGGATGGTCATGCCGCCGAAGTGCACGCTGGCGGCGAACGGTGCGGGATTCGCGGCGCGCAACGCCGTGTAGACGCGCGGCGCGTCCGCCACGTCGCGCAGCTTCAGGCGCCAGGGCCGCGACAGGTTCGCCTGGTAGATGTCCCCCGCGGCGATGTGCTCCTTGGCGGCGCGCACCCGCGCCAGGTGCTGGTCCGCGGGTTCCTCGGCGAGCTCCGCCAGCGGCAGCGGCGGCTGGGGCTCCTCGATGGGCTGCGTCGCGGCGTCGCGCAGCGCCGCGATCAAGCGCTCGTGCCGGGCGCGATCGCGCGCCGCCGAGACCGCGAACACCTGGTCGCTCGCCAGGTCGTGCACGGCGAGGTGTTCGACGCGCAACGCGAACGCGGTGAAACCCGCCGGCGGCGCGGGCAATCGCAGCGTGGGCTCGATCTCGGCGGCGATCTCGTAACCCAGGTAGACGATCCAGCCCGAAGTGAACGGCAGGCCCTGGCCACCTCCGCGCGGCACCGCCTCGCGCGTGAACCAGGCCTGCAGGTTGTCGAGGAAGCCACCGGGGACGACCACCGTGCCCTCGGCGCGCAGCGCGCCGCGCGTGTCGCGCACCAGGCTGGCGCTCGGCTCGAAGGCCAGCAGGCTGTAGCGCGCCAGGGGTCCCTGCGCCGCGCTCTCGAGCAGCACGGGACATTGGCCGGGTTTGCGCGTGGACAATGTCCGCAGCGCGGAGCCTGGAACGGCAACCGCGGTGATCAGGGGCGCGCGGTCGTCCACGCTGCTGGCCGCGTCAGCCCTTGAAGCGGCGGAAGATCAGCGAGCCGTTGGTGCCGCCAAACCCGAACGAGTTCGACAGCGCGGCATCGATCGCAACCTTGCGCGCCGTGTTCGGCACGTAGTCGAGATCGCAGTCGGGATCCGGCGTGTGGTAGTTGGTCGTCGGCGGAGCGACGCCGTCGCGGATCGCGAGAATGGAGAAGATCGCCTCGACCACGCCCGCGGCGCCCAGCAGGTGCCCGGTCATGGACTTGGTGCTGCTCACCGGCAGCTTGTAGGCGTATTCGCCGAAGGCGCCCTTGATGGCCACGGTCTCCGCCTTGTCGCCGAGCGGCGTCGAGGTGGCGTGCGCGTTCAGGTAATGGATGTCGGTCGGATTCATCTGCGCGTCGCGCAGCGCATTGACCATCGCGAGCTTCGCGCCCGCGCCGTCTTCCGGCGGCGCCGTCACGTGGTAGGCGTCGCTGCTCATGCCGAAGCCGACGACCTCGGCGTAGATGCGCGCGCCGCGCGCCCTGGCGTGCTCCAGTTCCTCGAGGATCACCGCGCCGCCGCCGTCACCCATGACGAAACCGTCGCGATCCTTGTCCCAGGGACGGCTCGCGCCCTGCGGATCGTCGTTGCGCTCCGAGAGCGCGCGCGCCTGGCTGAAGCCGGCCAGCGCGGTCGGGGTGGTTGCGCACTCCGAACCGCCCGCGATGATGATGTCCGCGTCGCCGTACTGGATGCTGCGCATCGCGATGCCGATGGCGTGCGTCGACGTCGTGCAGGCACTGACCACGCCCAGGTTCGGTCCGCGCAGGCCGAAGCGGATGCTGAGATGTCCCGCGACCATGTTGCCGATGGTGCTCGGGATGTAGAACGGCGAAGTCTTCTTCGGGTTGTGAGTCCTTTCCCAGGTCATCGCCTCGTCTTCGATGCCCGCAAGGCCACCGATGCCCGATCCCATGATGGCGCCGCAGCGCTCACCGTTCTCCTGGTTGAAATCGAGACCCGAGTCCGCCACCGCCTGCACGCCCGCGCCCATGCCGTAGTGCATGAACGGGTCCATGCGCCGCGCTTCCTTGGGCGTGATGTACTGCGAGATGTCGAAGCCCTGCACCTCGCCGGCGAACTTGGTCGCGAATGGCGTCACGTCGATGCGGGTGATGGGTCGGATTCCGCTCTGGCCCGCAAGGATCGCGGCCCAGGCCGAAGCCACGTCACTGCCTACCGGCGAAACGATGCCGAGCCCGGTAACGACGACACGTCGCTTGGACACACTATCCTCGTGGTGCTTGGGAGAAATGGATTGCAGAGGATGCGCGGCTCAACCGCACGCGCATCTCCGCGGATCGACCTTCAGGACTTGCGGCGATCAGAGATGTACGTGATCGCCTGGCTCACGGTGGTGATCTTCTCGGCGTCCTCGTCCGGGATCTCGATCTCGAACTCTTCCTCGAGCGCCATCACCAACTCGACCGTATCGAGCGAATCGGCTCCGAGATCATCGACGAACGAAGCGTCATTCACGACCTGCTCCGCCTTGACGCCCAACTGCTCGGCGACAATCGCCTTGACCTGCTGTTCAACCGTGCTCATTGCTGATTCGCCCTCGTTAAGAAAATGACTGCGAGCCCCGGGGGGACTCGCAGCGGGCGCGTATTCTAGGGCAACACTTGTCAGGCCGCCACGCTGTCAAATTGTGAGTGCTTGTTTTTGTTTGTTTTTCGCAGGTTTGGGTGTTGCAAAGCGCCAACGGACGGGTGTTTTCGATGCGAAAACGTCAGGGCATGTACATCCCGCCGTTCACGTGCAGGGTTTCCCCGGTGATGTAGCCGGCACCCGGCCCGCACAGGAACAGCACCGCCGCGGCAATGTCGTCCACCGACCCCAGCCGCGCCATCGGCACCTGCGCGGTGAGCGCGGTGCGTTGCTCTTCATTGAGCGCCCGCGTCATGTCGGTATCGATGAATCCGGGCGCCACCGCGTTCACGGTGACGCCACGCGAGGCGATCTCCTTGGCGAGTGACTTGGTGAAGCCCAGCACGCCGGCCTTGGCGGCCGCGTAGTTGGCCTGCCCCGGGTTGCCCGTGAGGCCGACGATCGAAGTCAGGGAGACGATGCGCCCGCGCCGCTCCTTCATCATGCGCTTCAAACAACCCTTGGTGAGGCGGAACACGCTGGTCAGGTTGGTGGCGATGACCGCGTCCCAGTCCTCCGGCTTCATGCGCAGCAGGAGGTTGTCGCGCGTGATGGCCGCGTTGTTCACCAGAATGGTGGGCATCTCGGAACGGGCGTCGAGATCCCCTAACAGGGCGTCAATCGAGGCAGCGCTCGAGACGTCCAGCACCGCGCCACGTCCGTTGTTTCCAAGCCACGAAGAGATGCCATCCGCGCCTGCCTGCGAGGTCGCGGTACCGATCACCCGGGCGCCCGCGGCCGAAAGCGCGCGGGCAATGCCCTGGCCGATTCCGCGGGAGGCGCCGGTCACCAGCGCTACGTCGTTCTGGAGCATGTGTGTTCCCTTCAGGCTGCGGCCGCGGAGCTCGCGGCGGTAAACGAATCGATGTCCTCGAGCGCGAACACCTGCGTGTCGCGCCGCCGTTCGATCCGCTTCACCAGCGAGACCAGCACCTGGCCCGGACCGCATTCGACGATCTGGCGAATGCCGCCGTTGGTGGTGATGTTCGCGACGGTGTGCGTCCAGCGCACCGGGCTCGAAAGCTGGCGCACCAGCAGCGCCCGCAGGTCGTCCGGCTCGGAATGGGCGATGCCGTCCACCGCGCTCACGAAGCGGATCTGCGGAGTGCGGATCTCGGTGTTGGCGAGCTTCTCGCCGAGTCGCGCGCCGGCGGCGCGCATCAGGCTGCTGTGCGCCGGCACGCTCACCGCGAGCTCGACCGCGCGCTTGGCGCCCTTGGCGCGCGCGATGTCGATGGCCCGCAGCACCGCGGCGCGATCCCCAGCGATCACCACCTGGCCCTGCGAATTGAAATTCACGGCCTCGACTACGCCACCCGCGGCGGCGGCTTCATGGCAGGCGGCTTCCGCCTCGGCGTCCTCGAGTCCTAACAACGCGGCCATGGCGCCGCTGCCCGCGGGCACGGCTTCCTGCATGACCTGGCCGCGAAAACGCACCAGCTCCACGCAGGCTTCGAAGTCGATGGCGCCGGCGGCCACCAGCGCGGTGAACTCACCGAGGCTGTGGCCCGTGACTACCGCCGGAAGCGTGCCATTGCGCTCCAACCACAGGCGCCACGTGGCGATTCCGGCGGTGAGCATCGCCGGTTGGGTGTGTTCCGTGGAGTTGAGCTTCTCGGCCGGGCCCTGCTGGCACAGGTCCCAGAGGTCGTAGCGCAAGACCCAGGAGGCCTCGTCGAAGGTCGCGCGGATGACCGGAGAAGCTTCGGCGAGCTTCGCCAGCATCCCGACCGACTGCGAGCCCTGTCCTGGAAATACGAATGCGAGTGCGTTGTTTGACATGGGCGCGGAGTATACCCACAGCGCTCAGGCAGGCTGCCGCTCCGGCGGCAGCGGTTCGACGGGCCGCGAGCGCAGCAGCAGCGCGAGCGCGAAGCCGCCGATGGCACCGTAGAGATGGGCATCGACCACGGTCGGCCCCTCGCCGGAGAACGGCATCGACCCCGCGAACTGTTCGTAGGCGAGCTTCCCGACGATGAACACCGCCAGGATCCAGCCGTCCAGGTCGCGGCGGCGCAGGTGCGCCAGCGTGCCGGCGGTCATCACGCCGTGCAGGGCGCCCGATGCGCCCACGTACCAGTCGACGTCCGGATCCAGGAACCACAGCCCGGTGGTGATGGTGAGGCCGGAGAACAGGTAGATGGCAAGCCAGCGCAGGGGTGAATAGTCGCGCGCAAACAGCGCCCACATCAGGATCACGCCCAGTGAATTGAGCAGCGCGTGGCCGGGGTCCATGTGGACGAAATGCGCGGTCAGCAGCCTCCACCACTGCCCCAGCGCCAGCCCCGTACGGTCGTAGCTCAGGGCCGCGCGCACCGGCTCCCCGCCCAGTTCGATCAGCGCCAGCAGCGCGCATACCGCCAGCAGGCTCCAGCCGTAGGCGCGGTCGCAATTGAGCGACTTGAGGATGCCGACTAACCCGCGGGCAGGAGCATCAACGTTCATTTGCTACTATGCGCCACCGGCTTTTGCCCCCAATCATCTCCACACCCGGCACACACATGACCTCGCGCACCCATCGCTCCGCCCGCGGCTTCACGCTCATCGAAATCATGGTGGTGGTGGTCATCATCGGCCTGCTGGCGGCGGTCATTCTGCCTAATGTTTTCGGCAACGTGGCGAAGGCGCAGATCACCAAGGCCAAGAGCGACATCCAGGCCATCGAGGCCGGCCTGACCATGTACAAGCTCGATAACTACAAGTATCCGAGCACCGATATCGGACTACAGGGCCTGGTGACGCGTCCGAACGATCCGACGGTCAAGAACTGGCGTGAAGGCGGCTACCTCAAGCGCGTGAGCATGGATCCCTGGGGCAATCCGTACCAGTACGTTTTCCCGGGAACGCACGGCCAGGAATACGATCTCTACACCTTCGGAGCCGACGGACAGGAAGGCGGCGAAGGCGAAAATGCCGACATCGGAAACTGGAACCTCGACCAGTAATCGCCTGCGCGCCAGGGCAAGGCGCGAGCGCGGCTTCACACTCATCGAAATCATGGTGGTGGTGGCCATCATTGGCCTGGTCACCGCCGCGGTGCTGATTACCTTCGCCGGCAACCGGCGCGACACCGAGCTCGAAACCGAGGCGCAACGCCTCGACGTGCTGCTCGACTACGCACGCGAACAGGCCGAGCTGCAGACGCGCGACTTCGGCCTGCGCTTCACCGAGCACGCCTACGAATTCGTCGTGTTCGACGTGATCCAGGACAAGTGGCGCCCGGTCGACGAGGACGACGCGCTGCGCGAGCGGCCGTTGCCGGAAGGCATCGACCCGCTGGTGTCGGTCGAAGGCCGGCACATCGTGCTCGACCCGAAGAAGGCGGACACCGACCTCGACGACTTCACGCCGCAGGTCATGGTGTTCGCCAATGGCGACCTGTCGATCTTCGAAGTGCAGCTGCAGCGCGAAGGCGCCGAGGCGCGCGCCCGCATCTACACGACGGACGACAGCCAGATCAAGTTGCTGCTGCCGGGTGAAGTGGAAGAAAAGACGCCGCCGGTGCGCACGGTGGCGCGATGAGGCGCGCGCGGCATCGGCTCGCGCGCGGCTTCACGCTGCTCGAAGTGCTGATCGCGCTGGCCATCGTGGCGCTGTCGGCCGGTGCGTTGATGGGCACCATCACCTCCTCGGCCAGCAACATCATCTATCTCAAGGACAAGACCCTGTCCGAGTGGGTGGCGCTCAATGTGTTGACGGACCTCCGCATCGCCCAGCAGATGCCGGACCCGGGCAAGCGCACCGGCAGCGCCGAGATGGGTGGCCTGAAGTGGCAGTGGGAACAGGAAGTCAGCGAGCTGCCGGTGAAGGGCATGTGGCGCATCGACGTGCGCGTGCGGCCGACCGGTGAAACCGTCGACGACTCGAAACAGCTCGATGAGCAGGCCGAGCAGAAGCCGCTCGAGAGCGAGTCGAGTGGCACTTCGACCGAGAAGTTGACCTGGAACACCACGGTCACCGGCGTGGTCGCGAGCTCGCGGTCCGCGCGGCAGCTGCCCATCGCGACTACCTACTACGACACCCAGCCCGGCAACGGGCCGGGCGGTCCTAACAACCCGGGCAATCCCGGCAACCCGGGCGCGCCCTCGCCGCCGGGTACGCCCGGCAACCCCGGCAGCCCCGGCACTCCCGGCTCACCGGGTTACCCCGGCGCGCCGAAGCCCCTGCCCCGGGAGCGCTGATGCGACGCAACGGCTTCACGCTCATCGAAGTGGTCATCGCGATCTTCATCGCGGCGATCATGTTCGCGATCGGCTATCGCACGCTCAGCCAGGCCATGAACGACCGCGAAGCGCTCCAGGCTTCGCAGCAGCGCGTGACCGAGATCCAGCAAGGCATGCGCCTCATCGCGCAGGACTTCGCGCAGATCGCGGCGCGACCGGCGCGCGACCTGCAGGGCGCCGGCGACCTGCAGCCCGCGGTGCTGGCCACCGGTACGACGGACGTCGTGCTGACCTTTTCGCGCACCGGCTGGAGCAATCCGGCCGGCGTGCAACGGCCGGCCGAGCAGCGCGTGCGCTATCGATTCCTCGACGGCTCGCTGCTGCGCGAGCACTGGATGTCGGTGGATCCGGCGCTGAATGCCGAGCCGCGGCAACGCACGCTGCTGACGAAGCTCAAGTCCGTCGAAATCCGCTTCCTCGATCCCCAGACCCGCAACTGGCAGAAGCAATGGCCCAACGGCCAGGTCGTCGGCCAGGCCGCACCCGCCGTCATCGACCAGACGTTGCGGCCGCGACCGCTGGCGATCGAGCTCACGCTGGTGTTCGAAGACTGGGGCCGCGTGCAACGCATCTTCGAGATCCCGACATGAGCCGCTACCGGCAACGCGGTGTCGCCCTGCTGGTGGCCATCGTCATTTTCGCCATCGCCACCACCGTGGCGGCCGCAGTCACCTATAACAAGACGATGGCGGCGCGGCGCGCGGCGGCCTCCTTCACCGTCGAGCAGGCGCTGCAGGCCGGCATGGCCGCCGAGGCGCTGGCCAGCATCGCACTCGAGGATGGCGCCAAGAACCAGACCACCCATCTCGCGCAGGACTGGGCCCAGGCGCTCGATCCGCTGGAGATCCCGGACACCGGCATCTGGATCCAGTCACGGGTCGAGGACATGCAGGGGCGGTTCAATCTCAACAGCGTCATCGAGGAAAATCCGCAGACCCATCAGTGGCAGATCAGGCAGCACCAATACGAGATCTTCCTGAACCTGCTGCGCGACCTGGATATCGACATCCGCTACGCCGACATGCTGGTCGACTGGATAGATCCCGACAACCAGCCCACCGGCACCGGCTGCGAGGACACGTGCTATCTCTCGCAGAACCCGCCATACCGGCCGCCGAATACCTTCATCACGCACACCTCGGAGCTGCTCGCCCTGCCCGGCTTCGGCGCCGAGAACTACCGCAAGATCGCGCCGTTCGTCACGGCGCTGCCGCAGGCCGCGAAATTCAACCAGTGCACGGCCAGCAAGCTGATGCTCGACGAGGCGCTGAACGATCCGACCAACCAGAGCCAGTACCGCAACATGAGCGACGATGACCTGGCGGAGCAGCGTGCCAAGGGATGCTGGCCGCCGAAAGCCGTCTATACCTCGGTGCTCACCGGCACGAAGAAGACGGACGTCGAGAACGCGGTGGACGAAAAGTCGGATTGGTTCCGTGTCCGCACCAACGTCCGTATTGGCACTACGGAATTCGTTCTATACAGTCTTCTCTATCGTGAGCCCGGCCAGAACAAACTCCGCCCGGTGCAACGCAGTTTTGGAAGCGAATGACCGATGGCTGAAACGCTGATCGTCCAATTGCGCGAGGCGGTCGCGCCCCGCTGGATGGTGTGCAACGAGGACGGACAGGTTCTCGTCAACGCCATGTCCGGCGAGCTCGCGCAGGCGGTGCCGCTGGCCGCCGGCCGGCGCGTCGCGGTCATCGTGCCCGCCTCCGACGTGCTGGTCCTGGAGAGCGACGCGCCCGCCAAGAGCGCCGCGAAGCTCGCGCAGGTGATTCCGTTCGCGCTCGAGGAGCGCGTCGCGGACGAAGTGGAGAACCTGCACTTCGCGCTCGGCGAGCGCGTGGTGCAGACCGGCCGGGTGCCGGTCATGGTGGTGGCGCGCGCGCGCATCGAAGCCTGGCTGGCGGAGCTGCGCGCCGCCGGCCTCCATCCGCAGGCTATCTACTCGGAAGCGAGCCTGGTGCCGTCGATGCCGGGGCAGGTCATCGCGCTCATCGACAACGACACCCTCACCCTGCGCGTGGCTGACGGCCTGCCGTTGGTGATGCCGGTGCTCGCGCTCGAGGATGCGTTCGAGATGGCGCTCGCCACCCAGGTGTCGCAGGTGGCCGGCCTCGAGCCGCCGCCGCTCGGCCTGCTGGTGTACGCCGGCCACGAGGAATGGGAAGCCCAGCAGTTCAAGATCGACGCGCTGCGCGACCGCTTCACCGGCGTGAAGGTCCAGTTGCTGCCGCAAGGCCCGCTGGGCGTGCTCGCGCCCGCGGCAGCCAGCGGCGACGCCATCAACCTGCTGCAGGGATCCCTGGCCGTCGCGAGCCCGGCGCAGCAGAACTGGAAATCCTGGCGCGTCGCCGCGGTGCTGGCGATTTCGCTGCTGTGCTTGCACCTCGGCGCGCGCTTCTTCGAACTTTCGCGGCTCCACAAGGCCGAGGCCGCGCTCGACGGCAGCATCCAGGCGGCGTTCCGCGCGGCCATGCCCGGCCAGCAGAATGCCGTGAATGCGCGCCGGCGTGTCGAAGCGCGCCTCGCGCAGCTGCACGGCAATGGCGGCGGCGGCGCGATGCTGCCGGCGCTGCTGTCGATCGCCATGGCCCGCAACGCGTCGCCATCCACGCGAATCGAAGGCCTGACGTTCCGCGACGGTGCGCTGGTGTTGCGCCTGACGGCGCCGGACGCCGCCAGCCTCGATGCCATCAGCCAGCGGCTGCGCGCCTCGAACTGGCAGGCCGACATCAAGGGGTTGAGCGCGAGCGGCGACAGCTATCGCGGCAGCCTCGAGCTTCGCAGGGCGGGCAGCTGATGCGCGCGTGGTATGAAAACCTGGCCGAGCGCGAAAAGCGCTTCGTGTTGATCGGCGGCGTCGGCGCCATCCTTTTGCTCATCCTGGGCGTGGTGCTGCCGCTCAATCGCAACATCGCGCAGGCGCGGCATCGCGTCGAGCTCAAGCAGGCCGACCTCGCCTACATCCAGAGCGTGGCGCCGGAGCTCGCCAACGCCGGGCCCATGGGTGGTTCGGGCGAATCGCTGGTGGTGCTGGTCGACAGCTCGGCGCGCGAGAGCGGCCTGGGCAAGTCGCTGTCCAACAGCCAGCCGACCGGCGACGGCGGCCTGCGCGTGCGGCTGGAGAAGGTGCCCTTCGATGGCATGGTCGCGTGGCTCGCGCGCCTCGCCCAGCAGCATGGCGTGCGCGTGGAGTCCGCGGAAATCGAGACTGCCGGCGAGGCCGGGCTGGTGAATGCCGGCCTGGTCCTCAAGGCGGGTTGAAGGCCGGGGATGCGACGCGGCACGCTGATTGCCACGGTGCTGGCCGGCATCGTCGTCTTCCTCGCGGTCCTGGTGCTCTATCTACCGGCCGGCTGGTTCGCGTCGTTCCTGCCCGCGCAGGTGAAATGCCGCGAGCTGGGGGGTTCCGTCTGGAGCGGCGAGTGCCTCGGCCTGAGGTTCCAGGACGTGGAACTGGGCGACGCCACCTGGAACCTGGCGGTGGGCGGGGTTCTCGCGGGACGCCTGCGCGGTGACGTGGACGTGCGCGGCGCGACGCTCGCGCTGCGCGCCGATCTCGACACCGACTTCGACGGCGTTGGCGAATTGCGCAAGGTCACGGCGCGGATCCCGCTGGAACCCGCGGTGCTGCCGCAACTGCCGCCCAACCAGCGCGGCACGGTGACCGCGGACCTGCCGCGAGTGGTGCTCGGCGCGGGTCCCGCGCCGCGACTCATCCAGGGGTTCATCGAGGTCCGCGACCTGCGCCAGCTCGGCCCGCAGCCCCTGGATCTCGGCTCCTATCGCGTGGACTTCGACGGGGTCGCCAACGATCTCGGCGAAGTGCACGGCAAGCTGCGCGACCTCGGCGGGCCGTTCTTGCTCGAGGGGACCGTCAACCTGCAACCACCGAGCTCGTACATCGTGCAGGGCATGATCGCCGGCCGCACGTCGCAGGCGGAGAACATCGTGCGCGAGATCACGCTCGGGGCGCAGCCGGACACCTCCGGCCGCAGCCAGTTCTCCTTCGAGGGCACCTACTAGCTACTGCCCGGTGTCCACTTCCCGCCATGCGGCGAGCAGCGGGAAGTACAGGCCGGCGCGCACCGGCTCCGGCCCAAGCCCGCGTGCCAGGTGCACGTAGCGGCGCAATTGCGGTTCGTAGCGGCGAGCCTCCGCCTCGAGGAATTCCGCCAGGTCGCCGCCCTCGTGCGGGCTGGTCTTGAAGTCGACCACCCAGCGCACGCCATCGGCCGCGATGAAGGTCCGGTCGATGACGGCATTGACGATCTGGCCGCCGCGCAGGCCGGTCAACGCCAGCTCGGAATGAGCTTCGCGATGGCTGGCGTCGAACAACCAGCGGCCGCGCGGATCGTCGAGCGTGCCGCGCAGCGCGGTCAACGCGCGCTCGGCGCCGGCCCGGGCCGCCGCGGCTTCCACACCGAGCGCTTGCAGGCGCGACTCGAGGCGTGCGCGCAGCGCCGGCAGGTCCTCGGCGCGCGGCAGGCTGCCGTGGCCGAACCGTTCCAGCGCCTCGTGCACCACCGTGCCGACGCGCCGCGCGGTCTGGCGCGCCCAGTTGAATTCAAGGTCTTCCGGTTCGTCGACCGGCAACAGCTCGCCCCGCGCCATGACGTCGCCCGGTGGCGTCGGCGGCGTGAAGCGCCGCGTGAGGCGTTGGCGCCGTTGGGTCGTGGCCGGATCGATCTCGGTGGCGTCCGCGCGGCCCGCGTCGATCACGGGCAGGCCACCCATGTCGGAGCCGAGCGCCGGCCACAGGCAATGCAGCAGCGAGCGCGCGTCGGCGTTGAACTCTGTCTCGCCGTCCACGTCACGCCTGCGCGGATGCAGGTACAAATGCAACGAGCGGCGCGCGCGGGTCAGCGCCACGTAGGCGAGGCGCGCGCGTTCGTTGCGCAGGCGCTCCCTGTGCAGCAGATCGATGTAGGGATTGATGGAGTCGGATTCGGCATCCGAGTCCTCGTCGCGCACGCGGATGGGCGCCATCACCAGGTGATCGTCGCCCTGCGCGCGCGGCAGCTCCAACCAGTTGAGCAGCCGCGGATCGTCGCCACGCCCGCGGCGGCCCACGCCGAGGATGAACACGTGGTCGAACTCGAGTCCCTTGGCGCCGTGGATGGTCATCAGCGACACCGCGCCGGGACGCGCCGCATCCTGCGCATGGAGGCGGTTCATCAGCGCTTCGAAGTCGAGCGGCCGGCCGCGCAGGCGCTTGCGATCTTCCTGGTCGAGCGCCAGCAGGAAGCGCCGCGCGCTGGCGAGCTCGCTCTCGTGCGCGCAGGCCGAGGGTCCGCCCAGCGCGAGCCACACGCGCTCGACGCGGTGCGCACGCGGTTCGAGCTCGCGTTCGTGCCAGCCGGCCAGCAGCAGGGTCTTGGCGCGCACCAGGCGTTCCATGCCATCCGGCGAGATGCCGAGCAGGTTCTCGCGCAGGGCGGCCGGCACGGTGGTGTTGCGGGCCGCCTCGGCGACCTCGGTGAGATCGGCGAGCGTCAGGCCGACGAACGGCGCGCGCAGCACGGCCAGCCAGGCGACGCGGTCCAGCGGCGAATCGAGCGCGCGCGCCAGCGCTTCGAGGTCGCGCACCACGGGCACGTCGGCCAGCGGTTCGAGATTGACGCCGATGAATGGCACGTGGCGCGCGGCCAGCGCGGCGCGCACCGGCCGCAGGTGGGTGCGGGCGCCGGCCAGCACGCCGATGCTCTGCTCCGGATGGTTCCGCACCAGTTCCGCGATCAGCCCGGCGGCCGCCTCGGCCTCGCCCCGCGGCCCGCAATCCTCGGCGACGCGATAGACCCGCGGCTCGCCGGGTAGTGAGTCGCGCGCCGCGACGCTCGCCAGGTGGCGCACGGCGCTGCGCCGTACGTCGTCGGCCGGCGGGAACACGCGCGCGAACACCTCGTTGCACCAGTGCACCAGCGCCGGCGCGGAACGGAAGTTGCGACGCAGCTCGAGCGGCTGCAGGCGCAGGTGCCCGAGCCCGGCGGCGCGCACCGTCGCGAACCGCCCGACCTCGGCGTTGCGAAAGCCGTAGATGGACTGCATCGGGTCGCCGACCAGGAACAGCGTGCGGCCGTCGCCTTCCGACCAGTCGAGGGTCAGCGTGCGCAACAGCTCGAACTGGTCGCGCGACGTGTCCTGGAATTCGTCGACCAGGATGTGCGAAATGCGCGTGCCGAGCCGCTCCGCGAGTGCCGTCGGCGCCGAGTCCTGCGTGAGCGCGGCGCGCGCGGCCGACGCCACCTCGGGATGGTCGCACTCACCGTGCTCGTTGAAGACCAGCTTGAGCTGCGCCGCCGCGACCGGCAGCAGCTGCGCGAGTGCATCGAGCGCGCCGCGCGCCTCCTGCGGTATGACGGGATCGGGCAGGTTGCCGAGGATGGCGAGCACTTCGAGGTGCCGCGCGTCGAGTCTGCCCAGCTGCTCGGCGAAGGCGCGTCCCAACGCCTTGGCGTCGGGATCGTCGGCGGGGAATCCCTGCGTGCTGTTGAATTGGCGGCGCGGGTTGCCCTCATCGGTGAGCGACAGCCGCCGCAGCCCGCGCCAGCGCGCGAGATCCTCGCAGCGCGCCTGCAGCGGCGCCGCGTCGTCGAGCCAGGCCGCCAGGTGCGCCGGCAGCTTGTCGCGCAGGTTGCCGGCCGCGACGCGCGCGGCCTCGCAGGCCATGCGCACGAATTCCGCCGGCAGCGCCGCCGCCGCGGCCTCGAGTTCTTCCGACACGACGATGCGCAGGCTCGCCTCTATGCGCGGCACGAGCTCGTTGGCCGCAAGGCGCTGCAGGATCGGCAGCCACTCGCCGCGACGCGCCAGCAGGCTGGCGACCAGCCGTTCGCACAGCATCCAGTCGTTGTCGAGCCGCGCCAGGATGCGCGCGAACGGCTTGCCGAGGAGCGGGTCGGTCTCGGCGAAACGCAGCGTTTCGCGCGCCGCGATGGCGTAGAGATCGTCCGGTGAGTCCGCGATGCCGCGGCCGAAACCGGTGCCCGAAGTCACTGGCATGGCGTTGGCGAGGTAGCCATTGAAGGCGTCGATGGTCTGGATGCGCAGCCGCGCCGCGCTCTCCTCCAGTCCCCACCCGCGCTGCGACGCGTGCACGCGAACCGCCGCGGCGAGTTCCAGCGTCACGCGTTCGGCCTCGGTGCGCGCGGCGCGACCGCCTTCGAGCGCGTTCTGCACGCGCTCGCGCATCTCGCCGGCCGCCTTGCGCGTGAAGGTGATGGCCAGCACCTGCTCGGGCTCGTCCACCGTCGTGAGCAGCCGCAGGTAGCGCTGCGTGAGCACGGTGGTTTTCCCCGAGCCCGCGGGCGCCTGCACGATGAAAGAGTGGGTCGGGTCGAGCGCCTGGACTCGCGCCGCGGCGTCGGCGGCCTCGAGCTCGCGTGCATCGGATGAGGCGCGGTCAATCACCGTCCATCTCCTCGACCACCTCGGCCGCCGCCAGCTCGACACGGCGACACAGCACGGTGAGATGACAATGGCGGCAGACGTCGGATGCCGGCTGCACCGGCGCCTCGCCCGCGAGGTACGCGGCGGCCACGCGCCGCAGCGCATCCAGCCAACGCTCGACGTCGCCCTGCCAGGCGGCATCGATCTGGTCCGGCGGTACCTTGTTGGCGTTGAGGCCCCCCACGCCCGGCAGCAGGCCCTTGCGCGATGCCTTGCCCACGAAGCGCGCGCGGCCGCGGGTCAGCGAGATGTTGGCGAGCGCCTGCACGTTGCGGCCACGCTCGGCCATCAGGTACGCCAGCAATTGCGGGTTGCGGAACTTCTCGCCATCCCAGCTCAACGGCCCGGACTCGCCTGCCTTGTAGTCGAGGATGGCGAATCCCCCGCCCTGCAGCGAATCGACCCGGTCGATGCGCATCTCGAACGTGCCGCCGGCGATGCTCACCTGGCGCGTGGTCTCGAGGCTCTCGATGTGGAACGTGCTGCGCCCCGCCTCTTCGCGGAACAGCGCCTCGATGAGCCGCTCGATGCGCTGCTTCTCGCGCTCCACCGCCAGCCGCAGCTCCGGCGGGACATAGCCGCGGAACACGTGGGTGACGGCGGCCTGCACCGAATCGGCGATGGCCGGCAGGCGCGTGAGCGTGTCGCTGACTTCGACCGTGAGGAAGTTGGGATCGAACTTGCTCCACAGCAGTTCGAGCGCCTTGTGCAGCAGCTGGCCGCGGGTGCGCCGGTCGATGCCCGGCGCCGGCTCCTCGAGCTCGCGCGCGCCGAGGCGCAGCTCACCGTAGGCATGGAAGCCGCACTCGGCCTGCAGTGTCAGCGGGCGCACGCCGCCGCGCACCGGCAGCGCGGTGTTCACCGCCAGGCCGTGCACGTCGGTCAATGGCTCGCGCTGCGCAGTGCGCAGTTGCGAGGCCAGCGAGCGCCGCGCGGCGGGCGGGCGGTAATCGATGCGCCCGTCCAGGCGCGTGAGCAGCGGGCTCGGGGTGCGCTGCGCGTCGCCTTCGAGCTCCGCCCACGAGCACACCAGCGAGTCGCTGGCGGCACGCCAGTCCGCGAGCGATGCGAGCGCACGCCGGCTCTGTCCCGAGGCGCTGGCAAAAGGAATCCCCGCCGCCACCTGCAGGCGCAGCGGCACGAAGACATCGGGGCGCGGCGCCGCGGGCCACTGCGCGGCGTCGAGCCCCGCCACCCACACGCCGTCGTATCGCACCACCGGATCGTCGTGCGAATCCGTCAGGGTCACGGCCGCATCGACGCTGGCCGGATCGAAACTGCGCTCGCGCGCGAGCTCGCCCAGCACCGCCACGGCATCCGCGGCGCCGGCGCGCGGCAGCCACGCGCCGAGGGCCGAGTATTCGTCGAGCAGCGCGCTCCAACGTACCACCGTCTGGTGTTCGTCGCTGCGCAGCGGCCGGCTGCCGTGCCAGCCCACGGCGCGCAGCGCGGCCAGCAGGCGCGGCGCCCACTCCGCGGGCGTGCGGCTCTCGCCGCCGAGCAACGCGAGCGCCTGTCGGAGGCGGGCCGCGAGCGCGACCGCCGGCGCTCCCGCGGCGTGCTCCAGCGAGGCCGCAAGTTCCGTGGCGCGGTACTCGAACTTCTGGCCCTCGCGCAGCCGCGCCTCGAGCGCGGCGCCGGCGAACAGGTCGTCGGCATCGATGAAGGGCATGCGCAGCCACAGCACCAATTCGTCGAACCGCAGGCTCGAAGTGAGCAGGCGCAGCGTCAGCAAGGCGTGCGCGATCAGCGGGAAGTCGACCAGCGGCTGGCCGCCCTCGATCGCGAAATAGGTCGAGAAGGCGCGCGCGCGGTGCGCCAGCCACTCCGACGGTGACAGTGTCTGCGACAACAGGCGCTCGTACTGGCGGCGGCGCTGCCGCAGGTTGGCGTCGACGATGAGCAGGCGCGCCTGCGGATCCTGCTCGAGCTTCGCGCGGCACCACTCGCCGATCAACTCGAGCTCGTGCTCGTCGTCGTGCGCGGCCGCGATGGATACCGCAGTCGCGACAGGAACGCGCGGCGTGACGCTGGCCTGCAGCCGCTGCAGGCAATCGCGCTGCGCGGTGGGCAGATGCGTCGCCGTGCAAAGCAGTTCGCCGGGGCCGGCCTGCAGTTCATCGAGCCAGGCACGCAGTGGTTTGCGATCGAGCTCGCGTGCCTGGCGATCGAGCGCGCCAAGCGCCTCCAGCAACAGGTCGCCCTCGGCGGATCCGGCGAGCGCAGCGCGCGTCTGCGGAATCCGCCAGTCGCCCAGCAGTCTCGCGGCTGCCAGCAAGGCACGCGCCTCGGCGGAACCGCCGCCCTCACGTCGCAACTCGCGCAGCAGCGCCCACTCCGCTTCCGGCGGCAGCAGTCGATCGGGTTGATTGGCCGCGGCCCATTGCTGGTCGAGGCGCGCGCGTGCGAATTGCGTGAAGGTCAGGACGCGCGGCGTGTTCCACAGGCGTTGCCCGGCCGCGCGCTGTTGCTCGGCCCAGGCCGCGCGCACCGCCGCCTGGCGCTGCGAGGTCGGCACGAGGAGCGTGGCGCCGCGCGCCAGCGCGTCCGAAATCGCAAGGGAAAGTCTCTGCTTTGTCAACTACTTGCGAAGACTATCTAAACTTCCTGTTTGAAACGTCCGGCGGCCTGCACCACGCGCGCCTTGTCACCGGGAGTACGCGACGCGTACGAATTCAGCAGCTCCTCGATGCGCGAAAACACCTTGCGCAGCAGTGCCGCATCGGGCAGCAGCGTGGTACGGAAGTGATCGCGGTACGGCACGTTGAAGCTGGTGCCGGGCGCGAGCAATACGTGCTTCTGCTCGAGCAGGTCGAGCGCGAAGGCCTGGTCGTCGAAGTCCGGCAGCTCGCCGGTCTTCACGCGCACGAACGCGTACATCGAACCCCTGGGAGGCGCCAGCTGCAGGAAGCGGCTCGCGGCGGTGGCCTCGAGGACGGCGCGGCGTGACTCGTAGAGGCGGCCGCCGGGGGCCAGCAGCTCCTTGATGCTCTGGTAGCCGCCGAGCGCAGTCTGCACCGCCCACTGCGCCGGCACGTTCGAGCACAGGCGCAGCGAGCTCAGTAGTTCGAGCGCGGCGAGGTAATCGGACGCGCCGTGCAGGTTGCCGCTGAAGGCCGCCCAGCCGACGCGGTAACCGCAGGCGCGGTAGATCTTCGACAGGCCCGACATCGTGCAGCACACGGTGTCGTGCACCAGCGTCGCCATCGGCGTGCACTCGACGCCGTCGTAGGTCATCTGGTCGTAGATCTCGTCGCTGAACACCACGAGCTTCTTCGACTCGGCCAGCCGCGCGATGGCCTCGCACACCGCGCGCGGGTACACCGCGCCGGTCGGGTTGTTCGGATTGATGACCACGATGGCGCGCGTCCTGCGCGTGACCAGCGCGGCGATCTCTTCCGGATCGGGCACGAAATCGTTCTCGGGCCGGCACGGGTAGTACACCGCCTTGCCGCCGTTCAACGTGACCGCCGCGGACCACAGCGGATAGTCGGGGCTGGGGATCAGGACCTCGTCGCCCGCGTTCAACAGCGCGCGCAGGCAAAGGTCGATCAACTCGCTGACGCCGTTGCCGATGAACACTTCTTCCGCGCTGAGGCCGGTGACGCCGCGCGCCTGCTGCTGCATGACCACCGCCTCGCGCGCCGGGAAGATGCCCTTCTGGTGGCAATACCCTTCCGCCGCCGGCATGTTCTCGATCATGGCGAGGCGCATGGTCTCGGGCGTGCGGAAACCGAAGGCGCCCGGGTTGCCGATGTTGAGCGGAACGATCTCGTAACCCTGCCGTTCCAGCTCCTGGGCGCGGCGGGCGAGACGTCCACGGATCTCGTACTTGACGTGGCGCAGGCCTTCGCTGGGGCGGATCCTGGTTTCCTGGGTCATCGGGGTTCCGGAGGGAAAAAGCTGGGGGAAGGATAACGCGCGGCGTCCCGGTGCGCAGCCCGGCCGGATGGGACCCCGCCCTCAATTTCCGAGTTCACGCCACCGGAAGCAGGCCACCTGCCGCGATTTGTCGAACTGCTCCGGCTCTGGACTTGCCGAGCGGCAGTGCTGCTGGACGGCGGGACACCGCAGGTGGAACTCGCAGCCGGCGGGCCGGTCGACCGCGGACGGCGTCTCGCCGCTGAGATCGAGTCGCGCCAGCCGCGCGCGTTCTTCGCCCGGGTCCAGGAGCGGCACCGACGCTAACAACATGCGCGTGTAGGGATGCCGCGGCGCGCGGAACACCTGTCCAGTCGGGCCGGATTCGACCACCCTGCCCAGGTACATGACCAGCACGCGCTCGCAGACCCGCCGCACCACCGCGAGGTTGTGGCTCACGAAGATGAGGCTGGTGCGCTGCGCCCGCTTGATGCCGTCCAGCAAATCCAGGATCTGCGCCTGGATCGACACGTCGAGCGCGCTGACCGCTTCGTCGCACACCAGTAGTTTGGGTTCGATGATCATGGCGCGCGCGATGGCGACGCGCTGGCATTGGCCGCCGGACAGCGTCGGGCTGCGGCGCTGCGCATATTCGGCGCCCAGTCCCACCCGCTCGAGCATCGCGGCGACCCGCTGCCGGCGCTCGGCGCCGCTCATCGAAGGCCGCAACGCGCGCAAGGGTTCGGCGATGCACTCGCCGACCGTCATCGAGGGATCCAGGCTGGCGAAGGGATCCTGGAAGACCACCTGCAGGCTGTCGCGCAGCTTGCGAAGTGCTTCGCCCTCGACCGCCTGCAGCGGGTTGCCGAGCCAGCCGATCTCGCCGGCGGACAGCGGCCCGAGCCGCAACAACGCGCTGACCAGCGTCGACTTGCCCGAGCCCGACTCGCCCACGATGCCGAGCGCCTCGCCCTCGGCGAGCTCGAAGCTCACGTCGTTCACCGCCACGAGCTCGCGCGCCCGGCGCAATCCGCCGCGCAAGCGGTGGCGAACCACCAGGTTGCGGACCGTGAGCGGCGCTGCGGCTTCGCCGCCGCGCGCCGCCGCGGCCGGCGCGGGTTCCTCGAGCCGCGGCGTCGCCGCCAGCAGCGCCCGCGTGTATTCGTGCGCGGGCGCGCGCAGTACCGTCGCCACCGCGCCGTGTTCGACCGTGCGGCCGTGACGCATCACCAGCACCTCGTCCGCGAGCGCCGCGATCACGCCCATGTCGTGCGTGATCACCGCCAGCGCCAGCCGCCGTTCGGCCACCAGCTCGCGCAGCAGCGCCAGCAATTGCGCCTGCACCGATACGTCGAGCGCCGTGGTCGGTTCGTCCGCGACCAGCAGCTCCGGATCGCAAGCCAGGGCCATGGCGATCATGGCTCGCTGGCGCATGCCACCCGACAGCTCGTGCGGGTACTGGCGCATCCGCCGTGGCACGTCGCTCATGCGCACCCGCTCGAGCAGTCGCGCGGCGCGGTCGCGCGCCGACTTCCAGGTGAGGCCCTGGTGCACCACCAGCGGCTCGGCGATCTGGTCGCCGATGCGCATGTGCGGCGTGAGCGAGCTCAACGGGTCCTGGAAAATCATCGCCACCTTGCGACCGCGCATCGCGGCGCCGGCCGGCGTGAGCAGCGGCACACCGGCGAGCTCGGCGCGCCCCGTGACGCGCGCCTGCGGCGGCAACAGGCCGAGCATCGCGAGGAAGGCCTGTGTCTTGCCCGCGCCGGATTCACCGATGATGCCGAGGCAGCGTCCGCGCGCGAGCGTGAAGCTCAGCTCCGCGACCGCGCTCTTGCCACCGTACGAAACGCCGAGGCCATCGACGCGCAACAGCACCTCGTCAGTCATGCGCATCCTTCACGCGCGTGCGCAGCGCGTCGCCCAGCGAGCTCAGCGAGAGCAGCACCGTCACCAGCAAGGTGGCCGGCACCAGCAGCATCCAGGGCGAGGTCTCCATTTCCTGCGCACCCTCGTTGATGAGCGTGCCGAGGCTCGCGATGGGCTCCTGCACGCCCAGCCCCAGGAAGCTGAGGAAACTCTCGAACAGGATCACCTGCGGAATGGTGAGCGTGGCGTAGGCAATCACCGTGGAAGCCACGTTCGGCACGATGTGGCGCCACAAGATCGCCGGCGTGCGCACGCCGCAGGCGATCGCCGCGGTGACGAATTCGCGGCGCCGCAGGCTCAAGGTCTGGCCACGCACGATGCGCGCCATGGTCAGCCAGCCGACCGCGCCAATGGCGAGGAACAACGCAGCCAGGCTGCCGCGCGGCAGCAGCGTCGACAGGATGATGACGATGAACACGTATGGCAGCGCGTACACGATGTCGACGAAGCGCATCATGGCCGCGTCGATCCGCCCGCCGGCGTAGCCGGCCACCGCGCCCCAGGCGACGCCGATGCACACGCTGACCAGCGTCGCGAGCAGCCCCAGGGCGAGCGAGATGCGCAGGGCCTGCATGCCGCGCACGAACAGGTCGCGCCCCAGCCGGTCGGTGCCGAGCCAGTGCGCATGCGCCCACTGCGGCGGGGTCGCCAGGCTCTCCCAGTCGAGCGCGTCCGGCGTCCATGGCGAGAGCCACGGCGCGAGCAGCGCGAGCCCGGCCAGCGTCCCGAGCACGATCAGCGCGACGCGCATTCGCGTGGTCATGCGAAACGTACCCGCGGGTCGAGCCAGGCATACAGCAGGTCGGCCACCAGGTTGCAGACCAGCGTGAACACGCCATAGACCAGGATCATGCCCATCACCAGTGGATAGTCGCGATCGATCGCGCCCTGCACGAGGAAGCGGCCCGACCCCGGCAGGCCGAACACGGTCTCGACCACCAGCGACCCGGTGATCACGAAGGCGATCGCCGGCCCGAGGTAGCTCACCACCGGGATCAGCGCCGGGCGCAAGGCGTGGTGCAACAGCACGCGCCGCGACGACAGGCCCTTGGCGCGCGCCGTGCGCATGAACGGCATCGCCAGCACCTCGCACATGCTGTCGCGCGTCAGGCGCGCCACGTAGGCCGCCACCGGCAACGCCAACGTGATCACGGGCAGCACGAGGAAACCCGGATTCCCCGGCTCGTAGCCGCCGATGCGGAACACGGGCCAGTAGATGCCGAAGACCAGCGCCAGCAGCGGCCCCACCACGAACGCCGGCAACACCACGCCGAGCAGCGAGAGATTCATGAGTGCGCGCGCGAGGCGCGAGTCCGTGCGCCATGCCGCCCATGCGCCGAGCGGCACGCCGACGCAGAATGCCAGCAGCGCGGCGGCCAGGCCCGTAGTTAGAGACAGCGGCAATCCGCCGCCGATCAGTTCGTTGACGCTGAAATCCTTGAAGCGCAACGACGGCCCGAGGTCGCCGCGCAGCAGCGCCGCGAGGTAGCGCCCGTACTGCACGGGCAGCGGCTGGTCCAGACCGTAGGCGGCGTCGAGGTTGGCGCGGATCGCCGGCGTCAGCGCCTGCTCCTGGTCGAAGGGACCTCCGGGCGCCAGCCGGATGACGAAGAACGCCAGCGTGACCAGGACGAACAGTGTCGGCACGAGTCCGACGATGCGGCGCAGGGCATAGCCGAACATCAGTCAGTCGACCCCAAAGCCGACTCCAGTGTCGCTCTCGAACAGGCCAGCATCTCCCGCTAAACTCGCTGCCAATGAATACCGCGCAAAATCCCCGGCGAATTCTCGTCGCAATCAAACGTGTCGTCGACTACAACGTGCGAATCCGCGTCAAGCCCGACGGCACGGGCGTGATGCTCGACGGCGTGAAGCTCAGCATCAACCCTTTCGACCAGATCGCCGTCGAGGAAGCGCTGCGGATCAAGGAGAAGGGGCGCGCCGACGAGGTCGTCATCGCCACCATCGCCCCCGCCGACGCCCAATCCATGCTGCGCAATGCGCTCGCCATGGGCGCGCAGCGCGCGCTGCACGTGGTGGCGGACACCGCGCTCGAGCCGCTGGCCGCGGCGCGCGTGCTGCTGAAGCTGGTCGAGAAGGAAAACCCTTTCCTGGTGATTCTCGGCAAACAGGCGATCGACGACGACAACAACCAGACCGGCCAGATGCTCGCCGCGCTCTGGAATCGCCCGCAGGCCACGTTCGCCTCCAAGGTCGAACTCACGGACACCACCGCGCGCGTCACCCGTGAAGTCGATGCCGGGCTCGAGACGCTGGAAGTCGATTTGCCGGCGGTGGTGACCACCGACCTGCGACTCAACGAGCCGCGCTTCGTGAAGCTGCCCGAGATCATGAAGGCCAAGACCAAGCCGCTCGAAACCATTCCCCTCGCCACGCTGGGAGGCGGCTCGGACCCCCGCGTCAAGGTCACCCGGACCGAGCCGCCCGCCGCGCGCCAACGCGGCATCCTGGTCAAGGACACCGCCGAGCTGTTCGCCGAATTGCACAAGCGGGGCCTGGTATGACGGCCGTGCTGGTCATCGCCGAACATGCCGGCGGCAAGCTGAACCTGTCGACCGCCAAGTGCGTCAAGGCGGCCGCGTCGCTGCCCGGCGCCGAGGTCGTGGTCGCGGTGTTCAGCACGGGCGGAGCGCCGGTGGCCGCGCAGGCCGCGAAGCTCGCCGGCGTCAAGCGCGTGCTCGACGTGACGCACGCCGCCAACGAGCATCCGCTGGCGGCGACACTCGCGCCGCAGGTCGCCGAGGTCGGCAAGGCCTTCACGCACCTGTTCGCACCCTCGACCACGTTCGGCAAGGACCTCATGCCGCGCGTGGCCGCGCTGCTCGACGCGCCGCAGTTGTCCGACGTCATGAGCATCGAGAGCGCGACGCGTTTCAAGCGGCCCATCTATGCCGGCAATGCCATCACCACCGTCGAGGTGGCCGCGGGCACGAAGATCATCGCGACCATTCGCACGGCTTCCTTCGAAGCGGCGGGCAGCGGCGGCAATGCACCTGTCGAGACCGTGGCCTCGTCCGCTGCCCTCCCCACCCACACCCGGTTCGTGTCACTCGCGGCCGCCAGCGGCGATCGGCCCGACCTGCAGAGCGCGTCCAGGGTGATTTCGGGCGGGCGCGCACTCGCCAGCGCCGACGCGTTCAAGCTCATCCATGGGCTCGCCGACAAGCTCGGCGCCGCCGTGGGCGCGTCGCGTGCCGCGGTCGACGCGGGCTATGCGCCCAACGACATGCAGGTGGGACAGACGGGCAAGATCATCGCGCCCGAGTTGTACGTCGCCATCGGCATTTCCGGGGCGATCCAGCACCTCACGGGCATCAAGGATGCCCGCACCATCGTGGCCATCAACAAGGATCCGGAAGCGCCGATCTTCGAGGTCGCCGACATCGGGATCGTCGGCGATCTCTTTCAGATCGTGCCCGAGCTCGAAAAGCTCATCGACGCTTCGCGGAAGTGATCAGAGCTTGCCGAGGATGTATTCGGCCGCGGAGACCTTGAACTCCTTCGGCGCCTCGATCTCGACGTCCTTGGCGACGCCATCCTTGACCACGATGGCGAAGCGCTGCCCGCGCGTGCCCATGCCGAATCCGGTGCCGTCCATCTCCAGGCCCAGCGCCTTGGCGTAGGTGCCGTTGCCATCGGCCAGCATGAGCACGTTGTCACCGACGTTCGAGTGCTTGCCCCAGGCATCCATCACGAACACGTCGTTCACCGCCATGCAGGCGATGGTGTCGACGCCCTTCGCCTTGATGGCCGAAGCCTTCTCGATATAACCCGGCAGGTGCTTGGCATCGCAGGTGGGCGTGAATGCCCCGGGGACCGAGAACAGCACCACGGTCTTGCCCTTGAAGAGCTGGTCGGTGGTCACGTCCTGGATGCCCTCCTTGGTCTTCGTCTTGAATGTGCCCGCGGGCATCTTGTCGCCTGCCTTGATCGCCATGAGAGTCTCCTTGGTTGAATCAGGACTTGCGCGTCGCCGCGGCAAGTTTTTGAGCGGGGAATAATCCGGCCTTCACCAGCATGCCAGGCACGGTGTGCTCGAGCGTCTGCTGCAACCAGCGGCTGGTGTCGAGCAGCGCCGGCAGGTCGACGCCGGTGCGCATGTCCATGCGATGGAGCATGTAGATGAGATCTTCGGTGGGAATGTTGCCGGTGGCGGCGGGCGCGAAGGGGCAACCGCCGATGCCGCCGCAGCTGGCATCGAGCGCACGTACCCCCGACTCGACGGCCGCATAGGCGTTGGCGAGCCCGGTGTTGCGCGTGTTGTGAAAATGCGCGCGCCAGCGGATCTGCGGCAGCGCCGCGCGCAACGCGCCGATGAGCTGGGACACCTGCCGCGGAGCCGCCACGCCAATGGTGTCGGCAACGGCGATCTCGTCGGGATCACCGGCCGCCAGGCGCTCCGCCAGTCGAACCACTCGCGCGGGATCGACCTCGCCTTCGAACGGGCAACCAAACGCCGTCGACACCGTGATCTGCGCGCGGATGCCGGCAGCACGCGCGGCCGCGGCAATCTCGAGCCAGGCGGCGACGCCCTCGTCCACCGTGCAGCCCTGGTTGCGCTGGCTGAAGCTTTCGGAGGCGGCGATGACCATGCCCACCTCGGTGCAGCCCGCCGCCCGCGCACGGTCGAAGCCGCGGCGATTGAGAACCAGCCCGATGTGGCGCGCCTTCGACGGCGTGGCCGCGAGCGCCGCGAGGACTTCTTCGGCGTCGGCCATCTGCGGGACCCGCCTGGGATTCACGAAGCTCGCGACTTCGATGCGCGGCAGGCCGGCCGCGGCCAGGCGCTGGATGAACTCGATCTTCGCGGCGGTGGGCAGCACACGCGATTCGCTCTGCAGCCCGTCACGCGGGCCCACCTCGACGATCTCGATATGCGCTGGATCCATGGCGCGAATTCTAGCCGTTGGGGGTGTGATACAAACGCGCCCCGATGACTCACACCTCAGCACCGTCCGACGGCGCGCTCAGCGATCTGCGCGTCCTCGAACTCGGCACTCTGATCGCCGGGCCATTCTGCGGCCAATTGCTCGGAGACATGGGCGCCGAGGTCATCAAGATCGAAGCGCCCGGCCAGGGCGATCCCATGCGCCACTGGGGACCGCAGCCCCGCGGCCGGCCGTCGGTGTGGTGGCCGGTCATCGGGCGCAACAAGAAGGGTGTGACGCTCGACCTACGGCAGACCGAAGGCCAGAGCCTTTTCAAAGGCTTGGTACCGAAAGCTGACGTCGTCATCGAGAACTTTCGACCCGGCACGCTGGAGAAGTGGGGCTGCGGCTGGGAGCAGCTCTCGGCGCTCAATCCGCGGCTCATCCTGGTACGCGTCTCGGGCTATGGACAGACCGGGCCCTACGCGCAGCGCGCGGGTTACGGCGGCATCGGCGAGGCCATGGGAGGCCTGCGCTACATCGTGGGCGAACCCGACCGCCCGCCGTCACGCGTGGGCATCAGCATCGGCGACTCGCTGGCTGCGGTGCATGCCTGCATGGGCACCCTGGCTGCCCTGCATCACCGCGAGCGCACCGGCCAGGGACAGGTGATCGACGCGGCCATCTACGAATCGGTGCTCAACATGATGGAGTCGCTGGTCACCGAGTTCGACCAGCTGGGACACGTGCGCGAGCGTAGCGGTCCCATCCTGCCGCGCATCGCGCCCTCCAACGTCTACCCGACGCGCGATGGCATCGTGATGATCGGCGCCAACCAGGACACGGTGTTCGCGCGGCTCTGCGAGGCCATGCAGGCCGGCGAGCTCGCCGCCGATCCGCGCTACCGCGATCACCAGGCGCGCGGCGCAAACCAGCGCGAGCTGGACGAGATCATCGCCGCCTGGACCGCGACGCACGGCACCCCGCAGCTGCTGGAGCTGCTCGAGAAGCACGGCGTGCCCTCGGGACTCATCTATCGCGCGCAGGACATGCTGGACGACCCGCACTTCCAGGCACGCCAGGCCATCGTGTCCACGCCTCACCCGGCCTTCGGCCTGTTGCGCATGCAGAACGTCGCGCCGCGGCTGTCGGCGAGCCCAGGCTCCATTCGAACCCCGGCTCCCGAGCTCGGCCAGCACAACGCCGAGGTGTTCGGAAAGCTGTTAGGCCTTTCGGCGCAGCGCCTGGCCGAGCTCGCCGCCCGCGGCATCGTCTGACGTCCAAATCAAAAGGGCCGGTCGCTCGCGCGGCCGGCCCTCGTGTGCCTGGTGTGATTCGAATCAGGCGGCGTTGAGGGCCCAGAGCTTGGCAATGCGCACCATGGTCGGATCCTTCTTGACCAACCTGAACGCCTTGGCGGCCTCGGGCTTGTTGTTGTTACGCAGCTGCGCGATGCCGAGCAGGATGTAGGCCTCGTCGGTGCGCTGCGCCTGGTTGGGCGCATCGTTGGCCGACAGGTTGCCCTTGGTGATGCCAGCCTGGATCGCCGCGATCGCCTTGGCCGGATCGCCGGCGGCGAGATACTGGGCACCGACCTTCACCAGCGCATCGCCGGAGGCCGCGGACTTCGCCGCGGTTTCGTTCGCGGCAAGCCCGGCCTTGTCGGTGGCGCATTCCTTCTTGGCCGCGGCCAGCAGGCGGGTATTCACGTCCACGTCGCGCTTCTCGACGAACACCTTGTTGGCGAAACCGGTCTCGAGGACCGACTGCGCTTCGCAGGCCAGCTTTTCTTCGATGGCGAGCTGCGCCATTTCCTTGAACTCGTCGGGACGCTTCAGCACCTTCACGTGCACGCCGAGGCGCATGAAGTTGAGCATCTGCAGGTCGTTCAGCTGGGTCTGGCGGATCGCCTGCATGAGGTTCGACCAGTACTCAGGCTTGGGGTAGTAGGTGACCAGCTTTTCGTAGGCGCGGCTCACGCAGTTGTTGTCGCTGGCGTTCTTGCAGGCGTTGACCACCAGCACCAGCTGCTGCTCCTTGGGCTTGACGCCATTCTGGTCGAGCAGCTCGTTCATGACGCGCGCCGCGTCCCGGTTGTTGCCGGACTGGTAGTAAGCCTGTGCCAGCGCGACCTGCATGTCGGGATCGCGCGAGAGCTTGAGCGCGCGCGAGCTGTAGTCGATGACTTTCTGGTAGTTGCGCAACCCCGCGTAGAGCCCGACCAGGTTCTTGTAGCGATCGAGCTTCTTGGCTTCCGGCATGCAGGGGGAATTGAGCCCGAGCTCGAGCTCACGCGCGGCCTCGCCGTCCTGGCGCAGGTTGTGGTACGCGTAACCGCGGATTTCCGCCATGTAGTACTGGTCGAACGCGGACTTCGGCCCCGGAACCGCTTCGGCTTCCTTGACCTTGGCCAGCACTTCATTCCACTTGCGCGCGGTCTGCGCTTCCATCGCGGCCTTCATGGGCTTGGCGATCTGCTTGCTGATCTTCTGGCCGGCACAGGCGCCCTGTGCCGCCGCGGGCGTTGCCCAGCCGGCTCCCAGGATTCCGAGTGTCGCCACCGCGATTACCAGTCCACTTCGAATTGACACGCACATGCTCCGCGATTTCTCTAGTGACAAAACGTTTACACGATTCAGCAGGGTTGGCGGATTCAGCCCGCCGCGCCCGCGGTCTTGGTCATCTGCCAAAGCTTGGAGATGCGGACCATCGTGGGATCCTTGCTGACCGTCTGGAAGGCCTTGGCGGCTTCGGCGGTATTGCCCGAGCGCACGTAGGCGATACCCAGCAGCAGTCCCGCTTCATCCGGATTCTTCACGCCGCCCTTGCCGATGCCCCGTTGCAGCGCCTCGATGGCCTTGGCGTTGTCGCCGTAGCTCAGGTACGCCGCCCCGAGCTTGACGTCCGCTTCACCCGTGGGCTTGGCGCGCGCCGAGGCGTCCTGCTTGTCGAGCGTCGACTTGTCGAGGGTCACGGCCTGCTTCGCGTCCGCCAGGATGCGGCCCGCATGTTCCTTGTCGCGTTCCGTGGTGAACACGCCCTTCTGGTTGCCCTTGTCGAGGATGCTCACGGCCTCGCCCGGCAGGCCGGCCGCCATGGCGAGCTGGGCCATCTCGATGAAGTTGGTGCCGTCGAACATCGCGTCGACGCCGTCGGCGAAGCGCCAGACATTGAGCGAAGTACTGTCGTTCTTGCTGAGACGCAGCATCGAGTCGACGAGCTGCTCCCAGTACTGCTGCTTGGGGTGCGTGACCACCAGCTTCTCGAGCAGGTCGACGACGCAGGCGTTGTCCTTCAGGCCGATACAGGCGCTTTGCCAGATGCGCACGGTCTGCTCATCGGGCGTCTGTCCCTTCTCTTCCATCGTCTTGACGACGTCGCTCATCACCCTGCGGGTGTTTTCGAAATCGTCCTTCACGTAGTAGGCATTACCGAGATACAGGCCAACTTCGGTGTCGCCGCCCGGCTTCCAGGCCTTCGAGCCGTACTCGACCGCCTTGTCGTAGTTCTTGTCCTGGTAGGAGAGCTGCATGATCAGCTTCTCGCGGCGGAATTTCTCTTCGCCTTCCGGCATGCAGGGTGACTGGTAGGCCGCCTCGAGATCGGTGACCGCCGGCCCGTTCTGCTTGAGATAGGCGTTGGCGATGCCGCGCAGTTCGTGGATCCAGAACTTGTCGTACTCGGTCTCCGGACCCGCCGCTTCCGCCTCCGCGACGTGGGTGAGCATGCCGTTGAAGTCCTTGGCGGCCTGCGCCTTCTGTGCGGCGCCCAGGGACTTCTCGAGTTTCTTGGTCAGCTTGTCGGTGCCGCAAGCCGGATTGACCGCGGGCTTGGTGGCGGCCACTGCGCCGGCATCCTTTTCCTTGTCCTTGGACTTCGCGAGAACGTCAGCGCTGCCGGCGAACAATCCGAGGGCAGCAAGGGCAACGACCAGATTCAACCGTGCAGACACTTCGTATGCTCCTTACAAAGGAGCCGCGGTTTTTTAGACCGCGGCTCGTGTCATCGAACCCACCGTCAAGTCATCCAGTTATTTGGAGTACCCGGTACGGCGGAAAGTTTCTCAATGCTTTCAATGGCTTTCGTTAGTCGCGGAACTCCGCGGTGTTCACGAAACCCATTTTCTTCATGTGATTGCGCTGCGCGGCCGCCATCACCTGGGCGGTCACCTCGTAGCGCGACCGGCGATCCGGCCGCAGGTGAATCTCGGGCTGCGGGTCCTTGTCACGCTCCGAACGGAAGAAACTCTCCAGCTGCGGTATGCCCATGACCGGCGTTCCGTTCCAGACGATCGTGCCATCGAAGTCGATATCGATCTGGATGACCTCCGGACGCACTTGCGGCGGCGGATTGTTGGTCTGGGGCATGTCGAGTTTCGTCGCGTGCGTCATGACGGGGATCGACATGATCAGCACGATGATGAGCACCAGCATCACGTCGATGAGCGGAGTCGTGTTGATCTCCATCATCGGTGAGCCTTCGCCACCACCACCCACACTCATTGCCATGAAAAACTACCTCGAGAAGATCAGCGGGTGACGCGGATGCTGCCGCGATCGGGTTCAGTGATGAAACCGACCTTGACGATGCCGCCACGCTGCAGATTGAAGATGACCCGGCCGACGCCTTCCCAGCGGGCTTCCCTGTCACCACGGATGTGGAATTCCGGCTGCGGAACCTTGCGGGCCTCCGCGACGATGCGCTGGAAGAACACCTGCTTGTCCTGGATCAAGCCCGCGTTCCAGTAGATCTGGCCGGTCTTGTCCACGGAGATGGTGATGTTCTCCGGCTTCGTCTGCGTCGGAATGTTCACCGCTTTCGGAATCACGACGTTCGCCATCTTCTGGATCACGGGTACCGTGATCAGGAAGATGATGAGCAGCACGAGCATGATGTCCACCAGCGGAGTCGTGTTGATCTCCGCGTTGAAGTTCGCGTCGTCTGCCTCACCGCCGCCGCCTACGCTCATCGCCATTTGCAGTTACCTCAGATGTGAAACGTAGAACCCGGGACTCCCGGGCTTTACTTCTTCACGCCGGCGACGGGCGCACCCTGCGACACACGGGCACCGCCCACCAGGTAGGCATGCAGGTCGGAAGCGAAGTTGCGCAGGCTCTCGCTGATGCCCTTGTTACGGCGCAGCAGCCAGTTGTAACCCATGACCGCGGGCACCGCGACGAACAGACCGATGGCCGTCATGATCAGCGCTTCACCGACGGGGCCGGCGACCTTGTCGATCGAGGCCTGGCCGCTGACGCCGATGGCGACGAGCGCTTGCAGAATGCCCCACACCGTGCCGAACAGACCCACGAACGGGGCGGTCGAACCGACGGTGGCGAGGAACGCGAGGCCGTTGCTCATCTTGCTGTTCACGGAATCAACCGAGCGCTGCAGAGACATCGTCACCCACTCGTGCAGGTCGATGCGATCCGTCAGGCGGCCCTCGTGGTGAGCCGAGGCGCGCAGGCCGTCTTCGGCAACCGCGCGGAAGTCGTTGTCCTTCGGCAGGCGGTCCACGGCTTCCTTCAGGGAACCGGAGCTCCAGAACTGCTTCTCGACCACCTTGGCGCCCTGCTTGAGACGGCGCTGGTCCCAGAGCTTGGTGAAGATGATGTACCAGGACACGGCGGACATGATCACCAGAATGATCAGTGTGCCGCGGGTGACCGCATTGCCAGACATCCACAGGGCTGTCAGGCCATACGGGTTTTCGACAGTAACGGAATCAGCAGCGTTTTCCATGATTTCCTCGATGACAAAAATGCGATGCGGCGCCCGTGAGCACCGCATCACCGTAAATGGCTAGTTGTTCTTGAGAACGAACTTGACCTTGAACTTGATGCAGGACTCCGGCAGCGCCGACCCGGCATCGGTGCCCGGGGCGTAACGCGTTGCCTTCGCGACCTTGATTGCGGCCATATCGAGGTCAGGAAAACCCGAAGTATCGGTAACCACCGGCTCGCGCAGCAATTGGCCCTTCGGACCCACGCATGCCTGGACCACCGGGGAGCCCTGCTCCTCGCGGCGAATCGATCCCGGCGGGTAGTAGTCGTCCGGGTTGGCCGGACGCGTCATCTTCGCGGGCGTACCCGCAATGCGCGGCGGCGGCGGCGGGGCCGGCGGCGGCGGCTTGTCGGTCACGTCCTGGATGGCGGTGGACGTGGTCTCCATCGGCAGATCGATGGACACTTCCGGAGGAGGCACTTCGACCGGCGGGCGCTCCATTTCCGGCGGCGGAGGCGGCGGCGGCTCGTCCTCCTTCTTCACCTCGTCCACGATGTCGGCCTCGATGGGAGGCGCGAGCACCTGGATGACCTTGTTGGCGAGGCCTGACGCGAGGCCCCACGCCGCAAGGATGTGAAAGCCAATGATGCACACGGCAACGATGCCGCGGCGTGTGAAGAAACCAGAGTCTTGTACTTGGGCGGCCATTTTTTCCCGTGGTCGCGAGTGAAAAAAACTATCGGTGCGTCAAACGGGTGGCGGAAAGTACCCAAGCTTTCCTACCAACGCAACCGCTTGACCGCTCCGTCCCCCGGCCTGCGCGTTGTTGGCGAGCATGGCCTTCGATCATCTGAATAACGTTTTTTGCTTCGGTGCCGGTCCAAAGCCGCCGAACTGTACCCGCAGCCGTAAGACCTGACAACAACTGTCTGTGCGACCGGCTTGGCACTACACGGATTGTGAGCGAGGTATTCACTGTCAGTCGGTCACTGCACCCAGTGATGCGCTTGACACATTCCGTGCGTATTTCGCGAGCACGCCTTTCGTCGCGTAAGGCTTCGGCGCCTTCCATTTCGCACGGCGTTTCCGCAGCTCGGCCGCGCTCAGATCGATCTCGAGCGTTCGCTTCACTGCATCAATCGAGATGGCGTCGCCGTCCCGAAGCAGGCCAATCGGCCCGCCGAGCGCGGCTTCCGGAGAGATATGTCCAACCACGAAACCATGACTGCCGCCGGAGAATCTTCCGTCAGTGATCAGCGCGACCTTGTCGCCGAGGCCGCGTCCCATGATCGCGCCAGTCGGGCTCAGCATCTCGCGCATGCCAGGTCCGCCGCGCGGACCCTCGTACCGGATCACCACGACATCGCCCGGCTTCACCCGGCCCGCGAGGATCGCCGCGGTGGCCCGTTCCTCGCCGTCGAACACGCGCGCCGCGCCGGAGAAGCGCAGGCCTTCCTTGCCGGAGATCTTCGCGACTGCGCCTTCGGGTGCGAGGTTGCCGTGCATCACCACAAGATGGCTGTCCTTCTTGATGGGATCGGAGAGAGGACGAACGATGTCCTGCCCCGGCGGATAATCGCCGACGTCGCGCAGGTTCTCCGCGAGCGTGCGGCCGGTGACGGTGAGGCAGTCCCCGTGCAGCAGCCCCGCGTCCAACAGGCGCTTCATCAATGGCTGGATTCCACCGATGGCAATGAGTTCGGACATTAAATAGCGGCCGCTGGGCCGCACGTCGGCCAGCAGCGGCACGCGCTTACCGATACGCGTGAAATCCTGTAGTCCCAATCTGACCTTGGCGGCATGCGCGATGGCCAGCAGGTGCAGCACCGCGTTGGTGCTGCCGCCGAGAGCGATGGTCACGGTGATCGCGTTCTCGAAGGCCTTCTTCGTCAGGATCCGGGATGGCGTGATACCCGCCTTCACCAGTTCGACCACGGCCTCGCCGGCGCGCCGGCAATCGTCGAGCTTGGTCTGGCCCACGGCCTCCTGGGCGGAGCTGTTGGGCAACGAAAGTCCCAGCGCCTCGATGGCCGAGGCCATGGTGTTGGCGGTGTACATGCCCCCGCAGCTCCCCGGCCCCGGGATCGCGGTGCGCTCCACCTCGAGCAACTCCTCGTCGGACACGCGGCCCGCTGCGTGCCCGCCCACCGCTTCGAACACCGCGACGATGTCGCGGCGCTTGGCGCCGGGCTTGATGGTGCCGCCGTACACGAACACAGCCGGCCGGTTCAGGCGCGCGATGGCTATCGCGCAGCCCGGAATGTTCTTGTCGCACCCGCCAATGGCCACGAACCCGTCGAAGCCCTCGGCGCCGACCACGGTCTCGATGGAATCTGCGATCACTTCCCGTGAAACGAGCGAATAACGCATTCCGGGTGAACCCATCGAAATGCCGTCGGACACCGTGATGGTGTTGAACAGCACGCCCTTGCCGCCGGCCGCGTCGGCGCCGGCCACCGCGCGGGCCGCCAGCTCGTTGATGTGCATGTTGCAGGGGGTCAGGTTGGCCCAGGTGGAGGCCACGCCGATCTGCGGCTTGTGGAAATCGCCGTCCTGGAATCCCACGGCGCGCAGCATCGCGCGGGACGGCGTCTGCTTGGCGCCGTCGACCACCAGGCGCGAGAACCTGCGCTCGTCCACCGCCTTCTGCCCTGCCTTCTTCTTGCTCATCATCCGTTTCCTCTAACTATTGACGATCACGCGGCGCGTCGCATGACACGCCGCATGTGTGAAAACCCGGCCGCACCGATGGTGACGAACACCAGCGGCAGGACCAGCGAATAGACGCCAGCGCCCGGCCTCATGGCCTCGAGCCATTGGTAGATCAGGATCCCGGCGGGAGGCCCGATGGCACCGCGCACTCCGGTGAGCGTGACGTGCACGCCCATGTAGTGTTGCGCCCGGCCGATCGACGCGAAGTCATTGTGCCCGAGATTCCAACCGAGATTCGAGCCCGCGTAGGCGAAGGCCAGCACCACCGCGCCGCTCCACAGCAGTGGCAGGAATGCCAGCCAGGTGCCGGCGGTGATGATCGCCACCGCGGCGACCAGCGCCCAGCCCTGGCGCGCGCGGTACTCGACCACGTGTCCCTCGTCGAACATGCGTGCCCAGAACGGCACGAACAGCGGCAGCAGGAGCAGCGGCACCACGGACAGCAGCGCGATCTGCAGGCTGGCGGGCAGGTGCAGGTGCTCGCTGAAGATGACCACCAGCTGCGACGTCAGCATGAGGTTGCCGCCGCCGAACACGCCCATCCAGAACATGTACTCGCGGAAGTGCGGATCCTTCCTGAGGATCTCGAACAGCATGCCGAGGCTGAAGGGCTCGGTG
This sequence comes from Steroidobacteraceae bacterium, assembly GCA_035701825.1. Taxonomy (GTDB): domain Bacteria; phylum Pseudomonadota; class Gammaproteobacteria; order Steroidobacterales; family Steroidobacteraceae; genus CADEED01. The sequence continues at coordinate 85,353 of DASSRK010000034.1, forward strand.
CGACCGACCGCGGCGGTCTCCTCCGCCAACAGGGCGAACTCCCGCCGCACGCGCGCGGCGCGATAGCGCCATGCCGCGAGCAATCCGCTCACCGCGCCGGCGCCAAACAGCCAGCGTGAATCGACGTGACCCGTCTGCAGCACCCAGGCCGCGAGTGCCGCCGCGAGGGCCACCGCCACCGAGCTCACGATGACGATGCGCCCGGTGTACCGGGCGATCGCCTGGCGCGGGTAGTTGGCGCTCCACACCGCCGCGCGCACGGTGAGGATGCCGGTCCAGATCACGCGAGCGATCAGGATGGAAGCCACCGCGAATGCAAGGCCGCCGAGCGCGCGCGGCGCGACGCCCAGCAATCCGACCAGCATGGCGAACGTGGCCTGGAGCCAGACCATGAGCCGGATGCGCGCGCGCCCGTGCGCGAGGTTCGCCCACACGAAGCTCACCACGTTGGACAGCGCGGGCGCGCCGCTCACGAAGGCGACGGCGAGGTTGACGATCCACGGGCTGGCGGCCGCCGCGAAGGTTTTCTTGATGATGACGGCCGCCGTGGCGCCCTCGACCAGGCCGAGCGTGAGACCGATGAGCGCCCAGGAAGCGACTTCGCGGCGGAACGCCGCTTCGGCCGCCGGCGATTCGGCGGGCGGCTTGCTGCGCCCGGCCCTCAGCGCCATCGACTCAACCGAAGCGCTGGCGTATCAGCCGGTAGAGCGCGCGCACCGTGTGCGGATCCGCGCCGATCGGCCGGCCCGGGCGCTCGCGCGCATTCCACGCGTACACGTCGGCGTGCAGCCAGTTGCGGGTGCGCTGGACGAAACGCTTGAGGAACAGCGCGCCGATGATCGAGCCCGCGAACGGCGTGCTCGAGACGTTGTTGAGATCGGCGACACGACTCGCCAGGTCGTCGTCGTACCCGGCCCACAAGGGCATGGGCCACATGGGATCCGACTCGCGCTCGCCGATCTCGCGCAACTCCTGCGCCAGCTCGCCGGGCAGCGAGTAGATAGCCGGGAGCTCGGGGCCGAGCGCGACGCGCGCCGCGCCGGTGAGCGTGGCGAGGTCGATGAGCAGCGCAGGTTCCTCGCGGTCCGCCTCGCTGAGCGCGTCGGCGAGCACCAGGCGTCCCTCGGCATCGGTGTTGCCGACCTCCACGGTGAGACCCTGGCGCGAACGCAGCACGTCGCTCGGCCGGTACGAGCGGCCCGAGATGCTGTTTTCCACCGCCGGGATCAGCAGCCGCAACTGCACGGGCGCATCCGCATCCATGAGCATGCGCGCCAGCGCGAGCGCCAGCGCCGCGCCGCCCATGTCCTTCTTCATGAGGATCATGCCGCTCGAAGGCTTGATGTCGAGGCCGCCCGTGTCGAAACACACGCCCTTGCCGACCAGCGTCACCTGCGGCAGCCCGCGCCTGCCCCAGCGCAGGTCGATCAACCGCGGCTCGCGTGCACTGCCCTTGCCCACCTCATAGATGAGTGGATAGTTCTGCCGCAGCAGCTCCTCGCCCACGATGATCCGGCACTCGGCTTCGTGCTGCAGCGCGAGGCGCTGCACCGCCTCGCCGAGCTCGGCCGGCCCGAGATCGTTGGCTGGCGTGTTGATGAGGTCGCGGGCCTCGCCGAGCGCCTGGCTGGCCAGTCGCACGTATTCGAGGTCCGCCCCCGCGGGCGTGACCAGCGCCGGCAATTCGGCGCCCGACTTGCGATAGCGCGTGAAGCGGTAGGAGCCGTATTCCCAGCCCAGCGTCAGGTGCGTGGCGCCGACTGCGCTGAAAGTCCCGGCGAATCGATAGCGCCCCGGGGGCAGGCGGTCCGGCAGGCCGGCCGATGTCCAGATGCTGGGTTCGCTGAGATCGGGCGTCGGCCCGAGGCCCGCGACCACGCCCCCGATGCTGTCGCCGCCGGCACTCGGCACGACCAGCAGCTTGTGTTTTTCGGCCTGGAAACCCTGCGCGGCGACCCAGGACCGGACCGCGGCGGGCTGCATTTCGAGCCAGGGCCGCAGCCCCTGCTCGCCCACCAGCCAGATGGGCCGCGCGCCGGAAGCTTCCGCCTCGTTCAGTAGATGTGAGCTCACAGTAAAAGCTTAAGGTATTCGAAGGCCTACGCGCTCAATCACAGGTATTCGTCGTTGACAATCGGCGAACACCTGTGGTGCTATCGCGCGCATTGTATGCAGGCCCGGATCATCAACGATGTGACCGTCAGCGGCGCGAACCTCGCGACCGACGTCCTCGTGCTCGTATCCCTTCCCCTTCCGCTGTCGCTGGTCGACAGCCGGTGCGGGATGCCTGCCTGAAGCGAAAACCTTAGAGCAAGGCGATATCACCAAAAAACCCCGCACCGGCCCCAGAGCCGATGCGGGGTTTTTCGTATGAACGTTTGGAAATGTAACTGGAGCGGACAATGACGAAGCTGTATTCGGGCAAAGACGTGGACAAGAAGGCGCTCAAGAAGGCCCGGATCGCCATCCTGGGTTATGGCAGCCAGGGGCGCGCGCATGCACTCAACCTCGCCGACAGCGGCCACGACGTGGTGGTCGGCGTGCGCAAGAACGGCGACAGCTGGAAGAAGGCCAGGCGCGATGGCCTGAAGGTGGCCGAGCCGGTCGAGGCCGTGAAGGGTGCGTCGCTGGTGGCCATGCTGGTCCCCGACCTGGCGCAGGCCGAGCTCTACAAGCAGGTCGAGAAGTCGCTCGAGAAAGGCGCCACGCTGCTCTTCGCACACGGTCTCAACGTCCACTTCAAGCTGATCAAGCCGCGCAAGGATCTCGACGTGGTGCTGATCGCGCCCAAGGGCCCCGGTGACCTCGTGCGCCGCCAGTACCAGCAGGGCCGTGGCGTGCCGTCGCTCCTCGCCGTCTACCAGGACGCGACCGGCAATGCGTTCGCCAAGGCCCTCGCTTATGGCCATGGCATCGGCGGCACGCGCGGTGGCGTGCTCGAAACCACGTTCGCGGAAGAAACCGAAACCGACCTGTTCGGCGAACAGGCCGTGCTCTGCGGCGGCACCTCCGACCTCATTCTCAAGGGCTTCGAGACGCTGGTGGAAGCCGGCTACCAGCCCGAGATCGCGTACTACGAAGTGCTCCACGAGCTGAAGCTCATCGTCGACCTGCTGCATGAAGGCGGCCTCGCCAAGATGCACAAGTACGTCTCCGACACGGCCAAGTACGGCGACCTCACGCGCGGCCCGCGCGTGGTCAACGACAGGACCAAGAAGGAGATGGGCAAGATCCTCAAGGAGATCCAGAAGGGCAAGTTCGTCAAGCAGTGGATCAAGGAGAACGACGGCGGCCGCAAGGAATACAACCGCCTGATGCAGGCCGACCTCGATCACCCGATCGAGAAGGTTGGCAAGGAGCTGCGCGCCCGCATGCCGTGGCTGGAGCAAGGACGTTAATCACCCCCGATAGAGGTCACCCCCATGTCCCGCGAACGCGTAATGATCTTCGACACGACGCTGCGCGACGGCGAGCAATCGCCGGGCTGCAGCATGGCGCAGCCGGAAAAGCTCCGCGTGGCGCGCGCGCTCGCGGAGCTCGGGGTCGACGTCATCGAAGCGGGATTCCCGGCCGCCTCGCGCGGCGACTGGGAGAGTGTCAACGCGGTGGCGCGCGAGGTGCAGGGACCGATCATCTGCGGCCTCGCGCGCTGCAACCGCGACGACATCACGCAGGTGGCGAAGGCCATCGCGCCCGCGGCCCACAAGCGCATCCACGTGTTCCTCGCCACCAGCGCGATCCATCGCCAGTTCAAGCTGAACATGGCGCAGGAAGAGATCATCCGCACGGCGGTCGAGGGCGTGAAGTTCGCGCGCAGCCTGTGCGAGGACGTGGAATTCTCGCCCGAGGACGCCTCGCGCACCGAGCTCGACTTCCTCACCCAGGTGGTGGAAGCCGTGATCGAAGCCGGCGCGACCACGGTGAACATCCCCGATACCGTGGGCTACACGGTGCCGGACGAATTCGCGGAGCTGTTCCGTTACCTGCGCAAGAACGTGCGCGGCATCGACAAGATCCGGCTGTCGGTGCACTGCCATGACGATCTCGGCATGGCCGTGGCCAACAGCCTCACGGCCGTGGTCGCCGGCGCGCGCCAGATCGAGTGCACCATCAACGGCATCGGCGAGCGCGCCGGCAACTGCTCGCTGGAAGAAGTCGTGATGGCGCTGAAGACGCGCGACGCGTTCTTCAACCTCGACACCGGCATCAACACCACCCGCCTCTACCCGACCTCGCGCATGCTGGCGAACATCGTCGGCACGCCGATCCCGCGCAACAAGGCCATCGTGGGCGAGAACGCGTTCGCGCACGAGTCGGGCATCCACCAGCACGGCATGCTCAAGCATCACTCGACCTACGAGATCATGCGGCCCCAGGACGTGGGCCTGTCGCGCTCCGCGCTGGTGCTGGGCAAGCACAGCGGTCGCCATGCGCTGCGCGAGCGCATCAAGGAACTCGGTTTCGAGCTCGACGACGTCGAGTTCGCGCGCGTCTTCGAGGAATTCAAGACGCTGGCCGACAAGAAGAAGGAGCTGTACGACGGCGACATCGAGGCGTTGGTGCTGCAGGCCGAGCATTCGGCCACCGGCCCGTGGTCGCTGCTCAACCTGCGCACCTCGTTCGACAGCGCCAGGACGGCCGAGGCCACCGTGCGCCTCAGGCACAGCGACGGGCGCGAGATCGAGATGCGTTCCACGGGCGACGGCCCGGTGGACGCCGCGCTCAAGGCCATCGAACGCGCCACGGGCCTGGATGTCGTATTGCGGAAGTTCGAGGTGCGCAGCGTATCCGCCGGCGAGGATGCCCAGGGCGAGTCGCTGGTGTACGTGGAGTACAATCAGCGCACTTACCGGGGCTCGAGCGTCAGTACCAACATCGTCGAGTCCGCAACGCAGGCCTTCCTCGAAGTGATCAACCGCATCGAGCTCGCATCCGCCACGCTAGCCCGCACGGGCTCACCGCGTGTCGCGCAGGCCGTGGTCTAACTAATTTCCGGAGTCTCCATGCCCATTCCCGCAACGAAGTACATCTGGTTCAACGGCAAGCTGGTCCCGTGGGAGAAGGCCACGGTGCACGTGATGTCGCACGCGCTGCACTACGGCTCGTCGGTGTTCGAAGGCGTGCGCGCCTACGAGACGCCGCGCGGCCCGGCGATCTTCCGCCTGCGCGACCACACCAGGCGCCTGTTCGACTCCGCCAGGATCTACCGCATCAACATCCCCTTCACCGAGGAGCAGCTCAACCACGCGCAGCGCGAGGTCATCGCGCAGAACGGCCTGGCGCGCGGCGCCTACCTGCGCCCGGTGGCCTTCCGTGGCTACGGCGAAGCCGGCGTGGTGCCGAAGATCGATCCGCCGGTCGAAGTGGCGGTCGCGGCCTGGGAATGGGCCCGGTATCTCGGCGCCGCCGAGGACGAAGGCGTCGATGTGTGCGTGTCCTCGTGGCAGCGCGTGGCGCCCAACACCATTCCCGCCATGGCCAAGGCCGGCGGCAACTACCTCTCCAGCCAGCTGATCGGCCTCGAGGCCAAGCGGCTCGGTTTCGTCGAGGGCATCGGCCTGTCGACCGACGGCACCGTCAGCGAAGGCGCGGGCGAAAACCTGTTCGTGGTCAAGGACGGCGTGCTGTACACGCCGGGGGTGGCGCATTCGCTGCTCAACGGCATCACGCGCCACACGGTGATGACGCTGGCGAAGGACATGGGCTTCGAGGTGCGCGAGATCGCCATTCCGCGCGAGATGCTCTATCTCGCCGACGAGCTGTTCTTCACGGGCACCGCGACCGAGGTCGCGGCCATCCGCTCCGTCGACGCCATCCAGGTCGGCAACGGCAAGCGCGGCCCGATCACCGCGAAGCTGCAGGCCGCCTACTTCGCCCTCGTGCAGGGCCGCATCGAGGACAAGTGGGGCTGGCTCGACCACGTCGACATGAACGCCCCCCGCGCCGCAGTAGCCGGCTAGTTAGCGCGGGGTCAGGCTCCATTTTGCGTCCAGCAAGATGGTGCCTGACCCCATTCTTAGCACCGAGAACCGCTTGAGTACCGCACCCAAAACAATGTTCGAAAAGGTCTGGGACGACCACGTCGTGGTCCCGGAGACCGCCGAAACCCCCGCGATCCTGTTCATCGACCTGCACCTCACGCACGAGGTGACCACGCCGCAGGCCTACACCGAGCTGCGCAAGCGGGGCCTCAGGCTGCGCCGCCCCGACCTGACCCTCGCCACCATGGATCACTCCACGCCCACGCGCACCGAGCAGGTGTTCGGCGGCGTACCGATCGCGGTCGACTCGGCCGCAAGGCAGGTGAGGCAGCTGGAAGAAAACGCGCGCGAGTTCGGCGTCGAGCTCTTCAACCTGCAGGACAGCCGGCGCGGCATCGTGCACATCATCGGGCCGGAGCTCGGGCTCACGCAGCCCGGCAAGACCATCGTCTGCGGCGACTCGCACACCTCCACGCACGGCGCCTTCGGCGCCCTCGCCTTCGGCATCGGCACCACCGAGGTGGGCCACGTGCTCGCCACGCAGTGCCTGCTGCAGCGGCGCCCGAAGACCTTCGCGATCAACGTGCGGAACAAGCTGCCCGCGGGCGTGACCGCCAAGGACCTGATCCTCGCCATCATCGGCAGGATCGGCGTGTCCGGGGGCACGGGCTACGTGCTCGAGTACCGCGGCGATTGCATCTCGGCCATGTCGATGGACGAGCGCATGACCATCTGCAACATGTCCATCGAGGCCGGCGCGCGCGCCGGCATGATCGCGCCCGACGCCACCACCTTCGCCTACCTGCAGGACACGCCGCGCGCGCCCAAGGGCGCTGCCTGGGAAGCCGCGCTCGAGCGCTGGAAGAAGCTGCCGACGGATGCGGGCGCGAACTTCGATCGCAGCGTCGACATCGACGCCGCGGGGCTCGTCCCCATGGTCACCTACGGCACGCATCCCGGGATGGTGGCGCCGGTCACGGGCAGCGTGCCCGCGCACGGCGACGCGGTGTTCGAAAAGGCGCTGGCCTACATGGGTCTCGCCGCCGGGCAGATCATTTCCGAAGTCCCCGTGCAGAACGTCTTCGTCGGCAGCTGCACCAATGGCCGGCTCTCGGACCTGCGCAACGCGGCCCGCGTGCTGCGCGGACACAAGCTCGCGCAAGGCGTGAAGATGCTCGTGGTCCCCGGATCGCAGACCGTCAAGCGCGCCGCCGAGGCCGAGGGCCTCGATCGCGTGTTCCTCGACGCCGGCGCCGAATGGCGCGAGAGCGGCTGCTCGATGTGCCTGGGCATGAACGGCGACCTGGTGCCGAACGGGCACTATTCGATCAGCACCAGCAATCGCAACTTCGAAGGACGCCAGGGAGTCGGCGCGCGCACGCTGCTCGCCAGCCCCGAGACCGCGGCCGCTTCGGCCATCCGCGGCCGCGTCACCGACCCGCGCGAGTTCACGAACTGACCACCATGCCAGCCGTAAAGACCATTCGTTCCCGCACCGTCGTGCTGCCGACCAGCAACATCGACACCGACCAGATCATCCCGGCGCGTTTCCTCACTTCGACGTCGCGCGCCGGATTCGGCAAGAACCTGTTCGCCGACTGGCGCTACGACGCCGCCGGCAATCCCCGCCCCGACTTCGCGCTCAACAAGCCCGAGGCGCAAGGCGCGCAGATCCTGGTCGCCGGCCGCAACATCGGCTGCGGCTCGTCGCGCGAGCACGCGGCGTGGGCGCTGCAGGATTTCGGCATCGCCGCGGTGGTGAGCACCGAGTTCGCGGACATCTTCCGCACCAACAGCCTCAAGAACGGGCTGGTGCCGGTGCTGGTCGACGAGCAGACGCACGCCTGGCTGCTGTCCCATCCGCAGGCCGAGATCACCATCGACGTGGAGCAGTCGACGCTGGCGCTGCCCGACGGCACCACGGTGAATTTTCCGCTCGAAGGCTTCGCGCGCTACTGCCTGCTGAACGGCGTCGACGAACTGGGCTACCTGCTCTCGAAGAGCGACGCGATTTCTAGATACGAGCAAGCGCATCGATGAAGGCAGGCATTGCCGTCATCGCGGGCGATGGCATCGGCCCGGAAGTCGTCGCGGAAGGCGTGCGCGTGCTGGAGCGCGTCGCCGTGAAGTTCGGCCATGAGTTCACGATGCAGGCCGCGCCGTTTGGCGGCGCCGCCATCGATCTGACGGGCGATCCGCTGCCGAAGCAAACCCTCGACGCCTGCCTCGCGGCCGATGCCGTGTTGCTGGGCGCGATCGGCGGGCCGAAGTGGGGACCCTCCTCCCCGGTCCGTCCCGAACAGGGATTGCTGCGCATCCGGCGCGAGCTCGGCCTGTACGCCAACCTGCGGCCCATCAAGCTGCATCCAGCGCTGCGTGACACCTCGACGCTGAAGCCCGAGGTCCTCGATGGCGTGGACCTGGTGTTCGTGCGCGAGCTCACGGGCGGCATCTATTTCGGCGAGAAGACCCGTACCGCCACGCTGGCCACCGACCTGTGCAGCTATTCGACCGCCGAGATCGAGCGCATCACGCGAGTCGCGGGTCGCCTTGCGCAGGCGCGCAACCAGAAGGTCGTCTCGGTCGACAAGGCCAACGTGCTCGAGACTTCACGCCTGTGGCGCGAGGTCGCCGAGCGCGTCATCCGCAGCGAATTCCCGGGCGTGAGCCTCGAGCACGCGCTGGTCGATTCCACCGCCATGCACCTGATCCGCCGGCCGCGCGACTACGACGTGCTGCTCACCGAGAACATGTTCGGCGACATCCTCACCGACGAAGGCGCCATGCTGGCGAGCTCGCTCGGCCTGCTGCCGTCGGCTTCGATCGGCGATGGCCGCCGCGGGCTCTATGAGCCCATCCACGGCTCGGCACCGGACATCGCGGGCAAGGGCATCGCCAACCCGATCGGCACCATCCTCAGTGTCGCGTTGCTGCTGCGGCATTCGCTGGGCCTCGAGACGGAAGCCCGGGCCGTCGAAGCGGCGGTTTCCAGGGCCATCGAGGACGGCGCCCGGACGGCCGACTTCGTCGAAAAGGGGCGCCAGGCACTGTCGACCCGCGCCATGGGCGAAGCCATCCTCGCCGCCTTGGGCTGATCCCCGCGGGCCCGGCATGTCGAAATGCCGCTGGCCCATTCGACCAACTCGCAGCCACACCTGCCTGGAGGCCGAATGCATCGCATCACCAGCCGTGAAGAGCGCGTCGCGCGGATACCCGGCGGGCGCTTGATCCCACCGGCCCGTCCGTGAGCGCCATGGACGCCGCCTCACGCCGTGAATTCATCGCCACAGGCGCGGCGGTCGCCCTGCCCTTCGCCGCCCAGCCGACAAGCACCAGGTCCGATGCGCCGCGCCCCGGCCTGCTGGCCGGCAAACGGGCCGTGGTGTACGGCGCGGCGGGTGCCATGGGTGGCGCGGTGTCGCGCGCCTTCGCCCGCGAGGGTGCCCAGGTGTTCCTGGCGGGGCGCACGCTCGAGAACATCAAGGCCCTGGAAAGCGAGCTGAGGCAAACGGGCGCGGTCGCAAGCGCGGCCCGGGTGGACGCGCTGGATCGCGGCGAAGTCGAGCAACACCTCGGCGAGATCGTTCGCACGGCGGGCGGCGTCGACATCTCCTTCAACCTGATCGGGCTCGGCGGCGAGCAGGGACAACCACTGACCGCGATGTCCCAGCCCGGATTCGCCGTTGCCATCGATACCGCGATGCGCACGCACTTCATCACCGCCACCGCGGCCGCGCGACACATGCAGGCCAACGGCAGCGGCGTGCTGCTGGCGTTGACGGCCCAGGTGGCCCGCAAGCCGTACCTGGGCAGCGGTGGATTCGGCGTCGCCTGCGCGGCCATCGAAGGCCTGTGGCGCCAGCTCGCCATCGAACTCGGGCCGGCGGGAATCCGCTGCGTGACGCTGCGTTCCTCCGGTTCGCCGGACGCGCCGGGCGTCACCGCGGCCATCGCCGAACACGCGCGCGCCGCGGGAATTTCGCGCCAGGCCTTCGAAGCGCGCATCGCCGAGAAGACCATGCTCCGGCGCATGCCGCGGATGGCCGAGATCGCGAACGCCGCGGTGCTCATGGCTTCGGACCGCGCGAGCCCGGTCACCGCCGCGGTGCTGAACGCCACCTGCGGCGAGATCGCCGATTGAATCGCCGGACTGACTAGCCGAGCGACTTCACGCCGTTCGACAGGTCCGCGAGCAGGTCCTCGGTGGATTCGATGCCGATCGACAGGCGCAGCAGCCCGTCGACCAGGCCCGCGGCCGCGCGCGCCTCGGGCGCCATGGCGGCGTGGGTCATGGTCGCCGGATGCGCGACCAGGCTCTCGACTCCGCCCAGCGACTCCGCCAGCGAGAACAGCTCGAGCGCCTCGGAAAAGCGCTTCGCGCCGTCGACGCCGCCCGCCACTTCCAGCGTGACGATGGCGCCGAAGCCGCTCTGCTGGCGCTTCGCGACGTCGTGACCCGGATGGCCGGGCAGCCCCGGGTAATAGACGCGCTTCACGTTCTTCTGCTTCGCCAGGTATTCGGCCACGGCCTGCGCATTGCGGCCATGCTCGCGCAGGCGCACGTGCAGGGTGCGCAGGCCGCGCAGCGTGAGGAAGCTGTCGAAGGCCGAGCCCGTGAGTCCCAGGCAATTACCCCACCAGCCCAACTGTTCGGCGAGCTCCTTCGTCTTCGCGATGACCGCCCCGCCCACCACGTCGCTGTGGCCGTTGATGTACTTGGTGGTCGAGTGCACGACGATGTCGGCGCCCAGCTCCAGCGGCCGCTGCCAGCCCGGCGACAGGAAGGTGTTGTCCGCCACGACGATGGCGCCGTGCGCATGCGCGCGCCGCGCGATGTCGGCGATGTCGGTGATGCGCAACAGCGGGTTGCTGGGCGTCTCGATCCACACCAGCGCCGCCGGCTTCGACAGCGCCGCGTCCACCGCGGCGGCATTGCCGAAGTCGACGAAATCCACGTTCAGCTCGCCACGCTTGTTCCACGCGGTCAGCAGGCGGAACGTGCCGCCGTAACAGTCGTGCGGCGCCACCACGCGCGCACCGACCGGCAGCAGGTGGCCGACCAACGTGATCGCACCCATGCCCGAACCGGTGATGACCGCGCCCGCGCCGCCCTCGAGGTCCGCCAGCGCCTCGGCCAGCAGGTCGCGCGTCGGGTTACCCGAGCGGCTGTAGTCGTACTTGCGCTTGTCGCCGAAGGCGCGGAACGCGTACGTCGACGAGAGATGCAACGGTGGCACCACGGCACCCGTGACATCGCAATTTTCGAGGCCCGCGCGCACCGCGCGGGTGTCCTGGCTCAACTTCGTCATCCGGATATTCCCCAAATTTCTCAGGCTTGTTCGTTCAACACAGAGGCGAAAATCGGCGCGAGGCGCCGGTTCTCTTTCAAGAAGGCGTCGTGCCCGTACACCGACGAGATCTCGTGCAGCTCGGCATTCGGCAGGCGCGCGACCATCGCGCGCATGTCGGCGAGCGGCACCAGCTGGTCCTCGCGCACCGCCACGGCCGTGACTGGCGCGAAGATGCGCGCCGCATCGACGCGATGCAGGTCGATCGACTCGGACAGGCACACGAAGGATTCCGGGCGATAGCTCCTGGCGTATTCCGCGCCGCGCGCGAACAGGTATTCCTCGACCGGCAGCGTGAAGCTGCCGTCGTCCTGGCGGCGGGCCGCGCCACCGAAGCGCGCCGCGAATTCCTCGGGGCTGCGATACGTCGCCATGGCGAGCGCGCGCGCGAGCTCGAGACCCTTGGCAGGATCGCCGGACTCGAGCGCGAACCTGACGATGCGCCGCTGCACCACGCGCCAGGCGCTCGCCATCGGATGCGCGCGATCCGCCGCGCTGATCACCAGCAGGCGCGCGACGCGATCCGGGTAGCGCTCGCCAAAAGCCAGCGCGACCATGCCGCCGTAAGACGCCCCGGCGACGGCGCGCAGCGACGAAATCCCGAGATGGTTGATGAGGCGCAGCAGCAGCTCCGCCTGGTCGTAGGCCGACACGGTGGGAAACGCCGCGCCGTCGCGCGGCCCGGTCGAATCGGCGCTGGCGCCGAGATAGTCGAAGCTCAGGATGCGGAAGCGCTGGGTGTCGAGCGCGAGGCCGGGCCCCACGACTTCGTGCCACCAGCCGCCGCGCGGCTCGTCCGGCAACCACACGCGGCGCGACGCGGAGATGCCGCCGAGCGCCACCACCACCGGCGCGCCCGCGGGACCCGTGAGGCGCCAGGCCAGGGAAACGCCCTCGAGCCTTCCGCCGAAATGCAGATTGAGTTCGCCCGGTACCGCCAGCACGCCTTCGCGCACCTGCGCGTGCGGCTGTGACGTGGCCGTCACGCCCTCGCCGCTGCGGGAAATCGGTTGATCGTTGCTCATCGAATGCTCCGTTGCACACTCAGCGGGCACTCGAACGAGCCGCCGTGCGCGGTGCACGGCATCCGCGCGTCCTGGCAAGGGCGCGACGGCTGGCTCATCTGCCGGAATCTGACAAATGCCTTGGCACCGGTCGCATCCGCAGGAGTTGGCACCTTTCCGCTTGGCGGCGGTTGCCCCGGCTTCACTGGGCCCATCCCTCAGCCGGTCTCGATGAGTGGCGCGGATTCTATGAGGCGGGTCTCGCGACTGCAAGACATTGCGCTTGCTTTTCCGCCGCCGGGCACGTCTAATGCGCCACTGTATTAACGCGTTAGTACATTAGGCCATGAAGCAGCATCGCAATGTCACCGCCCGGCAGGAGGCGCTCTCGGAGCGCAGCCTGTTCGCCGCCGTGCTGACGCTCAAGACCGTCGACGAGTGCCGCGCCTTCTTCCGCGACCTGTGCACCCCGGCGGAGCTGCAGGCCCTCGCCGACCGCTGGGCGGTGGTCGAGTGGCTGCAGAAGGGCCTGCCCTACCGCGAGATCCACCGGCTGACCGGCGTCAGCGTCACCACCATCGGCCGCGTGGCGCGCTACCTCGCCGACGGCAACGGCGGCTACGCGCTCGCCGCCAATCGCCAGCAACGACACACATGAAACCCAACGACAAAGACCAGCGCCTCAAGCTCGCCGTGCAGAAATCAGGCAGGCTCACGGATCCGTGCCTGGAGATCCTCAAGAGCTGCGGCCTGAAGCTGTCGCGCGGCCGTGACCAGCTCATGGGCTTCGGCGAGAACATGCCGCTCGACGTGCTGTTCGTGCGCGACGACGACATCCCCGACCTGGTGCAGGAGGACGTCTGCGATCTCGGCCTGGTCGGGCGCAACGTGCTCGAGGAAAAGCGCCTGGAACTCGCCGCGCGCGGCCACGCGCCGAGCTTCACCGAGCTGCGCACGCTGGATTTCGGCCGCTGCCGCCTGTCGCTGGCCGTGCCCGAAGGCTTCACGTACGAGAACGCCCGGTCGCTCGATGGCAAGCGCATCGCGACCACCTACCCGTACACGCTCGAGCGCCACCTCAGGGAGCGCAATGTCAGCGCCGAGATCGTCACGCTCTCCGGCGCGGTCGAGATCGCGCCGCGGCTCGGGCGCGCCGACCTCATCTGTGACCTCGTGTCGACCGGTTCGACGCTGCAGGCCAACCACCTGCGCGAAGTCGAGACGGTGCTCGAGAGCCAGGCGCTGCTCATCCAGACGCCGGTCAAACTACCGGATCCGAAGCAGGAATGGGTCGACCGCCTCTTGATGCGCATCGACGGCGTGCAGCAGGTGCGCGAGAGCAAGTACATCATGCTGCACGCGCCGCGCTCGGCGCTGCCCGAGATCCGGCGGCTGCTGCCCGGCAGCGAGTCGCCGACCATCATTCCGCTCGAAGGCTCGAACGACAAGATCGCGATCCACGCCGTGTGCCGCGAGAACGTGTTCTGGGAAACCCTCGAGAGCCTCAAGAAGGCCGGCGCCAGCGCGTTGCTGGTGTTGCCCGTGGAAAAGATGCTCGTCTGATGCAACTGCTCGACTGGACCAATTCGACTACCGCGGCGCGGCGCGCCGCGCTCGCCCGCCCGGCCGCCGGGGCGCGCGCCGACGTGCACGCGCAGGTGGCCGACATCATCGCGCGGGTGCGGGCCGGCGGTGACGCCGTGGTGCGCCAGTACACGCAGAAGTTCGGCGGCGCCGAGGTCGATCAGCTGCGGGTCGGCGCGCGGGAATTCGAGGAAGCGCGCGCCAGCCTCGCCGGCACGCAGATCGCCGCGCTCGAGCGCGCCGTGGAGAACGTCACGCGCTTCCACGAGGCGCAGCAGTCGGCGCCGCTCAGCGTGGAGACCATGCCCGGCGTCATCTGCGAGCGCGTCACGCGCCCGGTGGCCAGCGTCGGGCTCTACGTGCCCGCGGGCTCCGCGCCGCTGCCGTCCACGGCCATCATGCTGGCGGTGCCCGCCAGGGTCGCCGGATGTCCAGCGCGCGCCATCGCGTGCTCGCCGGACGCGCAGGGCCGCGTGCACGCCGCGGTGCTGGTGGCCGCGCAGCTGTGCGGCATCGATACGGTCTACAAGATGGGCGGCGCGCAGGCCATCGCGGCCCTGGCCTTCGGCACGGAGAGCGTGCGCAAGGTCGACAAGATCTTCGGGCCCGGCAGCACCTGGGTCACGGCCGCCAAGCAGATCGTGGCCGCCGACCCCGCCGGCGCCGCCATCGACCTTCCGGCGGGCCCGTCCGAAGTGCTGGTGATCGCCGACGAGAGCGCCGATCCGCGCTTCGTTGCCGCGGACCTGCTGGCGCAGGCCGAGCACGACACCGTCGCGCAGGTGATCCTGGTGACCACTTCGATGGAGCTGGCGCGCGCCGTCGAACGCGAGGCTGCCGCCCAGGCCCAGTCGCTCAGCCGCCTGCAGATCGTCAACGAGTCGATGCGCCACAGCCGCGCCATCGTCGTGCCCGACCTCGACACCGCGCTCGCCGTGTCCAACGAATACGCCCCGGAGCACCTGATCATCCAGACGCGCGAGGCGCGCGCGCTGCTGCCGCGCGTCGAGTGCGCAGGCTCGGTGTTCATCGGCGCCTGGTCGCCGGAGTCCATGGGCGATTACTGCTCGGGCACCAACCACGTGCTGCCGACCTTCGGCTTCGCGCGCAGCTACAGCGGCGTGTCGCTGCATGACTTCCAGAAGCGCATCACCGTGCAGGAACTGAGCGCGGCCGGCCTGCGCGACCTCGGGCCGACGGCCATCGCGCTGTCCAGCCTGGAAGGACTGGATGGGCACGGCAACGCGGTGCGCGTGCGCCTCGAGGCGCTGGCCGCCCGGGAGCCCGCATGAGCGACATCCTCGCGCTGGCGCGCCCCGAGATCATCGCGCTCCAGCCCTACTCGCACGCCAGCTGGGATCCGTCGCTCGAGCGCCTGCACGCGAACGAACTGCCGTGGCGTGCCGAGACCGATCGCTCGCGCGCGGGCCTCAATCGATATCCCGAACCTCACCCGCACGAGCTCACCGCACTGCTGGCCGGCCTCTATGGGGTGAAGCCCGATCAACTCCTGCCCGGCCGCGGCAGCGACGAGTCCATCGACCTCGTGGTGCGCGGGTTTTGCCGCGCGGGCGTCGACAACGTGATCGTCTGTCCGCCCACCTTCGGCATGTACGCGGTGGCCGCGCGCATCCAGGGGGCCGAGGTGCGCGAAGTACCGCTGCCCGCCGAGCGCGGGTTCGCGCTCGACGTCGACGCCGTGCTCGCCGCCTGCGATGCGCGCACGCGGATCGTGTTCCTGTGCACGCCCAACAATCCCACCGGCAATGCCCTCGACCCCGCCGCGATCACGCGGCTCCTCGTGGCGCTCGCGGGCAAGGCGCTGGTGGTGGTCGACGAGGCCTACATCGAATTCTCCGGCGCTGCGTCCTTGGCCGGCTCGCTGGCGATGTACCCCAACCTCGTGGTGCTGCGCACGCTGTCCAAGGCCTTCGGGCTCGCCGGCGCGCGCGTCGGCTCCTTGATCGCGAGCCCGGCGATCGTCGCGTTGCTCGCCAAGGTGATCCCGCCCTATTCGATCCCGCAGCTCACCATCGAGGCGGTGTTCGCCACGCTGTCATCGCCGCAACTCGCCATCCAGCGCGAGCGCGTCGCGCAGGTGCGGGCCGAGCGCGCGCGCCTGGCGCAGGCCCTGGCGGCCAGTCCCGCCGTCGTCAAGGTCTGGCCGAGCGTCGCGAATTTCCTGTTGACCGATTTTCGTGACGCGCAAGGCGCGCTGGACGCCGCGCGCCGTGCAAGACTCATCATCCGCGACATGCGCAGCGTGTCGCCGCGATCGCTGCGCATCTCGGTGGGCAGCATCGAGCAGAACGATCGTCTCATCCGGAGCTTCGCTTGAGCGCCAAAGTCCTTTTCGTCGACCGCGATGGCACGCTCATCGAGGAGCCGCCCGACGAGCAGGTCGACTCCATCGAGAAGATCCGCTTCATGCCGGGCGTGTTCGAGGCCCTGCGCCAGGCACGGGCCGCCGGATTCAGGCTCGCCATGGTCACCAACCAGGATGGCCTCGGCACCGCGAGCTTTCCGCAGGCGGCGTTCGACGTGCCGCACCAGTTCATGCTCGATGCCTTCAGCTCGCAGGGCATCGAGTTCGACGCCGTGTTCGTCTGTCCGCATCGCAAGGGCGACGGCTGCGACTGCCGCAAGCCCAAGGTGAAGCTGGTGGAATCCTTCGTGCGCGACCAGGGAGTGGATCTCGGGTCCAGCGCCGTGATCGGCGACCGCGACACCGACCTCGAATTCGCGCGCAATCTCGGCGTGCGCGGCCTGCGTGTGCGGCGGCACGGCGACGCGTCGGAAACCTGGCCGGCGATCCTGCGCACGCTCACCGAGCGGCGCGCGAGCGTCAAGCGCAAGACCCGGGAGACCGACATCGACGTGGCGGTCAACCTCGACGCCACCGCTCCCATCAAGGTGGTCACCGGCATCGGGTTCTTCGATCACATGCTGGAGCAGATCGCCAAGCACGGCGGCTTCGCGCTCAACCTCAACTGCAACGGCGACCTGCAGATCGACGAGCACCACACCGTCGAGGACTGCGCGCTCGCCCTCGGCGAGGCACTGCGCAAGGCGCTCGGCGACAAGGCCGGCATCGCGCGCTATGGCTTCGTGCTGCCGATGGACGAAGCGCAGGTGCGCGTGGCCATCGATCTCTCGGGGCGTGCCTACGGCGTCTTCGAGGGCAAGTTCGCGCGCGAGGCCGTCGGCGGATTGCCGACCGAGCTCGTGCCGCACTTCTTCAAGTCGCTGGCCGAGAGCCTCAAGGCCGCGATCCATGTCACCATCACCGGTGAGAACACCCATCACATGATCGAAGCCTGCTTCAAGGGCACCGGCCGCGCGCTGCGCCAGGCCTTCCGGCGCGAGGGCGACGAGCTGCCCACCACCAAGGGACTGCTGTGAGCGTCGTCATCATCGACAGCGGCGGCGCCAACATCGCGAGCCTGCGCGCGGCCTTGTCGCGCCTTGGCGCGGAGTCTACCGTGAGCAGCGACCCGGAAATCATCCGCCGCGCGCCACGCGTACTGCTGCCGGGCGTGGGCTCGGCCCACGACGCCATGTCGCGCCTGCGCATGTCGGGCCTCGATCAGCTGATCCCGCAGCTCAAACAACCTCTGCTGGGCATCTGCCTCGGCATGCAGATCCTGTTCGAGCGCTCCGAGGAAGGCCCGGCCAATTGCCTGGGCGTGATCCCCGGCTCCATCGGCAAGCTCAAGGCCGAGCGCGGCAAGCCGGTGCCGCACATGGGCTGGAACCAGATGACCCAGGTGCGACCGGACCCGCTCATGAACGGCATCGGCAGCC
>DASSRK010000035.1:0-13470 GCA_035701825.1 Steroidobacteraceae bacterium
GACGGCGAAGCCGGCGCGCTGGTGGCCGAGCGCGTGTGGACGGAGACCGAGAAGGCACTGGCCGAGCCGCGCCCCGATGTGTTCATCAGCGTGCTGCGCGAGTGCGGCGCGCTGAAAGTGGTCTACCCCGAGATCGACGCCTTGTTTGGCGTGCCACAGCCCGCGAAGTGGCACCCGGAAGTCGACACCGGCGTGCACCAGTTGTTGGCGCTGCGCCAGGCCGTGCGCCTCGGCGGTGGCACCACCGTGCGCTTCGCGGTGCTGATGCATGACCTGGGCAAGGCCAGCACGCCGCCCGAGACCCTGCCCTCGCACTATGGCCACGAGGATGCCGGCGTCGCGCTGGTCGAGCAGTTGTGCGCGCGGCTGCGAGTGCCGAGCCATTTCCGGGAGCTCGCGGTGATCGCCGCGCGCTACCACACGCACGTGCATCGCGCCGCCGAGCTGCGCGCCGCGACCGTGCTCAAGGTGCTCGAGAGTTGCGACGCGCTGCGCCGCCCGGAGCGCTTCGGCGATTTCCTGCTGGCATGCGAGGCGGATGCGCGCGGCCGCACCGGTTTCGAGGAACGTCCCTATCCACAGCGCGAATTCTTCACCGCGGCGCGCGAACGCGTGGCCGCGGTGGTACTGAGCGCGGAGGAACGCGCGGGTCTCACAGGCCCGCAGATCGGCGAGGAGCTGCGCAAGCGGCGACTTGCCGCCATTGAACAATTGCAGGGTTCGGCATGAGCGCCGCCAAGCGTGGGCTCGGGGCGCCGTCCGACAGCGAAGCTTCCATGACCCGCCGCGGCCTTGGGTAAACTCGCGCGCCTGTTCCGCGAAGAGCATCAATGTCCATCCTCGAAGCGATCATCCTCGGCCTGGTCGAAGGCATCACCGAATTCCTGCCGGTCTCGAGCACTGGCCACCTCATCCTCGTGGGCGATCTGCTCGGGCTGCACGGCGACATGGTCGACCGCCAGCTCATCATCATCCAGGGCGCCGCGATCCTGGCTGTGTGCTGGGAATTCCGCGCCAGGCTCCTCGGCACCGCGTTCTCGCTGCACAACGACGCGAATTCGCGTCGCTTCGTGCTGAACCTGGTCATCGCCGCGCTGCCGCTCGCGATACTGGGACTGCTGTTCGAGAAGCAGATCAAGGAGCTGCTGTTCAAGCCCGTGCCGGTGGCGCTCGCTCTGGTGATCGGCGGCGTGATCATCCTCTGGGCGGAACGACGCAGGCACGTCGAGCGCATCCAGTCCGTGGACGACCTTCGGCCCGTCGACGCGCTCAAGCTGGGCGCCTTCCAGGCGCTGGCACTGATCCCCGGCACCAGCCGCTCGGGCGCCACCATCATCGGTGGCCTGCTGAGCGGCTTCTCGCGCCGCACCGCCGCCGAGTTCTCCTTCTTCGTCGCCATCCCGGTGCTGCTCGGGGCGACCGCGCACGATCTGTGGAAGGCGCGCGCCGAGCTCGCCACCTCCGACGTGACGCCGCTGCTGGTCAGCTGCCTGGTGTCGTTCGCCAGCGCGCTCGCCGCCACCAAACTACTGCTGCGCTGGATCAGCCGGCATTCGTTCGCCGCGTTCGCCTGGTATCGCATCGTGTTCGGCTGCCTGATCCTGCTGACCTCCTGGATGGGGCTGGTGCGCTGGTAGTTCGCAACGTCCGGCCTGGCGACCAGCAGCGGCCCGCGGTTGCCGCGCGTGGTCAAACCGAACGTCGACCAGCTCGCCGCGATGGCCGGGTTTGACCGGCATCGACGGCAACCGCAACGACACCTCGCTGCCGCGGGCAGGCGCCGCGTGGCTGAACCGGCAGGTTGTTAGACCGGGGGTGCCGGGAGGGAGCTGCGCCGCCGTCCGCAGCACTTGTAGTCAGCGGCATCGACGCCGGCAATTCCTGCAAGCCAGTCCGGCGCCGGTCGAAGGCTGGCGATTCAGCAGGGGATGCTTCGGGCGTCGTCCATTCATCGACACCACCGACGCGTGTAGTCCTTTTCCGCCCCGCAAGGCGAAAGCATGTGGGGCCATGCACTTGGCCGTGGCCAGCCGGGATCGCTTAGCCGGGCAGCGGTGTCGATGGCGCGCAAATTGCTCAGTCCATGGCAAACGCGCCGTCCGGCGCGTACTGCATGGGGAGTCGCGATGTCCGTTTTCACCTTCCTAGCGCGGCGCGCCGCCGGAGCCTTGGCCGCGTGCGCCGCCATTCTTGCGCCCGTCGCCCATTCACAGATGGCTGCGCCGGAGGTCACCGCCTGGGGTGACACCAAGCAGCTCAAGTTCGACTGGGACCCGGTACCGAACGCGGCCTACTATCAACTGCTGTTCCACGCCCCCGGATCGACCACGGTTTTCTTCACGCTGTCGCCGGCCAAGACCGCGGCCACCAACAACATTTCCGCGCACCTGTTCGACTGGGACCGGTGGAGCTACGGCGTCACCGCCTGCAACAGTCAGGGCTCCTGCAGCGAGGGGCGACCGGAGGTCGCGATCAAGTCGCTGATGCAGGACACGATCGGTTACTTCAAACCCGCGGTTGCCAACCCGGAGGGCAACTTCGGCCACCGGGTCGCGCTCGCCGAGGACGGCAACACCTTCGCGGTGCTGTCGCGTGAAGAGCCGGTCGGTAGCAGCCGGGCCGCGCCGTTCTACGTCTTCACGAAGATCGCGGGCCGATGGCGGCAGCAGGCGCGGATCTTTCCGTCCAGCACGACGCCGGGTTTGCACAACGTCGGTATCGACCCGTACAGCACCAGCGGCGCGCTGGCGCTGAGCCAGGACGGCAACACGCTGATGGTCACGATGCCGTTCCGCGCCACGAGGGACGACTACTATTCCAACTCGGTCTCTATCTACCGACGCACCAACAATTCCTGGGCGCTCGAATACCAGGTCGTGAACCCCGGGCTGGGCGGGCGTACACCGTCGGAAAACAAGGACTTCGCGCGCATGGATCTGGCGGGCACGCGCATCGTGTACCGGTACGGCAGCGGGATTCTCCAGCTGCTCGAACGGGGATCAGCCGGCTGGAAGGTGCGCGACATCCCGGCGCCGGTCGACATGGACTATTGCTATGACACGCGCATGAGCGGCGACGGCAAGACGATCGCCTATTTCTGCGCTGCCAGCGAGTCGGGTCGCGTATTCCTCGCGAAGTATCCCGACTGGGTGCCGATCAGGGCATTCGATCCAGCCGAGCCGCGGCATAACTACGTCATCTCGCTGGCGATGAACTACCCGGGGACGATGATCGCGGTCGGCGTTCGCGAGTTCGACGAGGTCGAGCAGGGCCCGACTGACTACGAGGTGCGCGTCTATCGTCAGCGCGACGGCGCATGGCAGCAGTTCGGCAACACCCTGCTCTCGGGGTCGTGGTCAGAACAGTACGGACTCGGGTTCGGCGAGGCGCTCGAGTTCAGCAGGAACGGCACTTACCTGGCCGTCTCTCACAGGCTGGACTCGGGCCAGGGCACCGGAGTCCAGTCGCCGCCGCTGGCCAGGGCGCCCGGGTCTCCCCCCGATACCTACACGGGCGCCGTGTACGTGTACGAATTCCCGGCGAGCGGGCCGCGGTTGCGGCGCGTGGTCAAACCCAACGTCGCGGCGGCCTGGACCATGGAAGGGATGGATTTCTCGCTGGCGAACGATGGCAAGACGCTGGTGATCGGCCAGCCCAACGAAAGCAGCAAAGCGACCGGCATCGACGGCAACCGCTACGATTCCTCGGCGTCGCGGTCGGGCGCCGCGTGGTTGTACTAGCAGGTTGTTAGACCGGGTGTGGCAGGAGTGAGACGCGCCGCGGGGAAGATTTCCCCGCGGCGCTTCACTGTTCACTGCCCGCCAACCGCAGTTCGTCCACGGAATCCTCCCGCTCGTCAAAAAGCCCTTTTCCGGCCCGCCCGTCGTGGGAAAAACTCGCGACATGAAATTTCATTTCGAAAGTTTCTACCGGGCCCTGAACAACATTCGACGGGAGCGTGCGGCGAGCTGGCGCCAGGTGGCTCGCGAAATCGGCGTCGGCAAGTCGACGCTGGCGCGCATGGCGCAGAACAAGCGCCCCGACGCCGATGGACTGGCCGCGCTGTCGCGCTGGGCCGGGCTCAATCCCGCCGATTTCGTCACGGACGAGCCGCGGGCCACGAATGGCCATCGCGAGGATTGCCTGACGGCGGTAAATGGCGCAATTTCCGCCTGATGAAGCATGACCTCGGAACCGCCGCCATCGGCGGCGGCATCGGTGGACTCCTGGACGCGTTGTACGCGACGCTGGTCTGGGGCGTCTGGCTGGGCAGCAATCCCGCAGGCGTATGGCAGGGAGTGGCCGCGGGGTTGTTGGGCAAGGAGGCCGCTTCGGCGGGCGGAAACGCCACCGCCCTGCTCGGCCTTGCGCTGCACTTCTTCATCGCGTTCCTCATGGCGCTGGCCTACGTGCTGGCCAGCAAGCGCCTGCCGGTGTTGACCGCGAGGCCGTGGCTCATGGGCGCCTTCTACGGCGTGGTGCTGTTCGTCGTCATGAACTTCGTCGTGGTGCCGCTCACGCCCATCGGCTGGCGCACGCCGACTCCGATGGGCGCGTTCCGCGCGCTGGTCCCGCACGTGGTCTTCGTCGGGCCCGCCATCGCGTTGGCTGCCGCGCGCCGCCGGAGTTATGCCGGAATGCATGCTCCGGCACCGTCTTCCTCTTAGAACGGGTTCGACGCCCAGGCCTTGATCTTCTCGTGATGGGTGCGGCTCGACTGGAGCCGCGTGCCGCCGTGCAGCACCACGATGTACTCGCCGTGCGGGCCGGTCTCGAGCTCGCGGATGTGCTTCACGTTGACGATCAGCGAGCGGTGGATGCGCAGGAACACCTGCGGATCGAGCGAACTCTCGAGCGTCGCGATGGGCACGTGCAGCAGGTGGCGGGAGTTTTTCAGGTGCAGCTGCACGTAGTTCTCGGCGGCCTGCATGTACAGGATGTCCTCGAGGTTCACGAAGCTGATCTTGCCGCCCGAGCGCAGCGCCACGCGCGCCAGGTAGCGCGGCGGTGCCGCCATCTGCTGCAGCAGCGCGAGCACGTGGCGGTTGTCCGGGCCCTGCGTGGCGATGCGTTCGCGCACCCGCGCCAGCGCCTGCGAGCAGCGCTCGCGCGTCACCGGCTTCAACAGGTAGTCGATCGCATTCACTTCGAAAGCCTGGATGGCGTAGCGATCGTGCGCGGTCACGAAGATGAACGGTGGCATGTGCTCGGCGCCGAGCGCGCGCAGCACGCCGAAGCCGTCCATTTCCGGCATCTGCACGTCGAGCAACACCAGGTCCGGGCGCGCCTCGCGGATCAGCGCCACGGCCTCGGCGCCGTTGCGCGCCTGCGTGATCGCGCTGATGGCAGGTTCCTCCTTGAGCAGCATCGCGAGTCCTTCGCGCGCCAGCGGCTCGTCATCGACGATCAATGCTCTCATCGGTCTCTCATGCGATGGCCATGCTTCGTTCTTCGAGGATGCGCACCGGCAGCACCAGTGTCACCACGGCGCCACCCTCCGGCGCGGTCGCCACCCGCAACTCCGCGGACGTGCCGTACAACTGCCGCAACCGGGCGCGGGTGTTGGCGAGCCCGAGGCCCATGCCGCCCGGGGCGCCGGCCGAATCGAAGCCCGGCCCGTCGTCCTTGACCTCCACGTGCATGGCATCGCCGGCGCGCCGCGCGCGGATCGTGATGATGCCGGAAGTCGCGCGCGCGCCGATGCCATGGCGGATCGCGTTCTCGACGAGGGGTTGCAGGCCCATGTGCGGCACGGCGGCGTCCAGCAGGTCGGGATCGACGTCGATGTCGACGCGCAGTCGGTCGGAGAAGCGCAGCTGCTCGATGGACAGGTACAGCTTCAGGTATTCGAGCTCGCGCGCCAGCGTGACTTCCTGCGCATCCATGTCGGCGAGCACCGCGCGCAGCAGGTCGGAGAAGCGCGCCAGGGTCTCCTCGGCTTGGCGTCCCTTCTGCTGGCGCACGAGCACCACGATGGCGTTCAGCGTGTTGAAAAGGAAATGCGGTTGCAGCTGCGCCTTGAGCGCCCCGAGGCGCGCCTGCGCCACCTGGGTCTCGAGCTGCGAGGCGCGCAGCTCCGAACGCAATGCCGCCTGCGCGCGCTCCTGGTAGTTCGCGTAGTAACGAAAGCCGGTCTGGATCGCGAGCACCACCCAGTACGCGACCACGGCGGTGTGGAAGCCGAAGATCAGCAGCAGGGTGATCTCACTGCGGAAGGTGACCGGCGGCTGGATGGGCCAGAACTGATTCCACGTCAGATGGAAGGTGGCCTCGAGCGACAGCCGCAGCAGCGCCCAGGCGATGCTGAGCACGAAGTGCAGCGCCAGCAGCCGCCCGAGCCGCTGCCGCTCCAACGGCCAGCGCCGCCCGGCCCAGACGATCAACGGGGTGATCAGCGCCGACAGGTAGATGTTGGCGCTCCAGTAGCGCAGGTCCTGCCAGGGGTTTGGATCTTCCCAATAGAAACGTCGCGTGACGTTCTGCCCGAAATAGACGAGTCCCACCAGCGTCCACGCCAGGAAATAGAAGGCCCAGGGCCGGAGCTTGCGCAGGTTCATGGCGTCGGCCGAAGCTTAACCCGCCGGCCGCGCGAGGCGGCGGCACGGCCCCCGGGTTGTTTGACCAACCGGCCGATTTCGTTGACGAGCGCGGGAACTCGTCCGGGGCCGCCCCTACAGGGGCAGCGACTGCGTGCTGAAGCCGCGCAACGCGTCGTGGAAGCCGCGGCCCAGGGCGACCACCTTGAACACCTCGCCCATCTCCCCGGGCAGCAGCAGGCGGCGGGCTTCGCCGGCCAGGCGCGCCTGGCCGCGGGTGTCCGATCCCTGCATGCCGGTAGTTAGCAACGACTCGATGCCGGCGCCGATCAGGAAAGCGGCCTGGGTGGCGAAGCCCAGCACCTCGAGGCCGGCGCTGTCGGCGGCCTCGGCCACGCGCGTGAAGTCCACCCAGGCGGTGATGTCCTGCAGGCCCACGTTGATGAAGGGATCGTCGTGCGCGCGGTGCCGGAAGTGGCAGCGCAGCGTGCCCTGTTCGCGCTGCGGGTGGTACAGGTGCTCGCGCGGCAGGCCGTAGTCGATTAGCAGCGCCACGCCCTGCTCCAGTTGCGCCGCGAGGCTCGCGATCCACGGCTGGAACGCGAGGCACACCTCCGATACGAAGCCGTCCGGGAGGTCCTCCGGCAGCGTCTCCAGGATGCCCTGCACGGCGTGCTCGAGCTCCGGGGATGCAGCGGTCTCGCGCCACGCGAACCCTTCCGGCGTGGCGGCCACCCCGAGCGCGCGCACGCGCTGCGCGCCGGGCGGGCCGCGCAGCACGAAGCGCGAGACCGGCATGGCGTCCAGGACTTCGTTGGCCAGCACCACGCCGCGCATCGGCCGCGCCGGCCAGCGGTCTAACCACTCGACCCGGCGCGCGAGCTGCGCGGGCAGCGCGGCGATGCGCGCGCGCTGGCGCTCGGCGAGGTCGGCACTCACCTCGAGGATGCGGTAGCGCTCCGGCAGCTGGCCGAGTGCGTCGAGCTCCGTCAGCACGTCGGCAGCCATGGTGCCGGTGCCCGCGCCGAGCTCCAGGATCTCGCCGCCGGCCGTCGCCAGCACGTCGGCCGCCTGGCGCGCGACGCAGCGCGAGAACAGGCTCGAGATCTCGGGCGCCGTGACGAAATCCCCGGCGCCGCCGAACTTGGTGGCGCCGGCGCTGTAGTAACCCAGTCCCGGCGCGTACAACGCCAGCCGCATGTAGGCATCGAAGCCGACCACGCCGCCCTGCGCGGCAATGAAGCCGCGAATGTGCTCCGACACGCGTTCCGCGTGCGCGCGTTCCGCCGGATTCAGCGCCGGCAGGGTTGTGAGGGATGCGCCAGTAGTCATAGAGTGCAGCGTAGATGAGCGGCGGAAGTCTAACGGGCAAGACGGTGTTGATCACCGGCGGCGCGAAGCGCGTCGGCGCGGAGATCGCGCGCACGTTGCATGGCGCCGGCGCGAACCTGGTGGTCCATTACCGGAAATCTTCCGCCGCGGCCGAGGCGCTCGCCGCCGGGCTCAACGCGACGCGCGAAAAGTCCGCGGCCATCGTGCAGGGCGACCTGCTCGAGGTGGGCAGGCTGCCGGCGCTGGTGGAATTCGCGGTGCGCAGCTTTGGCGGGCTGGACATGCTGGTCAACAACGCCTCGACCTTCTACCCGACACCCGTGGGCGAGATCACACCGGAGGCATTCGACGATCTCATCGGTACGAACCTCAAGGCGCCGCTGTTCCTCGCGCAGGCCGCGGCACCCGCGCTGCGCAAGTCGCAGGGACTGATCGTCAACATCGTCGACATCCACGCGCTGCGGCCATTGCGGCACTACACCGTCTACTGCGCGGCCAAGGCCGGCCTGCACATGCTGACACGCTCCCTCGCCAAGGAGCTCGGACCCGAGGTGCGCGTCAATGGCATCGCTCCGGGACCGGTACTGTGGCCCGAGGGCAAGGCCGACGGCCCCGCGCGCGAGAAGATCATCCAGCGCACGATCCTGAAGCGCATGGGCTCGCCGGCCGACATCGCGCGCACCGCGCTCTTCTTCGCTGCACACGCCCCCTTCATCACCGGCCAGATCCTCGCCGTCGACGGCGGCCGCTCCGTCGCCTGGTAAGACGGTGCCGGTGGACGGTGCCGGAGCATGCATTCCGGCATAACTCGCGGTGGTTTGCGGGTCGCTGCGGCGGAGAGCAGGAGTTATGCCGGAATGCATGCTCCGGCACCGTCTAAGAAAGCTTGAGCTTAACCGCCGTCATCTCGTGCCCGTTGCGATCGAAGTGCTCCCACAGCTCCCCGATCGTGCGGTGCTCGACGGGATGGACGACGTTCGGAGCGATTTCCGCCAGCGGCCCAAGCATGTACGGCCGCTTGAGCAGATCCGGGCGCGGCAGCGTGTAGTCGTCGGTCTTCACCACCAGGTCGCCAAACAACAGCACGTCGAGGTCCATGGTGCGCGAGGCCCACTTCGGCGCGTAGCGCGGTCGCCCGCAGCGGGTTTCGATCGCACGCAGCCGCGCGATCACGGCGTCGACCGGATGCGCCGTGGAAAAGCCAACCACCAGGTTGATGAAATCCGGCCCCTCGAAGCCGACCGCGACGTTGCGATACGCGCGCGAGAACTTCGCATCCGGCCAGGAATGCAGCATCTCTGCGCACGCATGAGCGAGATTCTTCTCCGGCTCCAGGTTGCTCCCGGCCGCGACGAACACTTGGACTTTGCTCATGGTGCCTTCAGTAGTTCGTGCCGGTGATATCGTGGTGGCATGGCTCTCCTCGATTCATGGTATCCGGTTACCGGGGACTTCGGTCTGATCGATGCGCCGCGCGAGCGCTTCGCCTCTGCCTACCACCAATGGCACTGCGACCTCGAAAAGCGCCCGTCGCGAGCCGAGGTGAGCACTTCCTTGTCCGCGGCCTTCGAGGCTCTCCCGCCCCTGAGCATGGGACTGTATCGATCGTTGTTCATCTCCACGCGCAACGGCTGGACCGCGTTTTTCCGCAGCGGCCTCCTGGGTTCGGATCCCTCCCCGGTCATGGGCGTGTTCGCCGGGCAATTCGGCTGCCAGGCCATGCGCGTCTGCACGCCGCCCGGTGGTGGCGCGATCTGGGAGGTGTACGCGCCAGAATCGATGGGCGGCGCGCCGCCGCTGCTCTTCAGGCGCACGATCGCCAATTGCGACGATGGCGGCTGGGTGTTCGAGCAATCCGGCGAACCTTTCCCTTTCGAAGACCTCGACCGGTATCGCGCGCGGCGCACGCGCGACCGCTTCGACGCCGCGCTGCTGAGCCGCTACCTCGGAGAGTTTGGCCTCGACGCCTTCAACGAGGATTTCTACACGGTGGACGCCGCCACGCCGGCGATCGTCATCGAAGACGGCGTACGCCATGCCGCCTTCGAGGAATTCACGCTGCAACAGGCGCGCGCCCGCCGGCCGCGCGGCTGATCAGCCCGCGCCGCGCCCGGATGTAAGATCCGCGCGCGTGCGCAGCACCGCCACGCCCACATCCTTGCTGCCGCGGATCGCGCCCGGCTTGTTCACCGACAGCCGGATCCATTCGACGCCGAACTCCTCGAGGATCAGCAACGCCGCGCGATGCGCCAGCGTCTCCACCAGCTTGAAGCTCGACTCGCTCACGAACGCGATCAGCCGCTTGGCGACCTTCTTGTAATCGAGCGTGTCGGCGACGTCGTCGCTCTGCGCCGCGCGCGCGCAGTCCACCGGCATTTCCACGTCGATGACGATGGTCTGCTTGACCCGCCGCTCCCACTCGATGAAGCCGATGATGCACTCCACCTCGAGGCCGTGCAGGAAGATGCGGTCGCCCTGGTCGGACGAGCTCGGGATGGTCACTGTCTTGGGCACTGTCACGTTCCGTTCCTAACTAGTCGCGTTTCCGGTCATCGGCCCCAGGTCCGCGAGGGCCCAGGTGGCGCGCGCGCGCACGCCGAGATCCTCGTGCCGGCCCGACTTGAGCCGCGCCAGGCCGGCCACGGCGATCATGGCCGCATTGTCGGTGCAGAACTCGATGCGCGGGTAGAAGACTTTGGCGCCGTGGCGGGCCGCCGCCGCATCGAGCCGCTGGCGCAGCAGCCGGTTCGCGCTTACGCCGCCGGCCACGACGATAGCGCCATGGCCCGTCTCCTCGAGCGCGCGCAGGGTCTTGCGCACCAGCGTGTCGACGATGGCCTCCTGCACACCGGCGGCGATGTCGGCGCGCGTCGCCGCATCGAGCCCGCCGCGGGCGGAGCGGTCCTTCACCGCGAGCGACACGGCGGTCTTCAACCCCGAGAAGCTGAATTCCAGCCCGGCGCGGTCCAGCATGGGCCGGGGGAAGTCGAAGCGTGCCGCGTTCCCGGAGGCGGCCATTCCCGCGAGCTCCGGCCCACCCGGGTAAGGCAGCCCTAACAACTTGGCGGACTTGTCGAAGGCCTCGCCGGCCGCATCGTCGCGCGTCTCGCCCAGCACCGCGTAGTGCCCGGGTGCGGCGACGTCGATCAGCATGGTGTGGCCGCCCGACACGAGCAGGGCCAGGTGCGGGAACGGCGGCGCCTCGTCCTCGAGCAGCGGCGCGAGCAGGTGGCCTTCGAGGTGGTGCACGCCGATCGCGGGCACGTCCCAGGCATAGGCCAGAGATCGGCCGAGCGCCGCGCCCGTGAGCAACGCGCCGATGAGCCCGGGCCCGGCCGTGTACGCCACGCCGTCGAGCTCGGCGGGAGAAGTGCCCGCCACGGTGAGCGCCGAACGCACCAGCGGCAGCAGCCGCTGCACGTGGTCGCGCGACGCGAGCTCGGGCACCACGCCGCCGTACACCCGGTGCAGGTCGACCTGGCTGTGGATCTCGTGCGCCAACAGGCCCGCCGCATCGTCGTAGACGGCGACCGCGGACTCGTCGCAGGAGGATTCGAGGGCCAGGATGCGCATGTATATAGAGTGAGACCCGCGTTCGGGGCGGGGCTTTGCCTTTTCTGCTTCGTTCTATAGAATCGCCACCCCTGCCCCCGGCAGGTCGTGGAAAAACTCCAGAAAGATCAATGGGTTGAGGTTTCGATGCCGAGCGTTCGAGTGCGTGAAAACGAGTATTTCGATGCCGCCCTGCGCCGTTTTAAGCGCGCGTGCGAAAAAGCGGGCGTGCTGACGGAGCTTCGGCGCCGCGAATTCTATGAGAAGCCGACGCAGGAGCGTAAGCGCAAGAAGGCTGCCGCCGTGAAGCGCCACCTCAAGCGCAACAGCCCGCGCGACTACTCGGCGCGTCCGCGTCCGAGCTGAACACCTTCCCGCGATGACGCTCAAGGAGCGCATCTCCGAAGACATGAAGACCGCGATGCGATCCGGCGAAAAGGATCGACTCGCGGTCATTCGTCTTTTGCAGGCCGCCATCAAGCAGCGTGAAGTCGACGAGCGCATCACGCTCGACGACGCGCAGGTCACTTCCGTGCTCGAGAAGATGATCAAGCAGCGCAAGGAATCCGTGGTCGCGTTCGAGAAAGGCGGCCGCGCCGACCTCGTCGCCAAGGAAAACGCCGAGATCGCCGTGCTGCAGCCCTATCTTCCGGCGCAACTCTCCGATGCCGAGCTCGACGCCATCATCGCCGAGGCGATCAGCACCACCGGCGCCGCGTCCATCAAGGACATGGGCAAGGTGATGGGTGTGGTGAAAGCGAAGGCTGCCGGCAAGGCCGACATGGGCGCGGTCGGCGCCCGCATCAAAGCCAGGCTCGGCGGTTAGTTGGGCGGACGTGGCATTGCCACCGCCGGCGCGCTCATCCTGATCGCGCTGGTCTGCATCTCCATCAGTCGCAAGATCGAAGCCGAGCGCCGCGAGCTCGGGCGATTTCCCCGTCATCGCCTGCCGCTGGTGATCAGCGGCGCGATTGGCGCGCTGTTGCTCTGCGTGCTGGTCGCGCTGGCCATCCTGCGCTGAGTGTTCACGCCGGATTCACGATCATTCCCCGATATTCATCTTCCAATTTCCGCGGGAATTTCCAAGCATAGGGAGCCGGTCAATCAAACCGGCGGCCATGCGCCCCAGGGAGTCCCTCGTGAATTTTGGCGAAAGAGTGAAGCAGCTGAGGTCCGAACGTAATCTCACCCAGCCGCAACTGGCGCAGATGATTGGCATCGAGCAGTCGTACCTTTCCAAGCTCGAGAACGACAAGTCGATGCCTTCGGCAGACATCTTCCAGGCCATCCTCAAGGCGTTCGGACTCGATGTCGCCACCTTCCTCGATGGCGTGGATGAAAAGCAGGTCTATCGCGATCTGCGCCAGGTGCCGGAAGTGTCGAATCACCTCAATGCAAAGGTCACCACGAGGATCCACAGCATCAAGACGTGGTTGTTCGCCTCGGGAATTGCACTGGCACTCGGGCTGACGTTGGGGGTCGCGGGCCTGAGGGGACTGATGTTCTCGAATACGCAATTCAACTACGAGTCGCCGGGGATTCTGCGGCCGGGCGAGCCAACCGACTTCTTCGAAACCTACGGCGGGCTGCTGTGGAATCAGCGCGCGGGCGGCCTGATCACCGAGAAGGAGCGCGTTGATCGCTCGCTTGAAATCGAAATGCGCCACATCCGTGACTACCGGCTGCTCGATGACTACCGTGGCAAGGCCTTCACTGAAGACGTGCCCGGGGGGCAGCGAACATATTTCTTCGCGCGCACCAGCGAATACGAGCGCCCACTCAATCGCTGGCTGATGCTGGCCGGCGCGCTGCTTACCTTCGGCGGAATCGTCGGCTTCATCGTCGAGGCCCGCCTGCGGCGGGTGCGCCTCTAGGCACAAAAGGCGGCCGGTGCCCCCATAATCCCGGCCATGGCCGGCCGCATTCCACAGGGTTTCATCGACGAACTGACCGCGCGCGCGGACATCGTCGAGCTCATCGGTTCGCGCGTCGAGCTGAAGAAGGCCGGCCGCGAGTACCGCGCCTGCTGCCCGTTCCACAACGAGAAAAC
>DASSRK010000036.1:0-90577 GCA_035701825.1 Steroidobacteraceae bacterium
GCGGGGTCTTTTGACCTGGCGGTGGATGCGCCCGAGGGTCTTTGGCCGGCCCCGGTCGAGGCCCGCCGCGCAGCGGCTTTCTGGCGCTTGACCTGTATGAATTCACAGTGTACAAATCCCCAGCCCTGATTCTTCTTTAAAAGGAATCCGCCATGTCCGATCTCACCCCGCGCCAGACCGAAATCCTGCGTCTCATCCAGCGCGCCATTGCCGAAACCGGCATGCCGCCCACGCGCGCCGAGATCGCCAACGAGCTCGGTTTCAAATCCCCCAACGCCGCCGAAGAACACCTGCGTGCGCTCGCGCGCAAGGGCGTCATCGCGCTCGTGCCAGGCGCTTCGCGCGGCATCAAGCTCATGGACACCATGCGCGAGCAGCTCGGCTTGCCGCTCATCGGCCGTGTCGCCGCGGGTCGTCCGATACTCGCCGAAGAGAACATCGAGTCGCGCCTCGACATCGATCCGTCGATCTTCCAGCCCAAGCCGCACTACCTGCTGAAAGTGGTCGGCATGTCGATGAAGGATGCCGGCATCCTCGATGGTGATCTCGTCGCCGTGCACCGCACGCCGGAAGTGCGCAACCGGCAGATCATCGTGGCGCGCCTGGAGAACGAGGTCACCGTCAAGCGCTACAAGCAGGAAGGCCCGGTGGTGTGGCTCATGCCCGAGAACTCGGACTTCGAGCCCATCAAGGTCAACGTCAAGGAAGATCCGCTCATCATCGAGGGCGTGGTGGTGGGTGTCCTGCGGCGTGGCAAGGCCATGGCGGCATGAGACGACGACTTCGATAAAAGAATATCCCGGAGTTCTCCATGTTGTTAGGACTGCGCACCGTGATCTACCGCGCGCCGGACATCGTCGCGGGCAAGCTCTGGTACACCAGGTTCCTCGGCTTCGGCCCGTACTTCGACCAGCCGTTCTACGTCGGCTTCAACGTCGGCGGCTACGAGCTCGGGCTCGTGCCCGATGCACCGCTGGTCACGTCGGGCTCTTATTGGGGCGTGAAAGACATCGGCAGCGCGCATGCGCGGCTGCTCGAGCTGGGCGCCGCGCCCCGCAACGACATCCAGGACGTGGGCGAAGGCATCCGTGTCGCCGACGTGCTCGATCCCTTCGGCAACGTGCTGGGCATCATCGAGAACCCCCATTTCAAGGTGGGATCATGAGGCGCGCCACCGGAAGTTTCGAAGTCAGCCTGGAGCCATTGTCGAATACGGATGTTTCGAACAATGCGCATCTCGGCCGGTTGTTGCTCAACAAGAAGTTCAGCGGCGACCTGACGGCCTCGGCCCGCGGGCAGATGCTCTCGGCTGGCACCGCCACGCGGGGTTCGGCCGCTTACGTGGCCATCGACCAGGTGACGGGCATGCTGGAGGGACGCAAGGGCAGTTTCATGTTGCAGCACACGGGGCGCATGAACCGCGGCGTGCCCTCGCTGTCCATCATGGTCGTGCCGGATTCGGGCACCGACGAGCTCGTGGGGCTGAGCGGCACGCTCAGCATCAACGTGATCGATGGCAAGCACTTCTACGACTTCCTCTACTCATTTCCCGCGAGTTGATGCCGACGCGTAATCCATGGAAGAAGGCAACAACAAGCAACTGGCGGAGTTGCTCGCACACCCGTCGGTGTGGCGCGGGCGAAGTCGCGCCGCCGTGGAAACCCTCTCCACGGGTTTTGCCGCGCTGGATGCCGGTCTGCCGGGCGGCGGCTGGCCGCGCCACGGCCTCGTAGAAATCCTCACTCCGCAGCCGGGCGTCGGCGAGTTCTACCTGTTGTTGCCGGCACTCGCGGCGTTGTCGCGCGTCGCGCCGGCGCGCTGGTGCGCCTGGATATCGCCGCCGCATGAGCCCTACGCGCCCGCGCTCGAGGCGCATGGCGTGGCGCTCGATCGCATGCTCGTCGTGAAAACCCACCTGCCCCTGTGGACGCACGAACAGGCGCTGCGTTCCGGGGCCTGCGAGATCGCGCTCGCGTGGCTGCCGCGCGCCAGTCCTCGCGCCATCCGCAGGCTGCAGCTCGCGGCCGAGCAGGGACGCACGCTCGGCGTGCTGTATCGCAGCCAGCGCTTCGCGCACATGGCCTCTCCGGCGATGTTGCGGGTGATGCTCGATCCGGTGACGGACGCGGGCCGGCACGGCGCGCGCGTGCGCCTGCTCAAGAGTCGCGGCGGCAGTCGCGAGCCCATCGATCTCACCTGGACCGCGGCCGCGGCATGAGTCGGAGGACATCGTGCACCCGCGTTCCTTTCGACTGAAGTTCCCGGAGCCGCTTCCTTCCGGATCGGCCCACGATTTCCCTGGGTCGAGTGCGACGCCGTCCGTTTTACGGGTGCGGCCGGCGTCGCCTCCACCCAAGGGGCCTCCCCGGGGTCCCGGCGAGCAGGCGGCGCTCGCGCTCCAGCCGCGCGAGTTGTGGGTCGCCGCGCACGTGCCGCAGCTGTCGCTGGTCGCGTCAGGCAGCGGCACTGAAACCGCTCCGCGGGTGATCGTCGATCCCGAAGATCATCACCAGCGCATCATCGACGCGGATGCACGCGCGCAGGAGGCGGGGGTTCGTCCCGGCATGACGCTGGCCGCGGCGCTGGCCGCCGCGCCACACATCGAACCGCGGCCGCGAGACCCGGCGCGCGAGCACGAGCTCATGCTGCGCCTGGCGGGCGTCGCCGCGCGGTTCACGCCGCAGGTATCCATCGAGCCGCCCGACGGGCTGCTGCTGGAGATCAAGCCCAGCATCATGCTGTTCGGTGGCCTGCGGCAGCTATGCCGCTCGCTGCGCGACGCCTGTGGCGCCGATCCCGTGCTCGCCCGGCTCGGCGCCGCACCGCGCTTCACGCTGGCTCCCACGGCGCTGGCGGCGCTCGCCGCCGCGCGCGCCGGCGCACGTTGTTTCATCACCGACCCGGCGGTGTTGCCGGCGCGGCTCAAACCACTGCCGCTCGCCGTATTGCGCTGGCGCGAGGAGCAGAACGCGCGCCTCGCGGCCATGGGAGTGCGCACGCTCGGCGAGCTCATACGCCTGCCGCGCGCGGGCTTCGCACGACGTTTCGGCCCCGCGCAGCTCGCCGACCTCGACCGGTTGCTGGGGCGCCGCGCCGATCCGCGCCGGCGCCTGGCGCCGCGCGAACGTTATCGCGGCACGCGCGACCTCGATCACGAGATCGAGGATCACGAGCGCATCCTGCACGCGCTCGCGCCGCTGCTGCAGGAACTCGAGCAGTTCCTGCGCGCGCGCCAGCGCGGCATCACGGCGTTGCAATGCCGTTTCCATCATTACCGCGCGGCGCCGACGCACTGCACGCTGCGACTGGCGGCGCCCGAGGCCAGCGCCGAGCGCTTCACGCGCTTGCTGCGCGAACGGCTCGCGACGCTGGCGCTGCCCGGGCCGGTGCGACGTTGCGAGCTGCGGGGTGGCGCGCTCACGCAGCGCGCGCTCGACAGCCGGCATTTGTGGTCGCCTGGCGAGCACGGCCACACCGGCTCGCGCGAGATGCCGGCCCTGGTCGAGCACCTGCGCGCGCGGCTCGGCGTGAACGCCGTGTACGGCCTGCGCCGCGTCGCGGAGCATCGGCCCGAGAACGCCTGGCGCGTGGCCGAGCCCGTGCTGCCCGGCGCCGCCAAGCCCGCCGCTGCGAAGCCCGAGGCCGTGAATCGCGATGCCATCGACGCCGGCCTGCCGGCGCACCTGCCTTTCCGTCGTCCGCCGTGGCTCCTGCAGGCGCCGCTCGCGCTCGATGCGCATCGCGGCCGTCCACGCCATGGAGGGGCGCTCGAAATGCTGGCCGGCCCCGAGCGCATCGAAAGCGGCTGGTGGGACGGCGGCGACGTGCAACGCGACTACTACATCGCGCGCCGCGCCGACGGTGCGCGGCTGTGGATCTACCGGGAATGCGGCGGCGCGCGCCGCTGGTTCCTGCACGGGATCTTCGGATGAAGCCCGAGGCTGCGGCCTACGCGGAGCTGCACTGCCTCAGCAACTTCAGTTTCCTGCGCGGCGCCTCGCACGCCGAGGAGCTGGTGGTGCAG
Organism: Steroidobacteraceae bacterium; assembly: GCA_035701825.1. Taxonomy (GTDB): domain Bacteria; phylum Pseudomonadota; class Gammaproteobacteria; order Steroidobacterales; family Steroidobacteraceae; genus CADEED01. Next base: position 4,025 of record DASSRK010000036.1, read on the forward strand.
GCGCGCGAGCTGGGTTACACGGCGCTGGCCATCACCGACGAGTGCTCGCTCGCGGGCGTGGTGCGCGCGCACACCGCGGTCCGCAAGATCGGCGGCGGCATCAAACTACTCATCGGCGCGGAATTCACGCTCGACTGCGGCCTGCGCCTGGTGGTCATCGCGCGCAACCGTGCAGGGTATGGGCGCCTGTCGCGGCTCATCACGCGCGGGCGGCGCAAGGCCGGGAAGGGCAGCTACTCGCTGGGGCGCGCGGACGTCGCGGAATTCCTCGCCGACCTGCCGGACGGCACGCTGGCGCTGTGGCTGCCGCGGCTCGCGCAAGACGCGGACGCGGCCGAGGGCGCGTGGATGGCGCGCACCTTCGCCGGGCGCGCCTGGATCGCGGTCGAGCTCATGCGCGACGGTCGCGACCGCGAGCGCCTGGCGCATTGCCGGCGTCTCGGCGAGCGGCACGCGCTGCCCCTCACCGCCGCCGGTGACGTGCACATGCACGTGCGCGAACGCCGCGCGTTGCAGGACGCGCTGACCGCGGTGCGCCACGGGGTCACGCTGGCCGAGGCCGGCGAGCGCCTGTTCCCCAACGGCGAGCGGCACCTGCGCCCGCGCGAGCGGCTCGCAGCGCTCTATCCACCCGAACTGCTCGCCGAGAGCGTGCGCATCGCGGCGCTCGCGGATTTCTCGCTCGACGAGCTGCGCTACGAGTATCCGCGCGAGCTGGTACCGGCCGGCGAGACGCCCGCCTCGCACCTGCGCAAGCTCGCCGAGGCCGGCGCGCGCCGCCGCTGGCCGGCGGGCGTGCCGCCGGCGATGCAGGACAAGATCGACTACGAGCTCGCGCTCATCGCCGACCTCAAATACGAGTCCTATTTCCTCACCGTGCATGACATCGTGAGCGAGGCGCGGCGGCTCAGCATCCTGTGCCAGGGCCGCGGTTCGGCGGCGAACTCGGTGGTGTGCTACTGCCTCGGCGTCACCGAGGTGGATCCGTCGCGCGGCGAGCTGCTCATGGAGCGCTTCATCTCGCGCGAGCGCAACGAGCCGCCGGACATCGACATCGATTTCGAGCACGAACGGCGCGAGGAGGTCATCCAGTACATCTACCGCAAGTACGGCCGCGACCGCACGGCGCTCACGGCCACGGTCATCAGCTACCGGCCGCGCAGCGCGCTGCGCGACATGGCCAAGGCCATGGGGCTCGACGCGGTGCAGGCCGAGCGGCTGTCGGGCGCGATGCAGTGGTGGGACAACACGGTCGACGAGGAGCGGGTGCGCGAGGCGGGCTTCGAGCCCGACAACCCGAAGCTGCGCATGCTGATGGCGCTGGTCGGCCAGTTGCTCGGCTTTCCGCGGCACCTGTCGCAGCACGTGGGCGGCTTCGTCATCTCCCAGGGACTGCTCGAGGAAATGGTGCCCATCGAAAACGCGGCCATGGAAGACCGCACCGTCATCGAATGGGACAAGGACGATCTCGACGACCTCGGCCTGCTCAAGGTGGACGTGCTGGGCCTCGGCATGCTGTCGGCGCTGCGCCGCGGCCTCGATCTGGTCGCGGGTTTCCGCGGCAAGACCTTCGGGCTCGCCGACATCCCGCGCGAGGACCCGCGCGTCTACGAGATGATCTCGCGCGCCGACACCATCGGCGTGTTCCAGATCGAGTCGCGCGCGCAGATGTCGATGCTGCCGCGCCTGCAGCCGCGCGAGTTCTACGACCTGGTCATCGAGGTCGCCATCGTGCGACCGGGCCCGATCCAGGGCGGCATGGTGCATCCCTATCTGCGCCGGCGGCAGGGGCTCGATCCGGTCACCTATCCGAGCGATGCCGTCAAGGGTGTGCTGTCGCGCACGCTCGGCGTGCCGATCTTCCAGGAGCAGGTGATGCAGCTCGCCATCGTCGCGGCGGGATTCACGCCGGGCGAGGCGGACCAGCTGCGCCGGAGCATGGCCGCGTGGAAACGCCGCGGCGGGCTCGGTCACTTCGAGCAGCGGCTCATCGCCGGCATGAAGGAGCGCGGCTACGACGAGAGTTTCGCGCACCAGATCTTCAGCCAGATCCAGGGGTTCGGCGAGTACGGCTTTCCCGAATCCCATGCCGCGAGCTTCGCGTTGCTGGTCTACAGCTCCGCGTGGCTGAAGCGTTTCGAACCCGCGGCCTTCACCTGCGCGCTGCTCAACAGCCAGCCCATGGGGTTCTACGCGCCGGCGCAACTGGTGCGCGATGCGCGCGACCATGGTGTCGAAGTCCGGCCGAGCTGTGTCTGCGCCAGTAGTTGGGATTGCTCACTCGAACGAAGGGACGATGGTGAGCCCGCCTTGCGCCTGGGACTGCGCCTCGTCAAGGGACTGGGCGAGGAAGCCGCCGCGCGCATCGCCGCGGCCCGCGCCGCGGCGCCTTTCGCGAGCGTGCAGGACCTGACGTTGCGCGCCGCCCTCGAACGGCGTGAGCTCGAGGCGCTGGCCGACGCGGGCAGCCTGCGGAACCTGTCCGGCAACCGCCACCTGACCTTCTGGCAGGTGGCCGGGACCGAGCAGGAGCTGCCGCTCGCTCCCGTGCCGCGCGCGGCCGAGGCGACGCCGTTGCTCGCGCCGCCCACCGAAGGACAGAACATCGCGGCGGACTACCGCTCCACGGGGCTCACGCTCGGCCGGCATCCGCTCGCGTTATTGCGCGATCAGCTCGCCGCGGAGCACGTGCTCAGCGCGGCGGAGCTGCGCGAGCTGCCGCACGCGCGCGTGGTGCGCGTGGCTGGCATCGTCACCGCGCGCCAGCGGCCGCAGAGCGCCGGGGGCGTCATGTTCGTGACGCTGGAGGACGAGACCGGCTTCGTGAATCTCATCGTCTGGGAGCGCGTCTGGTCGCGCGCGCGGCGCATCGCGAACAACTCGCGGCTGCTCGAGGTGCAGGGGCTGTTGCAGAAGGAGGGCGGCGTCACCCACGTGGTGGCGCGCCGACTGGTGGATCGCACCGCGCTGCTGGGCGAGGTGGTGACGCCCCAGTCGCGAGATTTCAGGTAGTCAGGAGGCGCCGGCCCGGCACCGTATCAGGAAGCGTTCTTGGAGGCGTTCATCTTGCGCACCGCGGTCGAGTCGTCGTCGATGTTGTAATCGTCGAAGTCGCTGGTGAGCTCGGCGGTGTACTTTTCCTCGAGGCGACGCTCGAGCCTGCGCCAGGCGGGATCGCCCAGCTTCTGGCCGCGCTTCTTGGCGGCATCGAGGTCCTTGGCGAGCCTGTCGAAGTCCACTTCGCTCGTGGCCTCGAACGCCGGCTCCTCCTCGTCCTCGTCGAACTCTTCTGACTCGGGCTTCTCGTTCATCGTCGTAAACGGCGCGACCTCAGATGCGCGCGTTATAAAACGAGCCGGGATGTCATGCAATGGCTGAATGCCGGTTAACGTCAACGAATGTAGTTATTCATTTCGAAAATGGGCATGAGCATTGCAAAAACGATGCCCATCACGAAGAGGCCCATCACAACTATCAGCAATGGACCCAGCAAGCCGACGAGCGCGCCCATCATGGAGTCGAGCTCGCGCTCCTGGTTGGTGGCGGCGCGCTCCAGCATTGTGTCGAGCTCGCCGCTCGACTCGCCCGAAGAAATCAGATGCACCGTCATGGGTGGAAACAGTTTGCTCTGTGCGAGCGAGCGGCCGATGGGCGCGCCTTCGCGCACGCGGGCGGCGGCGGCGGCGACCGCGTCGCGCATCGGCAGGTTGGTCACGACCTCGCCGGCGATGCGCATGGCTTCGAGCACCGGCACGGCACTCGCCGTCAGGATGCTGAAAGTACGCGTGAAGCGCGCGGTGTTGAAGCCGCGCACCAGCCGTCCGAACAGCGGCAGCCGCAGCTGGAAACGATGGAAACGGCGCCGGTTGTCCGGGTTCTTGAGCCAGTAGATGAACCCGAAGATCGCCGCGACGATGGCGATCAGCAGGTAAATGCCATAGTTGCGCAGGAAATCGCTGACGAAGATCAGCACCTGCGTGGCCCAGGGCAGCTTGCCCTTGCTCGACTCGAATACCTCGATCACTTTCGGGACGACGTACACCATCATGCCGGTCACGATGCCGAGGCAGACGATGGACAGCACGATGGGGTAGAGCAGCGCGCCCAGGATTTTCTGGCGCGTCACTTCACGGTTCTCGGTGTAATCGGCCAGCCGTTCGAGTACGCCATCGAGACGGCCGGAGCTCTCACCCGCGGACACCGTGGAGCGGTAGATCTCCGGGAACACCTTGGGAAATTCGGCCAGGCCGTCGGCCAGCGTGTGGCCCTCCATGACCTTGGCGCGTACGCCGAGCATGATGCTCTGGACACGCGGCTTCTCGGACTGCTGCGAGACCGCCAGCAGCGCCTCTTCGAGCGGCAGGCCCGCCTTGACCAGCGTCGCGAGCTGGCGTGTCAGCAGCGACAGGTCGCTCGCCGAGACACCCCGCCGCAGCGAGAAGCCTGCCTGTCGTTTCGCTTCGCCGTGCTTGACCTCGGCGACGGTGACCGGCAGCAGTTTCTGGTCGCGCAGGATCTGCCGGACGTGCTTGATGGTGTCGCCTTCGACGACTCCGTGCTGCTCGCGACCCGCGGTGTCGAGGGCGGTGTATTCGAAGGCGCCCACGAGGATCAATCCTCGCGCGTGACGCGCAGGACTTCTTCGACGGTGGTTTCGCCGCGCAGCACCTTGTCGAGGCCATCGTCGCGGATCGAGGGCGTGAGCGTGCGCGCATAGCGTTCGAGCTCGTGCTCGGCCGCGCCGTCGTGGATCATGGTGCGCATCTGGTCGTCGACCACCACCAGCTCGTAGATGCCCGTGCGGCCGCGGAAGCCGTTGCCCGTGTCACTGGGGCGATACAGCGTCGGCGATGGTTCGTTCGGGCCGAGGCCGAGGAGGCGGCGCTCGTATTCGCCCGCCTCGAACGCCTGCTTGGTGTCGGGATTCAGCGTGCGCACCAGGCGCTGCGCGATCACGCCGATCAGCGAGGACGACAGCAGGAACGGCTCGATGCCCATGTCGCGCAGGCGCGTGACCGCGCCGACCGCGGTATTGGTGTGGAGCGTGCTCAGCACCAGGTGGCCGGTGAGCGACGCCTGTACCGCGATCTGCGCGGTCTCGAGGTCGCGGATTTCGCCGACCATCACCACGTCCGGGTCCTGGCGCAGGATGGCGCGCAGGCCGCGCGCGAAGGTCATGTCGACCTTGGTGTTGACCTGGGTCTGGCCGATCCCGTCGATGTAGTACTCGATCGGATCCTCGACCGTCATGATGTTCTGCGTGTTGTCGTTCAGGTGCTCGAGGCCGGCATAGAGCGTCGTGGTCTTGCCGGAACCCGTCGGGCCGGTGACCAGGATGATGCCGTGCGGCTTGCTGAACAGGTCCGCGATCATTTCCTCGGTCTTCGGGTCCATGCCGAGCGCCGACAGCTTCAGGCGGCCGGCCTGCTTGTCGAGGATACGCATCACCACGCGTTCGCCATGTCCCGACGGAATGGTCGAGACGCGCACGTCCACCGAGCGGCCGGCGATGCGCAGGCTGATGCGCCCGTCCTGCGGCAGGCGCTTCTCGGCGATGTCGAGCTTCGACATGACCTTGATGCGCGAAACCACGAGCGGCGCCACCGCGCGCTTGCTGGTGAGTACCTCGCGCAGCACGCCGTCCACGCGGAAGCGCACCACCAGGCGGTTCTCGAACGGCTCGACGTGGATGTCCGAGGCGTTCTCCTTGACCGCCTGGGTGAGCACCGCGTTGATCAGGCGGATGATGGGCGCGTCGTCCTCGCTCTCGAGCAGGTCGGCCTGTTCGGGGATGTCCTGCGCCAGGTGCTGCAGGTCGGTGGATTCCTCCACGCCGGTTGCGGCTTCCATGGCGTCGTTTCCGGCTTCGTACGCGAGCCGCAGCAGCGAATCGAACTGCTCTTCAGGCACCTTCTCCAGCTTGAGCGGCACGCCCAGATAGCGGCGCACCTCGGCGACCGCCAGGGGCGGCGCGCCGGGCCGGTAGACGCACTCGGCGATGCCTTCGTGCACGCGGCGCACGAGCACTCCGTGGCGCTTGGCAAATGCAAAGCCGACGCGCTTGGGAGCCTGTTCGGCCGTGACGCCGTCGCTCATTTCGGCTGCTGCTGCTGCTGCTGCGGCTGCGCTGGTGGGGGCGTCTGCGGCGCACCGTCGGGCCCGACCGGGGCAGGCACGCCCTGCTGCGGCGTCGCCGCCGGCGGCGGAATGGGCGGCAGCCGCGGCTCGGGCGTGTAGGGCAGCAGCGGCAGGATTTCGGACTTGGGCCGGCCGGTCTTTTCCTGTTCGCCGCGGATGTAGTTGTACTTGGCGTCGGTCTCGATGGCGGCCGCGACTCCATCGCGCAGGATCTTCGGGCGGATGAACACCATCAGGTTGTTCTTCTGGACGTTGCGACTGCGGGTCTTGAACAGCGCGCCCACCACCGGGATGCGCCCGAGGTAGGGAACGCGCTGCTCCCCGCGCTGCTCGCCGTCCTGGATCAGGCCGCCGAGCACCACGATGCCGCCGTCCTCGATCAGCACGTTGGTGCTGATGGTTCGCTTGTTGGTGATGGCGCTGTTGGCATCGCCCGTGGTCCCGGACAGCGCCGAGCTCTCGATCTCGATCTTGAGCTGGACCAGCGCGCCGCCTTCGTTGACCTGCGGCGTGATCTTGAGAATCGTGCCGACTTCCTGGCGCTGCACCGTGGTGAACGGGTTCACTTCACCATTGGTGCCGCCGGTGCCGGTGCTGGCGTAAGAGCCGGTGATGAAGGGAACTTCCTGCGCCACCTTGAGCTGCGCTTCCTGGTTGTCCATGGTCACCGCGGAAGGCGTCGCGATCAGGTTGGTGTTCGAGTCACCCTGCAGCGCGCGGATCATCGCGGCGAAGTTCACGCCGGTGGCCGCCACGCGGCCCACGCCAAACGTGGTGCCGGTCGGAACCTGCGCGGGCGTGATCGCATCCGGGTTGGCGGCTCCCGCGGCCAGCTGCGCGAGGTTCACGCCGCCGACCGGCGAATTGAACAGCCCGGCGGGCACCTTGTTGCCGTCCGAATCCTGCGACCACACGGCCCAGTTCACGCCCAGCTCGGCGTCCTTCTTGACCTGCACGTCCACGATGATCGCTTCGACCAGCACCTGCGCGCGGCGGATATCCAGCTTGTCGACCACCGCCAGCAGGGAACGCATGACCTTGGCCGGCGCGGTGATGACCAGCGCGTTGGTCTCGGGTTCGGCCCAAATGGTGGTGGAGCGGTCGGCGCTCGCCGCCACGCCGCCACCGCCGGCGCCGCCCGCGGCCTGCGGGCCGCCGGTGATCGCGACGGTCGCGCTGATCTGTTCCTTGAGCTTGGTGGCTATCTTCTCGGCGTCGGCGAACTGCAGGTAGCGCACCTGCGTGTCGCCGCCGTTGTCGAGCGGCGTGTCGAGGTGCGCCACCAGTGCCTTGATACGCAGGCGCGCGCCCTTGTCGCCGCCGATGAGCACGCTGTTCGAGCGATCGTCGGCGATGATGCGGGTGGGGGAGGCGCCGCCGCCTTCGGCGGCCTGCGCCTGCTGGTAGAAGGTGTTGACCACGCGCACGACTTCGGCCGCCGACGCGTGCTGCAGGTTGATGATGTCGACCTCGTTGTCGCCCTGCTGGTCGATGCGCCGGATGATGCGCATCACGCGCGCGACGTTCGAGGCGCGATCGGAGAGGATCAGGATGTTGCCCGGCGGGTAGGCGGCCATGTGTGCCGCCTGCGGCATCAGCGGGCGCAGCACCGGCACCAGCTGCGCGGCGTTGACGTTCTCCACCGCGATGACCTGGGTGATCAGCTCGTCCGACCCCGACTTCACGCGGTCGGGCAGGTCGATGTTGGGCATCTGCCGCGCGTTCGCGTCGGGCAGCACCTTGATGATGCCGCCGGATTCCACCGCGACGAACTGGTGGACCTGCAGCAGCGCGAGGAACGCCTCGTAGAATGCGGCCGGCGTCATCGGCGTCTGCGACAGCATGGTGACCTGCGCACGCACGCGCGGATCGGGGATGATGGTCTTGCCGGTCACCTGCGCCACGGCCTCGATCACCTGGCCGATTTCGACGTCGCGGAAGTTAGGCGTGATGCGCTGTCCGTTGTTCTGCGCGCTGACGATGCCGGTGGCGGTGAACGCCAGCATCGCCGCCACCAGGGCCGCGCGGAAATTTGATCGCGTCGTTACCGTCATTACTGTGGATACCCGGGACTTGTTATTCATGGGATCGTCGGCGTCATTCGTTCCCGGGATTGACCTCGGGAGGCGCCTGTTCCGGGATCATGCCATCAGGGCTCGTTCCCAGCTGCTCGGCTTCGGTGGCGATCTGGGAAATGTTCAATACCAGGTCCTGCTGGCGCCCGTTGCGGGTCACGCTGACCCGGGCCTCGGTCGAGGAGTTCAGGGTGGCGAAGATCTCCTGGGCGCGATCCTTGTCGTCGAGCGGCGTGCCATTGATCGCCGTCACCAGGTCGCCGGCGCGCAGGCCGAGGCGAGCGAAGGCCTGGCGGTTCGCGCCGGGATATACCCGGAAGCCGCGCATTTTGCCGCCGGCGAACACGGGCTGGGGCCGCAGGACCTGTCCGATGACCCCCGGATCCTCGCTGACCAGCCTGCGCATGCGCTCGAGCTGCGCGTCGGAAGAATTCGCGGCGACCGGCGGCGGAGGCGGGGCCTCGCCCATCCCGGCGGAGCGGCGGGGCAGGAGCACGGATTCGAGGACGCCGTTGCGATTGATGATGGCGCGGTCCGGATAAACCGAGTCCAGCAGCGCACCTCCGGGAACCGGTTGACCGACGGAGACCACTTTTGCGGCCGCGGCGCTTTCTCCGATGATGGCCATTCCTTCCTTGGGGTCGGGTGTCGCCAGCACTCCCGCCAGCACCAGCGGCATGCTGGTGGGTTGGGCGTTGGCGGCGTCGCCCTGTGTGTTCTGCACGACAGCATTGCCGAATAGATGGGCGTTGACGAGTGCGCCGATGTCCAGCGTCTGGCCGGGTGGCGCGGCGGCCACAGGTGGAGGCGCTGTCTGACGGCTGCGTGTGCTCAAACCGACCACGATGAACGCCAACTGCGCGGCTACGCCCAGTGCGAGGATGAAGGTGACGATCTGGGGTGCGCGCGCGAGCGCCGCGGAGCGCCAGTCGCTTCCGCCGCCAGCGCTCGAAGACCAGATGTTCGCCGCCATTTCCATGATGATACGTTTCGCTCCACAACAGCCTCAAGCGCTTGTTTCGTCTTGGTTAACCGACACCGACGCGCATGCACTTGTGTTGCCAATCGACGACCCCTATAAAGGTCGCCAATGCCCAGTTCCGAAATCGAACGCCCCGATCACGGGGGCGCGGGCCTCGCAGTCGAAGAAGCCGAGCCCAAGACCAAGCAGCCGCCCTTATATCAGGTGGTGCTGCTCAACGACGACTACACCCCGATGGAGTTCGTCGTGGATGTGCTCGAGAAGTTCTTCCGCATGGACCGCACCACGGCCACGCGCGTCATGCTCGAGGTTCACACGCAGGGCAAGGGTATCTGCGGCGTGTTTACCTTCGAAATCGCTGAAACCAAAGTGGCATTGGTGACCTCTTATGCTCGTGACCATCACCACCCGTTGATGTGCACGCTCGAAGAGGCCTGAGTCACTAACGGCCGAGAGGTTGCCCAGGTGTTATCGCAAGAGCTCGAATTCTGCCTGAACGACGCCTTTGCCAAGGCGCGTGATGCTCGTCATGAATTCCTCACGGTCGAACACCTGCTGCTGTCCATCCTCGACACGCCAAAGGTGCGCGAAATCCTCCGGGCGTGCGGCGCGGACATCAATCGCCTGCGCGACTCGCTGAACGACCACCTCGACCGCACCACGCCGCGCCTGCCCAATGACGAGGACCGCGAAGTCCAGCCGACGCTCGGCTTCCAGCGCGTGCTGCAGCGTGCGGTGTTCCACGTCCAGTCCTCCGGCAAGAAGGAAGTGGGCGTGGCCAACGTGCTCATCGCCATCTTCAGCGAGAAGCAGAGCCACGCGGTCCACCTGCTGAACCGCGCCGAGGTCACGCGCCTCGACGTGGTCAACTTCGTCTCGCACGGCCTTTCGAAGATCGCCGAGGAAAAAACCGGCAAGGAAGAGACGGCCGCCGAGACCGATCGCGAAGGCGACGGCGGCAGCGCGCTCGACAAGTACACCAGCAACCTCAACCAGCTCGCGCAGGACGGCAAGATCGACCCGCTGATCGGCCGCGCGCTCGAGGTGGAACGCACCATCGAGATCCTGTGCCGGCGCCGCAAGAACAACCCGCTGTACGTGGGCGAGGCGGGCGTGGGCAAGACCGCGATCGCGGAAGGCCTCGCGCGCATGATCGTCGAGGGCAAGGTCCCCGACGTGCTGTCGGATTGCACTATCTACTCGCTCGACATGGGCTCGTTGATCGCCGGCACCAAGTACCGCGGCGACTTCGAGAAGCGGCTCAAGAGCGTGATCGCCGAGTTGAAGAAGCAACCCGGCGCGATCCTGTTCATCGACGAGATCCACACCGTGATCGGCGCGGGCGCCGCCTCGGGTGGCGTCATGGACGCCTCGAACCTCATCAAGCCGGTGCTGACCAACGGCGAACTGCGCTGCATCGGGTCCACCACCTACCAGGAATACCGCGGCATCTTCGAGAAGGACCACGCGTTGGCGCGTCGTTTCCAGAAGATCGACGTGGTCGAGCCGACGGTGGCCGAGACCGTCGACATCCTCATGGGACTCAAGCCGCGCTTCGAGCAGCACCACGGCGTCGCGTATTCCAGCGATGCGATCCGCGCGGCGGCGGAGCTGGCCGCGCGTCACATCAATGAACGCCACATGCCCGACAAGGCGATCGACGTGGTGGACGAGGCGGGCGCGCGACTGCGCCTCAAGCCGGCCAACGAGCGCGAGCCTTCGGTCGAGGTGAAGCACATCGAGGACGTGGTGGCGCGCATGGCGCGCATCCCCGCCAAGAGCGTGTCGCAGTCCGACAAGGAAGTGCTGCGCAGCCTCGAGCGCAACCTCAAGCTGGTCATCTACGGGCAGGACAAGGCCATCGAATCGCTGGCCTCGGCCATCAAGATGGCGCGCTCGGGACTCGGCGACCAGCGCAAGCCGGTCGGCAGCTTCCTGTTCGCGGGACCTACCGGCGTCGGCAAGACCGAGGTCACGCGCCAGCTCGCCATCGCCATGGGGATCGAGTTCATCCGCTTCGACATGTCGGAGTACATGGAGCGGCACACCGTGTCGCGCCTGATCGGCGCGCCGCCGGGATACGTGGGCTTCGACCAGGGCGGGCTGCTCACCGAGGCCATCTCGAAGCACCCGCATTGCGTCCTGCTGCTCGACGAGGTCGAGAAGGCGCACCCGGATGTATTCAACCTGCTGCTGCAGGTGATGGACCACGGCACGCTCACCGATAACAACGGCCGCAAGGCGGACTTCCGCCATGTGATCATCGTCATGACCACGAACGCGGGCGCCTTCGAGATGAACCGCGCTTCCATCGGCTTCGTGCAGCAGGACAACGCCTCCGACGGCGCCGAGGCCATCAAGCGGCTGTTCTCGCCCGAGTTCCGCAACCGTATCGACGCCATCATCCAGTTCGCGCCGCTCGACATGCCGGTGATCGAGCGCGTGGTGGACAAGCTCATCGTCGAGGTCGAGGCCCAGCTCGAGAAGAAGGGCGTGTCCATCGTGCTCGACGACGCGGCGCGTCGCTGGCTGGCGGAGAAGGGCTATGACCCGAAGATGGGTGCGAGGCCCATGGCGCGGCTGATCCAGGAACAGATCAAGCGGCCGCTCGCCGAGGAACTGCTGTTCGGCAAGCTGGCGGCGGGCGGCACGGTGAAGATCGGCGTCAGCGCCGACGGCAAGGAGCTCAAGCTCGAGTCGCTTCCCACCGATACCCCCGCCTTGCCCGCGACCTTGCAGTGAGACGGTGCCGGAGCATGCATTCCGGCATAACTCCCCAGGCGGCCGCGTCCCGCAAATGAAAAAGCCCCCGAAACGGGGGCCTTCTTCGACAAGGGGCAATCCAGAGTTATGCCGGAATGCATGCTCCGGCACCGTCTAGCTATCTTCCTCGGTAGACGATGCGGCCCTTGGAAAGATCGTACGGGGTCATTTCCACCGTGACCTGGTCGCCGGTGAGGATGCGAATGTAGTTTTTGCGCATCTTCCCGGAAATATGCGCCGTCACCACGTGCCCGGTCTTCAACTTCACCCGGAACGTGGTGTTAGGCAAAGTCTCGATGACTTCGCCTTCCATCTGGATCGCATCTTCTTTCGACATCCGTAACCTGTGGGGACCCTCGAAGGCGGCGAATTCTGCCAGAAAAGCAGCGTTCGTGAGCAAGTTTCAGGCGGCTGAAAACAAGGGAACGTCGGGTCCCCTGGCGGCCTCGGCCACCCGTGCGCTGAATTCGGCGCGGCTCAGTGGGCGGCTGCCGAGCGAGCGCAAATGAGGGGTAGGCAGCTGGCAGTCGATCAGTTGGAGTCCTGCAACGAGCGCGCGTTGCACGAGATGGGCGAGCGCGACCTTCGACGCGTCACGTTCGCGGCTGAACATCGACTCGCCGAAGAACATCCGGCCCAGGAGCACGCCATACAACCCGCCCACGAGGCGTCCCTCGAGCCTGACCTCGACACTGTGAGCATGTCCCCGCTCATGCAGGCGGCAATAGGCCGCGTGCATCTCGCTGGTGATCCAGGTGCCGGTGGAGTTCTCGCGGCGCGCGGCGCAGGCCGTCACCACCTCGGCGAACTCGCGATCGAATGTCACTTCAAAGCCGCGATTTCGCAATGTTTTCGAGAGGCTGCGCGAGCATTTGAATTCGACGGGAAGCAGCACTTCGCGCGGATTGGGCGACCACCAGAGCACCGGCTGTCCAGCGGAGTACCACGGGAAGATGCCGCGCCGGTATGCGGCCAGCAGCCGCTCCGGCGAAAGATCGCCTCCCGCCGCGAGCAGGCCCTCGGGCTCGTCCAGCGCCTGGTCGAGCGGCGGAAACCATTCACGATCCCCGTCGGGCGTGAGCCAGGTGATGGTCTTGTTGTTCACCCGGTGCTCACTTCGAGCGGGCCGCGCGGCGCGCATCCCGATAGGGCACGTGCATTTCCACCTCGCGCGCATAGGCGTCCACGTGCGGCGCTTCGTGCTTCAGGGCATTGGCGATCGCGGCACGGAAGCGCGAGTCGACGATCCAGTGCATCGACCAGGTGGTCGCCGGCACGAAGCCGCGATTCACCTTGTGCTCGCCCTGCACGCCCGGGTCGAACAGGGCGATGCCGTGCTCGATGCAGAAGTCGACGCCCTGGTGATAGCAGGTCTCGAAATGCAGGCTGTGCAGGTTCTCGTGGGTTCCCCAGTAGCGGCCATACAGCACGTCCCGGCCGCGGAAGAATACCGACGCCGCCACGTGCTCGCCGTTGCGGCGCGCGCGCTTGATGACCAGGTTGTCGCCGGCCACGGATGGCAGCGCCTGGAAGAACGCGCGCGTCAGGTAAGGCTCGTGGCCGTGCCGGTGGAAGGTGTCACGCTGCAGGTCATACACTTCGTCGATCGTCGCCCGCTCGAGCTGCGTTCCTAACAAGGTCTCGAACTCGATCCCTTCCTCGGCGACGCGCCGGCGCTCGCGACGCGCCTTCTTGCGTTTCTCGGCGGTGAAACTTTCCAGGAACTGGTCGAAATCGCGGTAGCCGCGGTTGTGCCAGTGGAATTGCACGTCGTGCCGCTCCAGCCAGCCTTCGGCCGCGAAAGCCGCGCGGCTGTCGGCGTCGACGAACAGCGCGTGCACGGAGGAGAAGGCCTGCGACGCGGCGAAGTCGCGCAGCGCGCCGATCAGCCGGGCGCGCGTCGCCGCCGCGTCGAGATCCGGGCGGACCAGCAGGCGCGCGCCGGTGGCCGGCGTGAATGGCACGCCGAGCAGCAGTTTCGGGTAGTAAGACAGGCCGTGCTGCGCGTAGGCCTGGGCCCAGTGCTGGTCGAAGACGAATTCGCCCATCGAGTGGGTCTTGACGTAGGCGGGCGCCGCGGCGGCGAGCCCGCGGTCGTCGAACAGCGTGATCGGCGCGGACTGCCAGCCGGTGCGCCGTCCGATGCAGCCGGTGGTCTCGAGCGCCGAGAGGAACGCGTGGCGCAGGAACGGGGAGCCGCCCTGGTCGAGCGCGTCCCAGGCGGCGGGATCAATGTCCGTGATGCTTGTCGAGATATTTATCCGCATCGAGCGCAGCCATGCATCCGGATCCGGCGGAGGTAATGGCCTGACGATACACATGATCGGCGACATCGCCAGCGGCGAATACGCCGGGAACGCTGGTGGAAGTCGCCGCGCCGTCGCTGCCCGACTTGACGACGATGTAGCCGTCGCGCATCTCGAGCTGGCCGGCGAAGATGCCGGTGTTCGGCGTGTGGCCGATGGCGATGAACGCGCCGGTCACCTCGAGGTTCTCGGTGGGCCCGCCGTTCACCGTGGGCTTGATGCGCACGCCGTTCACGCCCGAGTCGTCACCGACGATCTCGTCGACTTCATGGTTCCAGGCGATGCGCACCTTGCCGGTCTTCTCGAGCGCGAACAGGCGGTCCTGCAGGATCTTCTCGGCGCGGAACCTGTCACGTCGATGCACCACCGTCACGTGGCTCGCGAGGTTGGATAGATAGAGCGCTTCCTCGACCGCGGTATTGCCGCCGCCGACCACCGCGACCTTGTGGCCCTTGTAGAAGAAGCCGTCGCAGGTGGCGCAGGCCGAGACACCCTTGCCGCGGAATTTCTCTTCCGAGGGAATGCCGAGGTACTTGGCGGATGCGCCGGTGGCGATGATCAGCGCATCGCAGGTGTAGCTGCCGTAGTCGCCGCTCAGCAGGAACGGGCGCTTCGACAGGTCCACGGTGTGGATGTGGTCGTTGACCAGTTCGGTGTTGAAGCGTTCGGCATGCGCCTGCATGCGCTCCATGAGCGTCGGGCCGAGCAGGCCGTGCGCGTCACCCGGCCAGTTGTCCACCTCGGTGGTGGTCATGAGCTGGCCGCCTTGCTCCATGCCGGTGATCAGCAGGGGTTTGCGGTTGGCGCGCGCCGCATAGACGGCCGCGGTGTAGCCGGCAGGGCCGGAACCCAGGATGACGAGCGAATTGTGGCGAGGAGGGGTCATGTATACTTTCGGCCATTCAAATGGCGTTGGGTCGGGTTACTTTGCGCGTGCGGCGCCATTTTCAAGTTTCCATTTTTTCATGGTCTTAGGTCGAGCGGGCAGGCGCGCATCCCGATCCTCGACGGACCCCATGTTAAGGAAAGGCGAACGCGCAGGCCATGGGCCGCCGCGTCCGGAACAAATCCATGCGTATAGGAATTCCGCGTGAGCTGAAGGCCCGTGAAGGGCGCGTCGGTTTGATCCCGGCGGCGTGTGTCGAACTGGTGCGCAGCGGGCACGAAGTGTTCGTCGAACATTCGGCGGGCGAGAAGAGCGGCTACTCCGATCAACACTACCGCGACGTGGGCGTGAACGTGCTGCCCAATGCGGATGAGCTGTTCGCCAAATCGCAGATGATCGTCAAGGTGAAGGAGCCCATCGACCCGGACCTCGCGCGCCTGCGCAAGGACCACCTGCTGTTCTGCTACCTGCACCTCGCGGCGCTGCCGGAGCTCACGCGCCGCCTGTGCGACATCGGCCTCACCGCGGTTGCCTTCGAAACGGTGGAAGACCGGGCCGGCCGCCTGCCGCTGCTGGCACCGATGAGCGACATCGCCGGGCGGCTCTCGATGCAGTACGCCACCACGCTGTTGCACCAGCCGCAGGGCGGCAAGGGAATCTTGTTAGGCGGCGTGCCGGCGGCGAAGCGCGGGCGCGTCGTGGTGCTGGGCGGCGGCGTCGCCGGCGGCAACTCCGCGCTGGTCGCGGCCGGCCTCGGCGCCGAGGTCGTGGTGTTCGACAAGGATCGCGACAAACTGGTGGCGGCGCGCGCCATGGGCGCGAACGTCACCGGGCTGTACCCGCACGTGGCCGACGTGGCCGACGCGGTGCGCGAAGCCGACGTGGTAGTGGGCGCGGTGCTGGTCACCGGCGCGCGCGCGCCGCACGTGGTGTCCGCCGAGATGGTCCGCAGCATGGAAAAGGGGAGCGTCATCGTCGACATCAGCGTCGACCAGGGCGGCTGCATCGAGACCACCAAACCCACGACGTGGGAAGCCCCGACCTACGCGTGGGAGGGCGTCACCCATTTCTGCGTCACGAACATGCCGGGCTCGGTCCCGCGTACGTCTTCACAGGCCCTGTCCGCGGCCATCGCGCCCTATGCTGCGCGGCTCGCCGACGGCGACTGGCGCGACGATGCCGGATTGGCGAAGGGAATCAACGTCGAAGCGGGCAAGGTCACGCACCCCGCACTGATGTAATATTCCCAGCCCACACAGGCACCTAGCCGGACAATGGCAGAAACCACTTACGATCGCACCA
The DNA here is from genome assembly GCA_035701825.1 of Steroidobacteraceae bacterium. GTDB lineage: Bacteria > Pseudomonadota > Gammaproteobacteria > Steroidobacterales > Steroidobacteraceae > CADEED01. Next base: position 20,477 of record DASSRK010000036.1, read on the forward strand.
AGCCGCAGAAGCGCTTCACCGCCGCGGTGTCCCGCGGCCTGCGCGAAAGCGCGGTGATCCTGATCGGCGTGATCGCGCTGGTGATCCTGGTCGCGCTGGCCACCTACCACCGCGACGATGCGGCCTTCTCGTCCACGGGTGGATCCGACCATGGCGTGCAGAACAGCATCGGCCCGTTCGGCGCCTGGCTGTCGGATGTGCTGTTCTTCCTGTTCGGCAAGCCGGCCTATCTATTCCCGCTGATGCTCGGCGTGGCCTGCTTCGTGATGTTCCGGCAACGCGAGGAAGAAGAGGGCCGCACCCGCATCAACACCGCGGTGCGCATCGGTGGGTTCACGCTGATGTTGTTCGCCAGCTGCGGCCTCGCCGCGCTGCACTGGAGCCCGGGCGTGTTGCGCGAATCGGCCGGTGGCGTGGTCGGCCAGTTCATCGGTGGCGGGTTGGCGGCCAGGGCGAATTTCCTCGGCGCGACCCTGTTCATGCTGGCGGCCTGGATGGCCGGCGTGTCGCTGGCGTTCGGCGTGTCCTGGCTGCGCATCGTCGATGGCATCGGGGCCGGCATCTGGAACGCGGTCGGCTGGTTGCGCGCCCGCCGCAGCAAGGCCCAGGACGTCGCCGTGGGACTCGAGGCCAAGAAGGCGCGCGTCGAGGCGGCCAAGGTCGAAGAGAAGAAAGCCGCCGCGCGCACCAGGCCGCGCATCGAGGCGCCGGCACCGGTGGTGGAAAAGAGCGAGCGCGTCGAGAAGGAACGCCAGGTGCCGATGTTCGAGTCCGGCAAGGCCGGCGAACTGCCGCCGCTCAAGCTGCTCGACGATCCGCCGGCGCGCGAATCGGGCTACTCCCAGGAAGCGCTCGAGGCGATGTCGCGTCTCGTGGAGCTCAAGCTCAAGGATTTCGGCGTCGACGTGGAAGTCGTGGCCGTGCAGCCCGGTCCCGTTGTCACGCGTTTCGAGATGCGGCCCGCGCCCGGCGTGAAGGTCAGCCAGATCACCAGCCTCGCCAAGGACCTGGCGCGCTCGCTGTCCGCCATCAGCGTGCGCGTGGTGGAGGTGATTCCCGGAAAGTCCGTCATGGGCCTCGAGATCCCGAACGAGAAGCGCGAGATCGTCACGCTGGGCGAGATCATCAAGTCGAAGTCGTATGACGAGGTCGCATCGCCGCTGGCGCTGGCGCTCGGCAAGGACATCGGTGGAGCGCCGGTGACCGCGGATCTCGCCAAGATGCCGCACCTGCTGGTGGCCGGCACCACCGGCTCCGGCAAGTCGGTGGCGATCAACGCCATGATCCTGTCGCTGCTCTACAAGAGCACCGCCGAGCACGTGCGGCTGATCATGATCGATCCCAAGATGCTCGAGCTCTCGGTGTACGAGGGCATTCCGCACCTGCTGGCGCCCGTGGTCACCGACATGAAGCACGCCGCCAATGCCTTGCGCTGGTGCGTGGCGGAAATGGAGCGGCGCTACGCGCTCATGGCCGCGCTCGGCGTGCGCAACATCGCGGGCTTCAACCGCAAGGTGAAGGACGCCATCGATTCGGGCAAGCCGATCCGCGACCCGGTCATGACCGCGGCGGCCGCCAACGACCCGACCATCGACCAGAAGCTCATCCAGGACCTGACCCCGCTGCCGTACATCGTGGTCATCATCGACGAGCTCGCCGACATGATGATGATCGTCGGCAAGAAGGTCGAGGAACTGATCGCGCGCCTGGCCCAGAAGGCGCGCGCCTCGGGCATCCACCTCGTGCTCGCCACGCAGCGCCCGTCGGTGGACGTGATCACCGGCCTCATCAAGGCCAACATCCCCACGCGCATCGCGTTCCAGGTGTCGGCGCGCGTCGACTCGCGCACCATCCTCGACCAGATGGGCGCCGAGTCGCTGCTCGGGCATGGCGACATGCTCTACCTGCCGGCCGGCACCTCGGTGCCGACGCGCGTGCACGGTGCGTTCGTGGCCGACGCGGAAGTGCACCGCGTGGTCGAAGCGCTGAAGCAATCCGGCGCGCCCAACTACATCGAGGACGTGCTCGAGGGGCCGAGCGTGCCGCTGGCCGGCATTTCCGGTGAACCCAACGACGGCGCCGCGGGCGCCACCGAGGGCGGCGAGCAGGACGCGCTCTACGACGAGGCGGTGCGCATCGTCACCACCGAGCGCAAGCCTTCGATCTCGTACGTGCAACGGCGCCTCAAGATCGGTTACAACCGCGCGGCGCGCCTGCTCGAGAGCATGGAAGCGGCCGGCGTGGTCGGCCCGCTGCAGCCCAATGGCTCGCGCGAGATCATCGCCGCCGCCCCGCCCGGCAATGATTGATGCAACCGCCGCGCGCCGCGCGGGTCGAATCCGCATGAGCCGATTTTCCCTGCTGTCACTGGCGCTCGTGTTCCTGGCCGGCCACGGCGCGCATGCGGCGACGTCCGCCACCGCGCTCGACACCTACCTTGCCGACGTCAAGACGCTGCGCACGCAGTTCCACCAGGTGGTGACCGACTCGGACGGGCGCGTGGTGCAGCAGGCCACGGGCTCGCTGCTGATCAAGCGGCCGGGCCGCTTCCGCTGGGAGCTCACGCCCGATGGCAGCGATTCATCGCAGCTCATGGTCGCCGACGGCCGCAATCTCTGGTTCTACGATCGCGATCTCGAGCAGGTGTCGGTCAAGTCCGCGGCCACCGCGCTGACCGCGACACCCGCCAGCCTGTTGTCGGGCGACGGCAAGATCACCGAGTTCTTCGACGTGAGCGCGGACGGCAAACGCGACGATCTCGATTGGGTGCGCGTGGTGCCGCGGCGCACCGATGCCGATTTCCGCGAGGCGCGCCTCGGTTTCCGCGGGGCGGGCACCGAGCTGCGCCGCATGGTGTTGCGCGACAAGCTCGGCCAGACGGTGACGCTGGATTTCTCCACCAGCGAACGCAATGCGAACGTGACCGACGCCGAGGTGTCGTTCACGCCGCCGCCGGGCGCCGATGTCATCGGCACCGCCGCGAAGTGACGCACGCGGCATGAACCTGTCGCGTTGGTTGTGGTGGATGGGCGGCGTGCTGGTGGTGCTCGCCGTCATCGTGTGCCTGTTGCCGAGCCGCGATCTTCCGGAAAGCCTGGAGCTCAGTGACAAGGTCAGCCACCTGGTGGGACATGGCGCGTTGGCGCTGTACTTCACCGGCATCGTCCCGCGGCGTTCCTGGTGGAAGATCTTCGTGTTCCTGCTCGGGCTTGGCACCGCGATCGAGGTCGCCCAGCACTTCATGCATGCCGGCCGCGAAGGAGACCCGCGCGACGTCGTGGCCAACTCGCTCGGCGCGCTGCTCGGGCTCGCGCTCGGCTGGCTCGGGCTCGCACGCTGGCCGGAACTCGCCGCCCGCATCGTGGGGCTCGGCCGGGCCGCGCCGTGAACCCGGGGCCGCGTCCCACGCAGCCCGACCTGCTGCGTGATTCGCCGCCCGACGATGCGTTGCGTCCGCTGGCCGATCGAATGCGGCCGCGCACGCTGGACGAGTTCGTCGGGCAGGAGCAGGTGCTCGGCGCCGGCAAACCGCTGCGCCAGGCGCTGGAGCGCGGGCAACTCCATTCGCTGATCCTCTGGGGACCGCCCGGCACGGGCAAGACCACGCTGGCGCGCCTGATCGCGCGGCGCGCGGACGCCGAGTTCATGCAGCTCTCGGCCGTGATGGCGGGCGTCAAGGACATCCGCGAGGCGGTCGAACGCGCGCGCACGGCACGGGCCGAGCGTGGCCGGCGCAGCATCCTGTTCCTCGACGAGGTGCATCGTTTCAACAAGTCGCAGCAGGACACCTTCCTGCCGTACGTCGAAGACGGCACGCTGACGTTCATCGGCGCCACCACCGAGAATCCCTCGTTCGAAGTGAACAGCGCGCTGCTGTCGCGGGCGCGCGTGTACGTGCTCAAGTCGTTGGGCGTCGACGCCATCGTCACACTGCTGCGCCGCGCGCTCGACGATGCGGAGCGCGGCCTCGGCAAGCGTGCGCTGCTGATCGACGACGAGGCGCTGGTCGCGCTGGCGCATGCCGGTGACGGCGACGCGCGCCGTGCGCTCGGCATGCTCGAAGTGGTCGCGGATCTCGCGGTCGAGCGAGACGGGCGCGCGACCATCACGGTCGAGCAGGTGCGCGAGGTTGCGGCCGGCGGTCGGCGGCGCTTCGACAAGGGCGGCGAGCAGTTCTACGACCAGATCTCGGCGCTGCACAAGGCGGTGCGCGGCACCGATCCCGACGCCGCGCTCTACTGGTACGCGCGCATGCTCGACGGCGGCTGCGATCCCCACTACCTGGCGCGGCGCATCCTGCGCATGGCCATCGAGGACATCGGCCTCGCGGATCCGCGCGGCGCACAGATGGCGCTCGATGCCTGGCAGGCCTTCGAGAGGCTCGGCAGTCCCGAAGGCGAGCTGGCGATCGCCAATGCGCTGGTATTCCTCGCCGTCGCGCCGAAAAGCAACGCGGCCTACGTGGCCTTCAATGAAGCGCGCGCCGACGTCGAGCAATTCGGCACGCTCGATGTCCCGCTGCGCTTCCGCAATGCGCCGACCCGGCTCATGAAGGAGCTCGGCTACGGCAAGGAATACCGCTACGCCCATGACGAGCCGGATGCCTTCGTGGCGGGCGAGCGCTATCTACCCGACGAGATGCCGGACCGGCAGTATTACCGGCCGGTGCCGCGCGGGCTGGAGATAAGGATCGGCGAGGCGCTGGCGCGCTGGCGGGCGCGCAACGCGGCCGCGTCGGCGGATTCTCCGGCAACTGACGACAAGAACGAGGGGAAGGCGGAATGAACTGGCTTCTGGTTGGAGCGGGTGGGGCCCTGGGAAGCATGGCGCGCTATGGCGCGTACCGGATGTGGCCCGCGGGTGGCTGGCCGGTGGCCACGATCACGGTCAACGTCATCGGGTCCTTCGCGATCGGACTCTTATATATGTACATTGTTTCGCGCGTTCCGACCGCCGACAATGCGCGGCTTTTCTGGATGACCGGGGTGCTGGGCGGGTTCACGACCTACTCGGCCTTCGCGCTCGAAACGGTGCTGCTGGGATTCTCCTGGGCGGGCGTGGCCTATGTCGCGGGCACCCTGGTGGGCTGCGTGGTCGCGGCGGCGCTCGGAATGAAGACGGCCACGTTCCTGATCTCGATGTTCTAGAGGACTTCATGCTCGATTCGAAACTGTTGCGCTCCGATCCGGCCGCCGTGGCCGCCAACCTCGCACGCCGCGGCTACCCGCTCGACCTCGCGAAATTCAGCGCGCTCGAAGAGCGCCGCAAGGCCGCGCAGGTCGAGTCGGATCGCGTGCGCGCCGAGCGCAATGCCAACGCCAAGGCGGTGGGCATCGCCAAGGGCAGGAAGGAAGACGCGTCCGCGCTGCTGGCGCGCGCCGAGGAGCTCACGCGCCAGCTCGAGGCGAGCGATGCGGCCATCAATGGCGTGCAGGCGGAGCTCGACGCGCTGCTGCTCGGCATTCCAAACCTGCTGCACGAATCCGTGCCCGACGGCAGCGACGAGTCGGCCAACAAGGAAGTGCGCCGCTGGGGCGAACCGAAGAAACTCGACTTCACGCCGCTCGATCACGTGGCGCTGGGCGAGAAGCTCGGCGGCCTCGACTTCGAAGCCGCCGCGAAGATTTCCGGCGCCCGCTTCTCGGTGATGAAGGGTGGCGTGGCGCACCTGCACCGCGCGCTGGCGCAGTTCATGCTCGACCTGCATACGCGCGAGCACGGCTATACCGAGGTGTACGCGCCCTACCTGGTGCTCGGACAGGCGCTGCAGGGCACCGGCCAGCTGCCCAAGTTCGAACAGGACCTGTTCCGCGTGCAAAGCGAGCAGGGCTTCTTCCTGATCCCCACCGCCGAGGTGCCGGTCACCAACCTGGTGCGCGACAGCATCGTCGAGGCGGCCAAACTACCGCTGAGGTTCACGGCGCATACGCCGTGTTTCCGCTCCGAGGCGGGCGCGGCCGGCAAGGACACGCGCGGGCTGATCCGCCAGCACCAGTTCGAGAAGGTCGAGCTGGTGCACATCGTGAAGCCGGCGGATTCATACGCCGCGCTGGAAGCGCTCACCGGCCACGCCGAGAAGGTGCTGCAGAAGCTCGAGCTGCCGTATCGCGTCGTGGCCCTGTGCGCCGGCGACATCGGCTTCGGCAGCGCCAAGACCTACGACATCGAGGTCTGGCTGCCGGGGCAGGGCAAGTACCGCGAGATTTCCTCCTGCAGCAACTGCGAAGCTTTCCAGGCGCGCCGCATGCAGGCGCGCTGGCGCAACCCGGAGACCGGCAAGCCCGAGCCCGTGCACACGCTGAACGGATCCGGCGTGGCCGTGGGTCGCGCGCTGGTGGCGGTGCTGGAGAATTACCAGAACGCCGACGGCTCGATCACGGTTCCCACCGCCTTGCGGCCGTACATGGGCGGCGCGGAGAAGCTCTAGGAAGCGGGGCCACTCCCCATTCCCCGGGATAGGGGAGCGGCCCCGGTCTTTCAGAAGTGGCCGGAGAGCGTCGTGCTCGCGCCTCCTGCCGTGTACGTCACCGTGTAGAGATCGCCCGTGGTCGGGTGTGACGTGCCCGTGCCGCCCATCTGCATGGCAAACAACCTGCCCGTCGCGGCCGGCAGCGTCTGTCCCGCCGCCAGCGTGAACGTGTAGGTGATGGCCGAGCTGGTGCTGCTGTTGGCCTGCGCGATCTGCCCGCCGACGGTGTTGTACATCCCCGAGTAGCTGATGCCGGTCGTGCGCTGCACCGTCACGGTGATGGTCAGTGCCGTGATGGTGGCCGTGTTGGACAGCCGCAGTTGCAACTCGTTGTAGTACGGGCTCGCCGTTCCCACCGAGGGCGTCGCGGTGACGCTGCCGCCGCCACCGCCGTCCGTCACGGTCAGCGCCACGGTGGTGCTGTGCGAGATCGAACCTGATGTCCCGGTGATGGTCACGGTCGCGGCACCCAGCGTGGCGCTGCCGGAGGCGGTGAATGTCGCCGTCACGCTGTTGCCGGTGGTCGCGGCCGACGGATTGAACGCCACCGTCACGCCGCTCGGCAGCCCGCTCGCGGTGAAGCCCACGGCTCCCGTGAAGCTGCTGCGATTGATGGCGATCGAGGTTGCCGCGCTCGCGCCGCGCGCCACGGACACCGGGCTGGCGCTGCCCAGCGCGAAGTCACCGGCGCCGGTCACGGTGAGCGACACCGTGGTGCCGTGCGACAGCGACCCCGAGGTGCCGGTCAGCACCACCGAGGCCGTGCCCAGCGTGGCCGTGCTGCTGGCCGTGAACGTCGCCGTCACCGAGTTGCCCGTGGTGGCCGTGGACGGACTGAACGCCACGGACACGCCACTCGGCAACCCGCTGGCCGCGAAGGCCACCGCGCCGGTGAAGTTGGTGCGGGTGATCGCGATCGACGTCGACGCCGTGCCGCCGCGCGCCACCGACACGCTGGCCGGCGAGGCCGCCACCGCGTAGTCCTGGGTGGCCGACTGCGTGGTCGCCGACACCGCGCTGCTGGCGGCCGAGACCTTGGCGGTGCCGTCGACGGCCCGCACCGTGTACGAGTAGTTAGTGCCGGCCGCCAGGCCGGAATCGGTGAACGTCAGCCCCGTCGGGCTGCCGACCTGGGTCGAGCCGCGGAACACCTGGTAGCCGGTCACGCCCGACACGTCGTCGGTCGAGGCGTTCCAGGCCAGCGACACGGTGCTGCTCGTGGTTCCCGTCACGCGCAGGTTCTGCGGCACGGACGGCGGCTGCGTGTCCTGCTGTCCGCCGCCAGGCTCGCTGCCGAAGATGCGCACGCCGCTGTCGTAGACCGGGATGCGCTGCACCAGCACGGGCGTCGATCCCGGAGTGGTCGACACGCCGGTGTACGACCAGTCGTTGGTCGGATCCCAGGCACCCGAGCTCGCGATGCGGAACTGCACCTCCTTGCGGTAGTTTGACTGTCCGCCGGGGTAGATCTTCACGCCCGTGCAGTTGATGGTCACGAAATATGTGCTGCCCGAGCTCAACGTCGGTCCGGTCGGCGCCAGGCACTGGTTGTAGTTGGCGGTGATGGAGATCTGGCTGGGCGTCACGCCGGATTCGAGCGTGAAGTAATAGCGGAACGAGAGCTTGTCGCCCATGCGCGCCGGCCAGCCGGACTGGTTGTTCAGCAGCACCTTGAGCTCGGTGAAGTTGCTGCCGGACGCATTGACCGACGCCTCGGGGAAGATCTCGTTGCCGACCACGGCCTCGGGCTGCGGGAAATTGGCGAGCGGCGCGCCGCCGTATTCCTGCGCGAGGCGCGCCAGCGCGCCGGTGAAGGCCGCGTTGTAGTCGGTGGCGACCTCGTTCGAGGTGTAGTCGCTGCGATCGTCGGTGTAGGCGTCGTTGTTGGACTTGGGCCCGCCGACCAGTGCGCCATAGAGAATGTGGCGGCTGATGGTGGGGAAGGTGATCTGGTCGGTCCACGAGCCGTGCGCGGTGCGATGGTGCGGATTGCGCGGCGGGTTGTTGCCGAACCCCACCACGAAGCTGGAGTTGCGCGGGTTGGCGCCGAGCGCGTAGTCGATCTGCCGCTTGGCGAAGTCGTGGTAGCGCGCTTTCAGCACGGTGTCCGAGATGGCGTCGGAATAGACCAATGCCGCGAACGAGGTGTTGGCCGCATAGCGCAGCGAGCCCCACTGGTCGAGCACGGCCTGGCCGCCGGGGCTGTAGTTGACGCGCGTGCCGTCGGCGCCGAGCGCCGTGCCGCCCACGGTCCACCAGTTGAGCCAGCGCTGCGTGTCCTGGTGGTAGTTGGTGCCGCCGGTGAGCTTGGCCAGCAGCACGTAGCAGCCGTACGACTTGTCGTCCCAGGCGATGGTCCACTTGTACGACTTGTTGGTGGTCTGGCTCTGGTTGGAGAGATTGGCGTAGTAGCTCTGCGCCTTGTCGAGGAAGGCCTGTTCGTTGGTGGCGCGGTACAGCCAGATGGCGCCCCAGACCAGCTCGTCGTTGTAGCCGCTCCACGACTGGTAATACCCGGCCGCGTCGGTGATGCAGTCCGAATACTTGCCGCGGTAGGTGTCAGCGAAGCTGTAGAGCTGCCGGGCGTGCGTCAGCAGCGTGTTGGCGTACGTCGGGTCGGTGGCGCGGAACGCCATCGAGGCCGCCGCCATGGCCGCGGCTGTCTCGCCGGCCAGGTCGGAGCCCGGGCAACTCGTGGTCACGCGGTACGCGGGCCGCGTCATCTGCATGACTTCGGCCGGGCCCCACCAGGCATGGTCGGTGCCGCCGTTGCCCACCTGTCCATAGAGTTCGTTGGCCGTGGGATGCGCCTTGATGAAGTAGTCCGTGGCCCACTTCAATTGATCGAGCGCGGTGGCGAGCTGCCCGGTCTGCACGTAGGCGTCGCGGTATTCCACGATGCCCCAGGCGAGCATGGTGGCGGAGGCCGCCATCGGCAGGCCGAACTTCACGTGATCGCCGGCGTCATACCAGCCGCCGGTGAGATCGCGGCCGACGTCCGCGCCGTCCTGCATGCCGGAATCGCCGCGCCAGTTGACGCGGTTGGTGCCGGGCAGATCGCCCGAACGTTGCGCCTCGTAGAAGAACAGCGATTTCTGCAGGGCTTCGCCGTAGTTGAAGGTCTGGGCGAACAAAGCGGGCGCGCACAGCGCCACACACGCCGCGAACACGCGGGCGTACCAGTTGCGAAATTTCATCGGATCCCCCTGGATCAGCAAGCGACCTGTGACGGCCCAGCTTCATTCCGCGCGCGGCGTCCGGCAATTGCGGAAAGCCGCAGCCGCGCGGATGTCGCGGCCGCGCGCCGCGGGACATCAGGACATGCTTGTCATGCCCGCGTGAGTAGCTAGGCCGCGAGCGCGCGGCGAAGGCGTCGCGCGACGGCACGCGCGGCGAAAAGGCCGGTAACCGGGCGCCGCGCGGGCCGGCGAGCGCCGGAACCCGGGCCCCGGCCGCGCCGCTGGACCCGGGGCGGGGTTTCCAGTAGCGTGCGCGCGCTCGTACGCCGACGGGCGCCCTGGAGGGGTGGCAGAGCGGTTGAATGCACCGGTCTTGAAAACCGGCAGCCCCTCACGGGGCTCGTGGGTTCGAATCCCACCCCCTCCGCCACCGACGGCAATTTCACCGAGGTATGACGATGCGAAGACGGATGATGCGCGCGAAGCTGCACGGCATAAGGGTCACGGGAGCCGATCTCGATTACGAGGGCTCCATCGCGCTCGACCCGGAACACTGCCGCGAGCTCGACCTCGTGCCGTTCGAGTTCGTGGACATCTGGAACAAGAACACCGGCGCCCGCATCAGCACGTACGTGATCCTGGGCGCTCCCGGCTCACGCTGCTGCGTGCTGAACGGCGCCGCGGCACGTACCTGCCAGGTGGGTGATGAGCTCATCATCGCCGCCAGCGTCGAACTCGAGGAAAAGGAGATCCCGGCCTTGCGGCCCAAGGTGTTGATATTCGATGCGGACAACCGGGTGGTCGAAACGCTGGTCGATCGGATCGTGCGTGACAGCGACGGTACGACGACCACCCTCCGCGAGAGTTCGCTGCGGCCGCCTGCGCGGGGCGCATAGCCGGCTCCGGGGAACTCGTAGCCGCCACGCTGACAGCGATCCGGGCGGCTGGCGGACGGAAGCGGGCCAGCCGATCAGCCACGCTGCGGGCATGAAAGCCATCCTGCAGGCCACGCTGGCGGCCATTCTTTCCGGAATCCTCGTGGGCGCACTTCTGAAGAAGAAGGTCGCGCAAGCCGGAGGTGCTGCCTCTCCGCCCTGAGCGCGCAAATACGACAGGAGTGGGATTTCTCCGACAGGGAATGAGCGGGCAACCACGTACAGTCCGCCGCACATGAATTCGAGCGCTATCCAGTCACAGCCCCGCCCGGCGGTGCGCGGTGTCGACGACCTCAGCTTCCGGATTTTCGTCGATACGGTGCGCGACTACGCGATGTTCATGCTCGATCCATCGGGCCGCGTCGTCAGCTGGAACTCCGGCGCCGAGGCCATCAAGGGCTACAAGGCCGACGAGATCATCGGCAGGCACTTTTCCGCGTTCTATCCACCGGAATCCATCGACAGTGGCCTGCCCACCATCGAGCTGGTGGAGGCGGAGCGCGAAGGGCGCTTCGAGGACGAGGGATGGCGCGTGCGCAAGGACGGCTCGCGCTTCTGGGCCAACGTCGTGATCACCGCGCTGCGCGACCAGGGCGGCCAGCTCACGGGCTATGCCAAGGTCACGCGCGACCTGACCGAACGACGGCGCCACGAAGAAAGCCTGCGCTTCAACGAAATGCGCTTTCGCACGCTGGTCGAAGGCGTGCGCGAATACGCCATTTTCATGCTCGACCTGGATGGAGCGGTGGCGACCTGGAATGCCGGCGCCCAGCAGATCTACGGCCATGTGTTCCATGAAGTCATCGGCAGTCACTGCTCGCGCTTCCTGGTGCCGGATGGCACCGAGCGGGAAATGGCCGCGCGCGAGCTGGAAACCGCGGCGCGCATCGGTCGCTTCCAGAAGGAGGCCTGGCGACGGCGCAGCAACGGCGAGTCCTTCTACGCCAACGTGGTCATCACCGCGATCCGCGATGACAAGGGCGTGCTGCAGGGCTTCTCAGCCATCACCCGTGACCTGACGGAGCGGCTGCGCCACGAAGCCGAATTCCGTGCCAGCGAGGAACGCTTCCGGCTGCTGGTGGAGAGCGTGGTCGACTACGCCATCGTGACTCTCGACGAGGAGGGGCTCATCACCAGCTGGAACAGCGGCGCGGAGCGCATCACCGGCTATCGCCAGGCCGAGATCACCGGCCGGCATTTCTCGCGGCTGTATCCGCCGGAAGACGTGCGCGCCAACAAGCCCTGGCAGCAGCTCAACCAGGCGCGCGAGCGCGGTCGCATCAGCGAGGAGTCGTGGCGCATCCGGCGCGACGGCACGCAGTTCTGGAGCCACAACGTCATCGCGGCGCTGCCCGAGTCGGCGCACAAGCGCCGTTCCTACTACCTGGTCACCCAGGACCTGTCACAGCGCCGTCACGCCGAGAATCTCGCGGATACGGCGCAGCGCATGCACGAGTTCATCGCCATGCTGGCGCACGAGTTGCGCAACCCGCTGGCGCCGATCCGCAACGCCGTGGCGCTCATGGCGAGGCGTGGCCTGGCCGACCCGCTGGTCGAGTCGATGCGCCAGACCATCGATCGGCAGAGCCTGAACCTCACGCGCGTGGTCGACGAGCTGCTGGACGTCAATCGCGTCGCGCGCGGCCAGCTCACGATCGATCGCCAGGCTGTCGACCTGCGCGACGTGCTGGCGCGCGCGGTGGAAACCAGTCGTCCACTGATCGATGCGCGCTCGCACCACCTGCACATCCAGATCCTCGACCAGCCGATCGAGTGCCACGGCGATCCGATGCGACTCGCGCAGGCCGTCGTCAACATCCTGAACAACGCCGCCAAGTACACGCAGGACGGGGGCGACATCTGGTTGTCCGCCACGCGCATCGGTTCCGATGTCGAGCTGCGCGTGCGCGACAACGGCCGCGGCATCGAGCGCGGCGCCATCGATCGTGTCTTCGATCTTTTCATGCAGATCGATCCGGCCTCGGGCAGCGCGCTCGGCGGGCTCGGGGTCGGCCTTGCGCTGGTGCGGCGGATCGTCGAGCTGCACGGTGGCAGCGTGCACGCGCAGAGCGAGGGACTGGGCAAGGGCAGCGAATTCATCGTGCGCCTGCCGTGCCAGCCACTGGGCGCGTCGCGCGGACCCAGGTCGCATGCCGGCCACGTCGCGCACGAGTTCGTGCCGTTGCGCATCCTGACGGTCGACGACAATGTCGACGCCGCCGATAGCCTTGCTTCGTTGTTGAAGGTGCAGGGTCACGAAACGCGCGTGGCCTACGACGGCCCCTCGGGCATCGCCATCGCGCAGGAATTCAAGCCCGACGTCGTCCTGCTCGACATCGGCATGCCGTCGATGAATGGCTACGAAGTGGCGCGCGCGCTGCGCAACATGTCATCGCGGTTCGTGATCATCGCGGTCACGGGCTGGGGTCATGACGCGGCCAAGCGCCAGGCGCGCGAGGCCGGCTTCGATCACCACCTGGTCAAACCCGTCAGCGAGTCGACGCTGGCCGAGCTGCTGGCCACCGTGGCACGTGAGCGCGTGCGGCCCGGCGCGGGTTGAGCGCCAGTCACTTAAGCTACGACTGGGACACGTTGATGACCCGCGGCGGAGACCACTACGAGCCGGGCGCATTCGACGTGCGCGACGGCGCGCTCAGGCGAACTCCGCTGGCGGACTGCATCGCGCAGCTCGCGGGCCCGGCCCGGCCGCGGCACGCGGCACGCGGAGAGCCCGACCGCCGCCGGCTGGTGGCACGAGCCGGCTCGACTCATCCATGGGACCGCGATGCCGGTAGGGCACAATGCGTAGCAATGAGATCTGTCTGTCGGCTACTCGCCTTGCTGTCATCCGGGTTGGCATCCGTGGCGCAGGCACAGACCGCGAACGCGCGCAACGAGGACGAGGCCGTGGGCCGCTCCATCAGTTACGTGTTCGCGACCGATCTGGGTAGCGGGATCTACGATCTCGACGGCCGCACGCTGCAGATCTACCAGTTCTGGTATCGAAAGAACCTGCGCGAGGCAACGCCGGAAAAATTCGGCGTGCGCTTCGAGCTGCCGGTGACCTTCGGCTTCTTCGACTTCAAGCCGATCGACGTGCTGTCGCACGGCATTCCCACGCGCGTCGACAGCTTCAGCGTGGTGCCGGGCCTCGCGCTCGACTACATCGTCGGTGACGACTGGCACGTGATGCCCTATGCGCGCGCCGGCTTCAGCGTGGCCTCGAGCAGCGTCGATGGATGGTTGTTCGGCGCCGGGCTGCGCGTCGAACGGACCACCGACTTCCATGGGTGGGACTCCTTCGTGCGCACCGACCTCGCGTTCGCCGGGGCAAACTACCGCGCCGACATTCCCAACGACAGCTTCGCGCGCCTCCGCCAGGGCTTCGACCTGCGGCGCGGCCTCGGCTGGAAGATCCGCGAGCGCGAGGTCGAGCTCGGGATCTACGGCATCTTCGACGTGGTGCTCGACTCGCCGGCGGAGCCGCTCAGCCAGGACGACGGCAGCGTGATCCAGGCGGAGTTCGGCTTCACCTTCTCCACGCGGCCGCGCTTCAGGATCTGGCGCTGGGACGCGCCGCGCCTCGGCTTTGGCTATCGCCTCGCCGGAGAGCTCACCACCTGGCGCTTCGTGATCGGCCAGCCGTTCTGAGCCTCGCTAGGCCGCCGGCGCGTACTTCGCGAACGGCGCGAGCTGCGCCGCCAGCGCGCGCTGGAACGCGGGCCGCGCCTCGCAGCGCGACTGGTAGGCAGCGAGCACCGCATCGTCCTTCACCAGCGTGGTATTGCGCAGGTTGCGCAATACCGTGGTCAGGATGAGGTCCGCCGCGGTGAACTGGTGTTCGAGGTAGTCGCGCCCCTCGAGCGTGCTCGCCACTTCGGCAAGGCGTTCCCTGGCGAATTTTTCGGCGGCCGGGCGACGCACCTTGGCCCATTCCTCGTTGGCATGGAACCCGTCGATGCTCGTCAGTTCCTGCAGCGCAGGCTCCAGGGAGTTGAGGGCGGCGAACATCCAGGTGATGGTGCGCGCGCGCCTCGCGGCATCCAGCGGGAGCAGTACGGGGCTGCGTTGCGCGATGTGCAGGACGATGGCGCCGCTTTCGAACAGCGTGAGCCCGTCTTCCTCGTACACCGGCACCTGGCCGAAGGGCTGCAGCGCCCGGTGCGCGGCGGTCTTGTGCTCGCCCGGTGCCAACAGCTTCTCCTCGTAGGGCAGGCCGGCTTCTTCCAGTGCCCAGCGCACGCGCAGGTCCTTGACGAGTCCCTGCGCGAATGGCGGTACCCAGGCGAATGCGGTCAGTCGGATCTTCGGCATGTGGTGTCTCCTCAGGACGCTGCGCCGCGGAACGCGTCGAGCTTCTCGAGCGCGCGGCTCCAGCCGCCGGTGTGCGCTTCGCGCTTGGCTTCGGGCAGCTGCTCGTGGGTGACCACGACTTCCGTGCGCCGGTCGCGCGGCAGGAAGTCGACGGTGACCAGGGTGTCGCGATCGCCGGTGTGCGGCGAAAACCAGGTGAACACCAGGCGCCGCGGACGATCGATGACCTGGTACGTCCCGCTGTGGGGAATGACGCCGGACTCGGCGTGCATGTTGATCTCGAAGCGGCCGCCGACCTTCGGCTCGACCTTGGCCTGCGTGGCGTGGATGCCCGCGCCCGGGCGCATCCAGATGGCGAGCGCCTGCGGATCGAGCCAGGCGTCGAACAACT
Organism: Steroidobacteraceae bacterium; assembly: GCA_035701825.1. Classification (GTDB taxonomy): domain Bacteria; phylum Pseudomonadota; class Gammaproteobacteria; order Steroidobacterales; family Steroidobacteraceae; genus CADEED01. The sequence goes on from DASSRK010000036.1 coordinate 35,765, forward strand.
CCTCGGGGGAAGCGGCGATGGTGCGGCGGACCACCAGGGCGGCGGGGGCAATGGAATCGGTGACGGCGTTCATTTGCGTTTCCTCTGTCTGGAAGTCACGTAGGCGTCCAGGGCGGCGAGGCGGCCTTCCCAGAAGCGGCGATAGCGGTCGATCCACTCGGAGGCGGCGGCCAGCGGCTCGGCATTGAGCGACAACACGTGGTCGCGCCCGTTGACCGAGCGCTTCAGCAAACCGGCGCGCTCCAGCATGCGGATGTGCTTGGAAATCGAGTTCAGCGAGATGGGAAAGCCGGCGGCGATGTCGGTGACGCGCGCGTCCGCGTCCGTGAGCCGCGCCAGGATGGCGCGGCGGGTCGGATCGCAGAGCGCGTTGAACACGCCATCGAGTCGCGCGGATTGATATTCACCCATATGGGTGAATATAGGAGGACCCGCGCCGTGACGTCAAGGCATCCGGAAGGGATAGGGGTGCCGGCCCGTCAGAGGTCCAGCGTGATGCTGACCGGGCAGTGGTCCGAGCCCAGCACGTCGGCGTGGATCTCGGCCTTCTTCACGTTCTTCCTGAGCGCCGCCGACACCAGGATGTAGTCGATTCTCCATCCCACGTTGCGCGCGCGGGCATTGGCGAAATGGCTCCACCACGAGTAATGGCCGTTGCCCTGCGTGAAGAGTCGGAAGGTGTCGATGAAGCCGGCGTCGACGAAGTTCTGGAAGCCCTCGCGCTCTTCGTCGGTGAAGCCCTTCTTGCCGCGGTTCGGCTTGGGGTTCGCGAGATCGAGCTCGGTGTGCGCGACGTTGAGATCGCCGCAGAAGATCACCGGCTTCTTGCGGTCGAGCTGCCTGACGTAGGCGAGGAAGGCCGGGTCCCAGTGCTCGTGCCGCAGTTTCAGGCGCGACAGGTCGTCCTTGGCGTTCGGCGTGTACACCGTGACCGCGTAGAACTTCGGGTACTCGGCGGTGACCACGCGGCCTTCGTTCCACGAGTCGCGCTTGAGCTCGTCGGCGAAACTGAATTTCTTCGCGAAGCTGTCGGGAAAGCCGCAGGTGACCTTGAGCGGTTCCTCGCGCGAGAAGATAGCCGTGCCCGAGTAGCCCTTCTTCTCGGCCGAGTTCCAGTACTCGTGGTAGTCGGGCAGGTCGATCTCCGCCTGGCCCTTCTCGGCCTTGGTCTCCTGCAGGCAGAGGATGTCGGGCTGGTGCTCGGCGACGAATTTCTGGAAGGTGCCCTTGCGGGTGACGGCGCGGATGCCGTTGACGTTCCACGAATAGAATTTCATCGCGCGGATTGTATGCAGTCCGCGGGAAGATGCGGTAGCTTGCGGGGCCATGAGCAGGGTGATCACCGGTGGATGCCTGTGCGGCAAGGTGCGCTTTCGCATCACGGCCGAGCCCATGGCGATGCGCCTGTGCTGGTGCCGGCTGTGCCAGTACCTGGCGGCGGGCAGTGCCACCGTGAACCTGGTATTTCCCAGCAACGCCATCGAGATCGAGGGCACGCCCCGCGACTACCGCTCGGTGGCGGACAGCGGCAACGTCATGCATCGGCGCTTCTGCGCCGATTGCGGCACGCAGTTGTTCAGCGAGGCGGAACAACGGCCGCATCTCATCATCGTGCGCAATGGCGCCCTCGACGACACCGGGCTCATGGCCCCCGGCGCCACGATCTGGACCTCGCAGGCGCCCGAGTGGGCGTGGATCGACGCGACACTCCCGCGGCACGCCGGGCAGCCACCGCCGGTCGCATGAAGTCGCGCGGCCGCGTGCGGCGGGGGTACTCTTGCCGCCCATGGGCATCACGTGCGGGTTTTGGCGCTGATCGCGCGTCTCAAGTTGGAATTCCGGTTCGCGCGCCTCTGGCCGTGGATCGAGCAAACCGTGCCGCGGCGCTTCGCCTTCGCGGCCATCACCGGCGGCTGCGCGGCCGCTTTGCATTGGGCGATCTTTCCGATCACGCAGTCGCGCGTCACTTTCATCTTCTTCGTCCCGGCCATCGTGCTCGTGACCACCATCGCGGGGCGCTGGCCGGGCGTGCTGGTGGCCCTGATCGGCCTGGCCAATTCGGCGGTGATGAAGCCGGCAGGCACGCTGCTCGTCCCGAACTCCGCCGAGCAGGTGGCGCTGATTTCCTCCGCCATCGTCTCGGTGATGGTGGTGCTGGTCGGCGACTATTACCGCTCGCTGTCGCGGCGCGAGCTGTCGGACCTGCACGAGCTGCACGAGCTGTCGGCGGCGCTGGCTTCCATTCCGCACCTCTCCGGGCAACTCGAGCTCATCCTGTCGACCTTCGTGCGCATCCATGGAACCGACAAGGGACTGATCTCCACCTTCGATTCGAGCCGCGGAGTGCTCGAGCTCGCCGCGAGCGTCGGCTTCGGCCCACGCGCCGTGGACGAGATCAGGTTCCTCAAGTCCGGCATGGGACCTTCGGGCCTGGCTTGCGCCGACAAGCGGCGCGTGGTGATCGATGACGTGGAGCGCGACGCGCGCTTTCCCGGGTTTCGCGAGTGGGCCCGCGGCGAAGACATCCGCGCGGTGCATTCCACGCCGCTGATCGCACGCGACGGGCAGGTGCTGGGCGCGTTGTCGGCGCACCTCGCCAGGGCGCGCAAGCCCACCGGGCGCGAACTGCGCATCGCGGACATCTGCGCGCGCAAGGCGGCGGTGTTCATCGAACGCGCGCGCGCCGAAGAGCTGGTGCGCCAGCGTGACCGCCGCTTCCAGTCGGTGCTCGAGGCGGCCGGTGTCCCGTTCCTGATCTTCACGCCGGTGCGCGATGCCGAAGGGCGCATCCGCGATTTCCGCTTCCGCTATTTCAATGCGGCCGCGGCCAATGTCATGCGCGTGAAGCCCGCGGAGATGCTCGGGCGCGAGGTGCTCGAGGTCATGCCGCGCGCCTGGGACGATCCCGGGCGCCTGGAGATGTACATCGAGGCCCTGGAGCGCAACGAGGTGCGCCAGTCGGAACGACAATCGGCCGCCGACGGCAACAGCGCCTGGTTCCACATCGTGGCATCGCCGCTCGACGGCGATCTCGCCGTGTGGTTCGCCGACATCACCCAGCGCAAGAACCAGGAGCGCGAGCTGGTCGAGGCGGATCGGCGCAAGGACGAGTTCCTCGCGACGCTGGCGCATGAGCTGCGCAATCCGCTCGCCCCCATCCGCCAGGCGGCGTCGATCGCGCGCAACCCGCAGGCCAGCGAGGCGCAGCGCCGCTGGTCGCACAACGTCATCGAGCGCCAGGTGCAGCACATGTCGCTGCTGCTCGAGGACCTGCTGGACGTCTCGCGCATCACGCACGGCACGTTGCGGCTGCGCAAGCAGGACACCGACCTGCAGTCCATCGTGAGCGCGGCGGTCGAGACCGCCCGCCCGCTGATCGACGAGCGCCACCACCAGCTCACCCTCGACGTGCCGGAGAACCTGCGCGTGTTCGGCGATCCGCTGCGCCTCGCGCAGGTGTTGTCGAACCTGCTGACCAACGCCGCCAAATACACCCATCCGCGCGGCGCGATCCGCGTCAGCGCGCAGCAGGAGGGCGGCGACCTCGTGATGAGCGTGGCGGACAATGGCATCGGCATCGCGGCCGAAGACCTGCCCAGGGTGTTCGGCATGTTCGCGCAGGTGCGCTCGGCCCAGGAGCACGCGGCGGGCGGCCTCGGCATCGGCCTGGCACTGGCGCGCGGCATCGTGGATCTGCACGGGGGCCGCATCGAGGCGCAGAGCAACGGTCCGGGCAAGGGCAGCCGCTTCACGGTGCGCGTGCCGGGTGCTTCGCGATCCGCGGCGTCGGCGGCCGCCGCGCATCCCGCGCTCGACGGCCGCGCGGGCACGCAGCGACGCATCCTGGTGGCCGACGACAACCGCGACGCCGCCGAGAGCCTGGCCATCATCCTGCGCCTCGAGGGCCACGAGGTGGCGCTGGCGCACGACGGGGCGGCGGCCCTGGAGCTGTTCGCCGCGCAGCGGCCGGACGTGGCGCTGCTCGACATCGGCATGCCGTCCGCCAACGGCTACGAAGTCGCGCAGCGGATCCGCGCCATCGCCGGGGGCGAGCGGGTCATGCTGATCGCCATCACCGGCTGGGCGCAGGACTCGGACAAGGCGCGCTCGCGCGCCGCCGGTTTCGACCATCACCTGACCAAGCCTGTCGAGCCGGCCGCGCTCATCGAACTACTCGCCACCTAAGGGCGCGATTTCGGAAAATATCCATGCCCGCGCGCGAATAGTTAGGTAGCCTCGCGGCATGAACTTCGGGCCGATCGAATTCGCCGCCTACCTGCGGCGCCGCGGAATGCGCGGCGGCGAGACCGCGGCCGTGACCGCGGCCCGGGACGCCGCGCCGGCGCCGCCCGTGGAGCGCAACCGCCTGGCGGTCGTGAGCGGCGCGGCGGAGCTGGCGCACAGCTCGCGCAACCCGGCGCTGACCGTCGGTGTCTTCGAGGCCATCGCGGGGCCGGTGAATGCGGCGGCCGCGGCGCGGCCGCTGCGCGTGCGGGTGAAGTCCTCGGCGGGACCGGTGGTGCTGGTGCTGTCGTCGCTGCAGGGCGTGCGCTGGAACGTCGAGCTCGCGCCGCGCGCGGCGTTGGTGGCGGTGCTGCTGGCGGGGTGCGGTGACTCGACGGTGACCGGGGTCGGCGAGGTCCCGGTGCTGTCGATCGGCGGCTTCTACGCGTTCCGCGCGGGATCCGAGGAGTTCCGGCATCTCGAGAACGAGGTGTTGCGCGCCACCGGCTGCGGCATCCACGGCTTCGAGCGGGCGCGCGCCGACGGCGACGTCGAGATCGGCAGCGTGCGCGACCGCGGCTAGAGTTGCGAGCGCAGCAGCAGCGCCAGCCGCTCGTTGACCCGCCGGCCGAGTGTGCGGCCGCGCCATTTCCTGAGCACCATGCGCCGCGACTGCTGCACGTCCGCGTCCATGAGCCGAATCTGTTCGCGCGCCAGCTCCTCGCTGAACACGTTGAGGTTGGCCTCGTCGTTGAGCCGGAACGAGCGATCGTCGAAATTCGCCGAGCCCACCGAGCTCCACAGGCCGTCGATGACCAGCACCTTGCAGTGCATCATCGTCGGCTGGTATTCGTAGATCTGGATTCCCGCTTCGAGCAACGCGCCGTACAGCCCCTGCGCGGCCCAGCGGCCGACGCGCGCGTCCGTGTAGCGTCCCGGCACGATGATGCGGACCCGCACGCCGCGGCGCGCGGCCGAACACAGCGCTTCGACGGTCAGCTTGTCGGGCACGAAATACGCGTTGGCGATGTCGATCGAGGTCTTCGCCGCCGTCAGCGCCAGCAGCACCATGAGGTGCATGCTCTCGGACCCGCCCACCGGCGAGCTGCCGAACATCTGCGCTTCCATGTCGCCCGCCGGCGCGATCTTCGGGAAATATTCCGCGCCATGCAGCACGCGGCCCGTGGCCTTGATCCAGTTGTCGACGAACACCGCCTGCATCTGCGCGACCACGGGGCCTTCCGCCTTGAAGTGCGAGTCGCGCCACGGCGGCAGGCCCTGGAGCCCGTCCTTCCATTCGACGCCCATGCCGACGCCGCCGGTGAAGCCGAGCTTGCCGTCGACCACCAGCAGCTTGCGGTGCGTGCGGTTGTTGAGTCGCCCGAGGTGATACCAGCTCGGCGGGTGGTACAGGTGCAGCTCGCAGCCCGCGGCCCGCGCCGCCGCCAGCAGGTCGGGATTCATGGTGCGCGAGCCCAGCCAGTCGAGCAGCATGTGGACCTGCACGCCGCGGCGCGCCGCCGCCGCCAGTTCCTGGACGAAGGTCGCGCCCACGCCGTCGCGGAACACGAAGGTCTCGAAGGTGATGTTGGTCTGCGCCGTGCGGATGGCGTTCAGCATCGAGGCATAGATCTGCTCGCCGTTCACCAGCGAGGTGATGCGATTGCCGGGCAGCAGCGGCGGGCCGAGCAGGATGCCGAGCGCGCGCCGGAAGTCGGCGTCACCGCTGGTATACAGCCGGCGCGGCCGGTAGAGCAGGCGCTTCTCGGTGGTCGCGAGGTTGGCGCCGATGAACAGCAACAACGCGGTCGCGAGCAGCGTGACGAGGACGATTGACAGGACGGACACTTTGTTCTTGTGGCTGCACCTAACTACCGCGCGTGGCCGCCGCGCCGGGCTCGCGCGCCGGCGGGTCCGCCGCGGGCGGGCCCGGCACGCGCGCGCGCTTCGAGGAACGCGGCTGCCAGCGGCCGTTCGGCGACAAAAAGTCGCGTACCGTGCGCCATTCGGGCTGGTACTGCGCCGCGACCTTGAGCGCCACGACCACCGGCATGGCGAGCAGCATACCGGGAATGCCCCAGAACCCGTAGCCGAACCACACCGCCAGCAGGACGACCAGCGCATTCACCTCGAAGCGCCGCCCCACCGTCAGCGGCTGGACCAACTGGCCCTCGATGAGATGCAGGCACAGGAATACCCCCGGTACCGCGAGCGCGCGCCCGAGGGTGTCGAAGGTCAGCAGCGCCGCGACCGCCAGGATGAAGAACGCCGCGATGGGGCCCAGGTAGGGCACGAAGTTGAACACCGCGACCAGCACGCCCCAGAGGATCGCGTTCGGCATGTCGAGCGCATACATGGCGGCCGCCGTGCACACGCCCAGGCCGACGTTGATCAGCGCCACCGTGGCGAAGTAGCGCCCGACCTCGTAGCGGATGGCCTCGGTCAGCCGCAGCGTGCGCGCACTGGCCTCGCTGCCCGACAGCGATGCGCCCATGCGCGCCAGCAGCGGCGGGCCACCGAGCAGGAAGAACAATGTGAGTGGAATGACCGTCAGTCCCTCGAGGAAGGACTTGGTGATGGTGATCGCGCTGCTGCGTTCGGCGATCGGCGCGACGACCGCGGCCGGCGCCGGTGCCGGACCGCCCTGCGCGAGGCGCCCGGCGCGTTCGGCCACCGCATCGACACGCCGGAAGATCTCGCGCAGCGGTCGCAATCGCGGATCGATCTGCCGCATGGTCTGGGGCGCGCGCGCCAGCCACTCGTTGGCCGGGTTCCATACGGCGTTGATGGCGGCGGCCGTGCAGCCGAGCACCAGGAACATCACCACGCCCACGGCGAAACCGCGGCGCAGTCCCCAGCGCTGCAGTCGATCGACGGCCGGCGTGAGCAGCATCGCGAGGAACACCGCCATCGCCACCGGGATCAGCACGTCCTGGGCGAAGTACAGCACCACGCCGGCTCCCATCAGGGCCACCAACCACACAGCGCGCGTGAGTTTCGATCCGGCGCCGGGTTCTTGCGTCTGCATGGCGTCACTGTGTGCGATCCGCGCGCGTAGGACCATGCGCACGATCCGTCGGCGCACTGCGCAATCGGCACGCCCCGAAGTCAGGAAAGTCTGACAGCGCGCCGGTGTCGCGAACCCGCCGCGAGCGACTATGATCGCGCGTTCATTTACGGGCCGAAGCAGGGAGGCATCACATGGTACAGGCCGCTCCAAGGCGCATCGTGATCGCCGATGACAACGAAGATTCCGCGCAGAGTTTCGCGATGCTGCTGTCGTTCTCGGGGCACGAAGTGAAGGTCGCGCACGATGGCGCCGAGGCACTGGACGCGGTGCGCAACTTCCGTCCCGACGTGGCTTTCCTCGACATCGGCATGCCCGTGCTCACCGGGTACGAGGTGGCTCAGGCCGTGCGCGCCGAGCCCTGGGGCAACGAGGTCACGTTGATCGCGGTGACCGGCTGGGGCCAGCCGGACGACAAGCAGCGCGCGCACACCGCGGGCTTCGATCGCCACCTGGTCAAGCCGATCGACCCGGACGAAGTCGACCGGCTGCTCGATTCCTGAGGACTCGCGCCGGGTCAGCGCACCAGGGCCGTGCCGAGCAGCGCGGCCGCCGCGACCGCCGCGGCGATGCCGAACAGGATGGATACGTAATTCGCGACGTGACGCACGATGGCGGGCATGCGGGGTTCCTCCGTAAGTAGCTAGACCTCGATGGTGAGGGCGGGGGCGTCGCGGCGCCGTCCGATGCGGCGAGCGCCGGCGTCCGGCGCACGGCGCGAAACCCATCGGCACAGTCCCACGCATGGCCACCGCCTGTAGGCCGGGAACTACACGCCGCTCCGGACGGTCGGTATCCTCCAATGATGGTGCGACGTATGGCGGCATTGCTCTGCGTGCTGCTGATGCATGCGTTGCTGCTGCTGTGGCTGGCCGAGCTGCCGGCCGTCTTCAGCCGGGTACGCGCCGCCGGGGAATTCACGTCCGGGCCCATCACGATGGAGTTGCACGAGGAGCCACCTCCGCCCGCGCCGTTCGACATTCCCGCGCCCGCGCCCGCGCGGCACCCCGGCGCGCGTGCGCGGCCGCCCGTCGCGGCGGGTTCGTCGGCCCAACCCTCGACGGCGATCACGGTGCCATCGCCGGTGGACTGGCCCCTGGAGGGCAAGAAGGCCGCCGAGCGCCTGGTCGCGCGCGAGGCCGAAGCCGAACGATTGGCCAGGATGTTTGCCGGGCCCGGCGGCACCTGGGCGTCGCTCACCAAGCGGCAGCGCTCGAAGCTCGACAAGTTCCACTTCAAGCCGGGCATCGACGGCGTCGAGTACGACGCGCAGGGCAACCAGATCTACCACATCAGCGACGGCTGCATGATCGTGAATTCAGGTTTCATCGCCTGCAAGATCGGCAAGGCGAAGGTCAGGGGCGACATGTTCGAGAACATGCGCGAGTACTTCGACGAGTTGCGCCTGCCGGAGACAGGCGAGGGCAACGGCACCGAACCCGAGTCGCTGCGGCCGCCCTACTAGCCAGGCGCGGCCGGCGGCCGCTCAGCGCGACTTGTTGCGGAACGCCTTGCCGCCCTTGTAACTGCCCTTGGCGCCGGCCGCCTTGCCGACGAACTTCTTCTTGAAGCCGCCGGGCTTGCCCTCGAAGCGGGACTTGCCTTCGAAGCGGGACTTGCCCTCGAAGCGGGACTTGCCGGCATACCGCGGGCGCTCGACCTGCGCGGCGTCCGCGTCGGGGCTGAACTCGCGGCGCGCGGCGCGCGGCGCGCCGGCGTCTTCGCGCGCGTCGTCGCGCCGGAAGCGTGGCGTGCCCTTGTAGTTGCGCGATTGCGTGCGACGACTCTCGAACGGGCGCGGCGCGCCGGACCTGTCGAAACGATTGCCGCCGCCCAGGTAGGGCTTGTTCGGGTATGGCTTGCGGCTGTCTTCCGATGCGCCGCCCGCGTCGCGCTGTTCGGCCGCTTCCGCCACGCGATCCGGTCGCTTCGACTTGCCGCTGAACCTGGGCTTCTCGGGCTTCGAGTCCACGCGCCGGATGCGGATGGCTTCGCCACGCACCTTGACGTTCTGCAGGCTGGCGACCGTTTCATCGGGCAGTGCCGGCAGGTCGACGTAGCTGTGGTCGTCGCGAATGTCGATGTGGCCGATGTGGCGACCCTCGATGCCGGCTTCGTTGGCGATGGCGCCGACGATGTTCCCGGGCAGCACGCCCTGCGCATGTCCGACTTCGAGCCGGTAGGTCTGCGTGGGCTGGCTGCCGTCGATGCGCGGCGGCGCGCTGGCTTCCGCTTCGGGCTTGGCGGCCAGCAGCAGCGGCGTCGAGCCCTGCATCAGGCTCGCGAGCGCCGCGGCGATCTCGATGGCCGGGATGTTGGCGTCGGCTTCGATCTGTTCGAGCAGCGGCTGGAAGTCGCGGCCCGCGCCACTCAATACCGCCTCGGTGACCTTTTCCTTGAACTTGGTGACGCGCAGTTCGTTGACGTCGGCGATGCTCGGCAGCTTCATCTCCTCGATGCGCAGCCGCGTGACGCGCTCGATGATGCGCAGCATGTTCCGCTCGCGCGGCGCGACGAACAGGATGGCCTCGCCGGAACGGCCGGCGCGGCCGGTGCGCCCGATGCGATGCACGTAGGTTTCCGGGTCGTAGGGGATGTCGTAGTTGAGCACGTGCGAGATGCGCTCGACGTCGAGGCCGCGCGCCGCCACGTCGGTGGCGATCACGATGTCGATCTTGCCGTCCTTGAGGCGCTGCACGGTCTGCTCGCGCGAGCGTTGCTCCATGTCGCCGTTGAGCGCGGCGGCCTGGAAGCCGCGCGCCTCGAGGCGTTGCGCGAGTTCGACGGTCTCGAGCTTGGTGCGCACGAACACCAGCATGGCGTCGAACTTCTCGGCCTCGAGCAGCCGGGTCAGCGCGTCGAGCTTGTGCAGGCCACTCACCATCCAGTAGCGCTGGCGGATCTTGGGTGCGGCCTCGCCGCGGGACTGGATGACGATCTCGCGCGGCTCGCGCATGTGGGTCTGGGCGATGCGGCGGATGGCGTGCGGCAGCGTCGCCGTGAACAGCGCGACCTGCTTGTCGGCGGGTGTCTGCTGGAACAACGTCTCGATGTCGTCCACGAAACCCATCTGCAGCATCTCGTCGCCTTCGTCGAGCACCAGGAACTTGAGCGCATCGAGGCGCAGCGCGCCGCTCTGCACGTGGTCGAGCAGGCGGCCGGGCGTGCCCACGATGACGTGCGCGCCGCGCCTCAGGCCTTTCAACTGGGGCGTATAGCTCTGCCCGCCGTAGATAGGCAGCACGTGGAAACCGGGCATCTTCGCCGCGTATTTCTGGAAGGCCTCGGCCACCTGGATGGCGAGCTCGCGCGTCGGCGTGAGTACCAGCGCCTGCGGCGCCTGGAGCGCGAGGTCGATGCGCGCCAGTACGGGCAGCGCGAAGGCCGCCGTCTTGCCCGTGCCCGTGGAAGCCTGGCCGAGCAGGTCGGAGCCCTCGAGCAGGATCGGGATGGCTTCGGCCTGGATGGGCGAGGGGTTCTCGTAGCCGACTTCCGCCAGCGCCGCGACCAGCGCGTCGCCAAGTCCCAGGTCGGCAAAGGTAGGGGTTTGGTTATCGGACATGCGCGGACCCGGCGGGTGAGGGGCGCGCAATGTACGCGTATTGGGCCGGCGCGGAAAGCTTATTTGGAGCTTGCGAGGCCCGGGGCGGCGGGCGGGTCGTTGTTCTCGACTTCCTGCCAGTCCTGGTCCCAGGAATCGACCTCGTAGCGGCGGGTCATCGGGAAGGCGGCGGGACGCAGGTATTCGAAGCGTTTGTCGAAATCCAGCTTGGTGGCGTAGCGCGGCTCGGTCTCGAGGATGGTGCCCGCGGTGAGGCTGCCGAGGATCAGCAGCTTGCCGACCTTGCCGCGATCCGCCGACTCGATGATGAAGCGGCGGCGCGCGAACATCGCGGCCTGGATGTGCAGGTCGCCGTCGCCGGTGACCTGCGTGCCGGCGACGCGCATGTCGCGGCCGGCGATCAGCGCGAGGAAGTCGCGCGACATCAGCGTCTCGCGCGGGTCGTTGGCGTAGGTGAGATCGCCTTCGATCTCGATGTCCTCGGGCGAGTACACCGTGAAGATGCCGGCCACGGTGCCGCGCACGAACAACTTGGAGTTCTTGTCGGCGATCAGGTAGCGCGGGCGTTGCGAGCTCTCCGCGCGCTGCAGGGGTCCGTCGCCATTGGCGAGCCGCCACACGAAGCTGCCGTCGGAATTGAAGATGATGCGCGTGTCGCCGGCGAACAGTTGGCGGTCGCCTTGCTCGCCGCCGTTGATGACGTCCGGCATGTCGCGCGGCAACGTGACGCGTTCGACCTTGGTCTCGGTGCCGCCCTGGAACACGTTCTTCTTCTTCGCGCGCGTGTTGTACTCGTCGAGGGTCAGGTGCGCCGCCGCGGTGGTCACCTTGCCGAAGAAGCGCGGCTCGACACCCTGCGTGAACGCCAGGCCGATCTCGGTGTTGCTGTGGAAGCGGCCCTCGATCACGTCGTCGTGCAGCTGGATGTGCGGATCCCAGAAATTGACCAGCTGCGTGAAGTGCGAAAACGCCAGTCGCTTGAGCGACAGGTGCGTCTTCATGCGTTTGCCGTCCTTGTTGGTCGTGACCTCGGCGATCACCTGCTCGAGCCCGGTACTGTCGGCCGCGGGGCGCCGGATGACGCGCGCCGAGTATTCCCGGCCGTCCTGCTGCCAGGTGAGCTGCGACTTGGTCATGTTCGAATCGAGCAGCTTCTGTGCGAGCTGCGTGACGTTGCGCGTCAGCATGACCTGCTCGGTCTCGGGCACGGGGGCCGGCGGCGTTTCGTGCAGGTCCGGGTCGTCCATGGCCACGGTGGTGCTCGACTCGCCCGTGGTGGTGAGCACCGGCTCTTCGGTGGGCTCGGCATCCGCGATCGCGGGCTGTTCGGGCTCCTCGGAATCCTGCGCAGCCTGCGGCTGCACCGGCGAGGCGTCCGCGACCACCGGGGCTTCGACGGTGTGTTCGCTGTTGCCCGGCGAGGTGTTCACGTGCTCGGGTTCGGGTGCGGGCTCAGGCAGGGCGGCGTCGGTCATCTCCTCGCTGCTCGGGCCTTCGCGCGTTTCGATCTGCACCGAGAGCTCGGGAATGTTTTCTTCGTCTTCGCCGGAGGTGTAGAGCGCGGTGCCGAACATCAGCAGCACCGCGAAGTGCAGCGCCGCCGAGATTCCCAGCGTCGTGGTGATGTCGCGATTCGTGGTGCGCAGCGACGTCCAGAGCGCCGCCAACACCCGCCGGAGGGGGCGCGTCTGTTGTTTGTTATCGGTGGTAAACGCGGGTGACGACACCCGAGACCTCCGCACTTGTCTCCCTTAGGGCTTATCTTGCTCCGTTCATGGCATCGGGTCGACGGGTATTTGGCCTCAGTGCTTCACGGATTCTGCTGACGGCCGCGCGCTCGGATCGCTGGATGGCGGCGGTGCGCGATCGACCGCGGCCGGCGTTCCCAGCACTTCGGTGAGTATCGGCTTCAGCGCGTTGGCCCAATGTTGGTACGCCGCAGCGGTCAAATGCAGACCGTCGTAGGTCATTCCCGGACGTAGCCGACCGCGCGCATCCGCCAGCTGCGCGTTGATGTTTATGTAACGTATGGATTTTCCATCCGCGAGCCGGGCGATCTGCTGGTTGGCGGCATCGATCACCGGCATGACCGCCGGGTTGTCGTTGCGCGGCGTGATGCCGGTGATCACCAGCGTGGCGCGCGGTGCCTGCTTGCGGATCTCGCGTACCAGGGCGCCGACGCCGCGCGCCACGTCGTCAGCGCGCGCCTGCGCGTCCCCTAAAGGTGTCGCATTTCCCACGTTGTTGGTGCCGGCCATGACCACGACCACCTTCGGATTCACGCCTTCGAGCTCGCCGTTCCTGAGTCGCCACAGCATGTGCTGCGTCTTGTCGGCGCCCCAGCCGAAATCGGCGGCGTTCCAGCCCTTGAAGTTCGCGTTCCAGTTGGCGAGCAGGTCCTTCCACTGCTCGTCGCTGGTACCCCAGCGCCGCGTGATGGAATCGCCGACGAAATACACGTCGATCTGCCCGGCCTTTTTCTTCGCGAGCAGTTCCTCGTGCGCGAGGCGCGAGTTGGCGTCGCGGCGCGGCGTCGGCACGTCGGCGGGTTCGATCGGCGGCAGGCCGAGGCGCAGGGCCTCGAGCCAGGATGCGGAGGCCCGGGTCCAGGGCATCGATTGCTCGGGCGTCGCGAGGTGGTTGTGTGGCGACTCGATCATGGGCGCCGCCTGCTTGGGACCCTGGATCTGGTTGAATGCGGCCCAGATGCCGACCGGCGGCGTGGTCGTGTCGATGAAGCCCATGGCCACCAGCGACGGCACCTTGATGCGCGCGGCGCAGTTCACGGTGTCGAAGTACTGCGCGGTCTCCAGCACCTTCGGGTCCTTCTCGTCCCAGAACGGGTAGCCAGTCTTGCGGCCGTGCGCGGTGCCATTCGCATCGGCGCCGGCCGGCACGTTGATCAGCATCGCGGTCACCTTGGGGTGCAGGCCCGCGGTGCACAGGCTCTGCTGCCCGCCCATGCTCGTGCCCATGACCACCAGCGTCTTGCCGTCCCAGTCCGGGCGGCTCGCGAGGTAGTCGACCGCGCGAATGTCGCCGAGATACATGTGGAGGAAATAGTTCCTGTCGCGGTTGCGGGTCTCGATGGTGTTGTATTCCTTGAGCTCCTTCGGCAACGCGTCGTAGTACTCCTTGGGCTGGTCGGGCATGACGTCGTGCGGCTCGACGTTCACCGCCAGCCAGCCTTCGGCGGCGCGGTCCGTGACCCAGGGCTGCTGGAGTGGATAGGGCGGGCTGGCCCATTGCAGGATCACGAGGCCGGGATATTTCTTCTGGTTGCTGGCGTCGTGCGGCTTCGCGACCTGCGCCCAGATGTGCCGGCCTTCGAGTCCATCCATGCGCAGGATGCCGAAGTCGACGCCGTCTTTTTTGCTCGGCTTCGCGGTGAACTGCGGCTTGGCCGGCACCTTGCGCAGCGCCGCGATCTTCGCCTTCCAGAATGCGTCGAAATCCGCCGGCGCCGGGATCGAAGGCTGGATTTTTTCGGGAGCCACCGCGGCGCCGAGCGCCTTGGGCTTCGCGCCGGGAGAGACCTGGGTCACCTCCACGTACACCATGCCGGGTTCGTCGAGCTTCGCTTCGATGGTCGCGGGAACGCCCGGCTCGATCGTGCCACGGCCGATCTCTCCGAGGTTGTTCTTGCGGATGACGTACGTGACGGCGGGAGAACCCCACGGCAGCGTCACGTGCCAGCCGGCGCTCTCGCCCAGTGCGTAGATGCCGGACGGATGAAATGGCACGTACTGCGGACCGGGCGATTCGTCCGCGTGCGCGGCAGCCGCGCAGGTGAGCAATGCCCAGGGAAGCGCCGTCCGCAGCGCCACGCGAATGTTCTTCATGATGCCCCCGTTCTGACTTTGATCAGGCGCCGACCGGCCTGGTCGCGATGGTCTGCGCCTTGAGCACCAGCTCGGCGGCCAGCAGCGCCTGGTCCTGGTCCTGCGCCACGGCGCTGCGTTCGACCACGTCGCGCACGAACTGCGGGCCGAAGGGCAGCGGTACCTTGTTGCAGTCGATGTAGCGCGCCTGCTTCTTGTCGACGATGTACAGGTGATTGCCGCCCTTGGCGGTGGCCACGTTGGTGTACTTGCGCAGCTCGATGTAACCCTCGGTGCCGAGGATGAAGAGGCGCCCGTCGCCCCAGGTGTCGAGGCCGTCGGGCGTGAACCAGTCGACGCGCACGTAACCCGTGCCGCCGTTGCCGGTCATGATCATGTCGCCGAAGTCTTCGAACTTCGGGTGGTCCGGGTAGTTGACGTTGCCGGTCTGCGCGGCGACCACGTGCGCCTGGGTGCTGTTCGTGAAGTAGAGGAACTGGTCGGCCTGGTGCGAGCCGATGTCGCAGAGGATGCCGCCGTAGCGCGCCTTGTCCCAGAACCATTCGGGACGGCTCGGCGCGTTCACGCGATGCGGCGCGAGGTTCACGGTCTGGATGACCTTGCCGATGGCGCCCTGCTGCACGAGCTCGCCGGCGTACACGGCCGAGCGCACTTCGAGACGCTCGGAGTACATGATGGCGAACTTGCGCTTCGTGGCCTTGATGGTCTTGCGCACCTCGGCCAGCTGCGCGAGCGTGGTGATGCCGGGCTTGTCGGACAGGTAGTCCTTGCCCGCCTTCATCACGCGGATGCCGAGCGGGGCGCGCAGGTCGGGAATGGGCGCGCCGAGCACCAGCTGGATGGACTTGTCATCGAGGATCTGGTCCTCGCTGGCGGCGAGCTCGATGTCGCCGAACTCCTTCCGGTAGGCGGCGATCTGCGCCGGGTCGGTCGCGTGGAAGGAGACCAGCTCGCCGCCGCCGCGCAGGATCGCGCGCGTCATGCCATAGATATGCGCGTGGTCGAGGCCGATAGCGGAAAACCGGATGTGATGCGTCGGAATTATCTCGGCCTGGGAAGAATTCGCCGGGTCGACCGTCCCCGCGCCCGAGACTCCCTGCGCGAGTGCCGCCCCGGAAACGCCGGAGAACATCCCCGCGAGTCCCGCCGCCTGCAGGAAATCGCGCCGATTAGGTCCGCTCATCGCGCCGCCCCCGTCATGAGAAGGGCGCAACCATACCAAGAAATGGGGACATCCCTCATCGGGATGTCACATGACAAGCAAATGAGGACTGTCCCCCTGATCCTTCAGCCTTTGCGCGCGAGCCTCCAGATGGTGACGCCGGCGAACAGCACGGTGTAGCCCAGCATCGAGGCGAGCGCCATGCCCAGCGGCTCGAACTGCATCTTGCCGACGCCGGCCATGTGCATGGCGAATTGCTCGACGTGGAACTGCGGCCAGATCGGCGCCTGCCAGTACATCGACTTCGGCAGCGGGAAGAACATGCCGGAGAGGTAGCAGCCGGGTAGATAGATCAGGTTGGCGAAGCCGGGGGCCGCGGAACCGCTGCACAGCGCGCCGATCATCAAGCCCATCGCCGTGAACGGAATGGTGCCCACCATCAGCGCCAGGCTCAGTGCGAAAACCTGGCCCGGGGCCAGCGCCAGCTTGCCGCTGGCCAGCGCCAGCGCGAGGATGGGCGCATACGCCAGCACCGCGAGCACCAGTCCCGCGACGATCTTCGCCACCACCCAGGCGGCCGGTGGCGCCGGCTGCGCGCGTTTCAGTCGCAGCAGTCCCATGTCGCGCTCGAGCGCGAGGCTCACGCCGATGCCGAACATCGCCGGCATGGTCACCGACATGATCGAGAACGCGGCGAACAGGAACACGCCGAGGTTCGGATCCTTGTTGATGGCGTCACCGGCGATCAGCAGCGCGAACAACGCGTACAGCGCGCAGGGCAGCAGCAACACCGGGATCGCGATGCCCGGATTGCGCACCATGCGCGTCAGCTCGTACTGCGTCTCGGCGAGGTAGGCGCCGAATTCGCGGCCGCGCAGCGAGGTGACGGTGTCGATGGTCGAAGTGATGGTCGATCTGACGGCGAGCGCGTTCATGCTGCCTCCTTCGTGAGTTCGTTGAATGCTTCGTTGAGTCCGGCCTGGCGTACCTCGAGGCGGCCCAGCTTTTCATCGGCCGCGAGCAGTCGGCGCACCACGCCTTCCGCATCGGTGGCCGTGACCTGCAGGCGATCCTGCACGCGCTGCGCGTCGACCACGCCCGGCCAGCCACGCACGTCTTCCGGCGCAAGGCGCGTGACGCAGCTGATCTGGCGCCGCGCCACCAGCGCACGCATGTCGTCGACGCTGCCGCTGGCGATCACGCGGCCCCTGGTGACCACGGTGATCCGGTCCGCCAGCGCCTCGGCTTCCTCGAGATAGTGCGTGGTCAGCACCACCGAGCAGCCGTCGGCGAGCAGGCGCCGCACGCTATTCCACAGCGCCTCGCGCGCCTGCACGTCGAGTCCCACCGTGGGCTCGTCGAGGAACAGCACTTGCGGCCGGCCGCAGATGGCGACCGCGAATTGCGCCTGGCGTTTCTGCCCGCCGGACAGTTTTCCGTACGCGCGCTCGGCGAGGTGTTCGATACCGGCGCGTTGCAGCGCTTCCGCGACGCTCATGGGCCCGTCGTAGTAACTGGCCGCGAGCCGTACCAGCTCACGGACCTTGAGCTCCTTGGGCAGGTCGACGTCCTGCATCATCACGCCGAGCCCGCGGCGACGCGCCACGTCCTGCGGTGATCCGCCCAGCAGGCGCACTTCACCGGCATCCGCCTCGATGAGGCCGAGCCACAGCGCGATCGCCGTGGACTTGCCGGCGCCGTTGGGCCCGAGTACCGCGAGCAGTTCGCCGCGGCGCACCTGCACGTCGACGCCGGCGAGCGCGGTGTTGGCGCCGTACTTCTTCACGATGCCGCGCAGCTCGGCCACCGGCGGGTCGTCCTGCATCTGCCCCTGGGCAACAGCGGGGGCCGCGGACGGCGTGGCGGCCGGAGCCGCGGCCGGAGCCGCGCCCTTGCGCGGATACCTGCGGCCATTGAGCACCTTGCCGATCAGGGTGGGGCGCACCAGGAAGTGGTAGCTCAGGAACAGCACCGCGAAGCTCGTCGCCAGGATGAACGGATACTTGAAACCCCAGTGCAGCGGCCAGTGGCCGACCCACACCGCGAGCGCCGCGACCACCGGCAGGTGCGCGAGGTAGATCCAGTAGGAGGCGTCGGCGATGTATCGGCGCACCGGGCTGTAGTTAGAGAGGAAGCGCAGCGCCACGCCGGTCAGGCCGAAGGTCCAGCCCCAGACCGCCACGCCGAACGCGGCCGCGAACAAGGTCTTGTCGAGGCCCGGCTGGGCGATGGGCGAAACGTGCGTGACATGCAGCAACCAGGCGGTGGCCACCACGGCCAGCAACAGGTGGGTCACCCAGCGTGATTCCAAGGCTGCCAGCGCACCCTTCGAGCGATTCACCAGCCAGCCGAGCACGAACGCCGTGCCGAACCCCAGGGTGGCCGGCAATTGCGGGATCAGCGAGGAGTCGGGCGTCGGGATGCCGGTCCAGTAGATCCAGAAGGGCAGCGACACCAGCGCCGCCGCCAGCGGCAGGCCAAAGAGGAGCACGCCGATGGGCAGGCGGATGCACGCCGTCACCACCACGTCGACCGCGTTGCGCAGCTTCTGCGCGGCGTCGAAGCGTGCCACGAGCGCGCGCACCGCGATCACGCCGACGTACAGCACCAGCAGCTGGTACAGGAACCACAGGTGCGCCAGCGGAAACCAGTGGGCGGGCATCGGGGGCATCGGCGGCGCAGCGGCGCCGCCGAGAATCTTGCTCATGCCCATGCCCCAGATCGCAAAAATGAGCGGGATCAACACCACCCAGCCGACGACCAGCGGCACCAGGATGCGCATGGCGCGGTTGCTCCAGAAGCCGCGCGCGCCGAGCCTGTGGTACATGAGCCGCGCGAAGAATCCCGCGATGAAGAAGAACAGCGACATGCGGAAGCAGTGCGCCACGAACCCGGCATCGGCCAGGAAGGGGCTCGGGGAATTGTCGATCATCGACCAGACGCCGGGCGGCAGGCCTGGCAAGAAGGACATGGCGGCATGGAAGGCCACGCCCAACAACAGCGCGAAGCCGCGCACGGCATCCAGCGCGTGAAGGCGCTCGCCTCCGGAAGCCTGCGCGTGCCGGCGCGGGTCCTGGGTTCCCTGGGTGGTCATTGTTAGCTCCTTGGATTGGGCCGCGCCTAGAGGAAGTCGCGACGGCGCGCGACGATCAGCAGGGGCAGGGTGAGTGAGATGACGAGTACGGCGAGCTCGCAGCCGAGCACTGCCCAGAAGGTGGAGTTCCACACCGGCGCGGTGGCCCACATGAATTCGCGGATCCCCCGCATGGGAGCCACGATGAACATGAACAGGGTCACGCCCATGTTGGTGATGATGACGATCGCGGTGGTCGTGCCCTCGTTGCGCGCGAGCATCGTGCCGCCCAACACCACGCCGAAATTCGCCAGCATGAACACGCTGAGCAACAGCAGGTAGGGAGCGATGCCATCGGGCACGCTGTCCTTGGCGAATACCAGCACCAGCGCCGCCGCCACCGACACCGACCAGGTGATGAAGAAGCACAAGACCAGGCCGATCATTTTCGCGCGCACGTAGCCGGCGACCGAGAGCGGCAGGCTCATGACGAACTCGAGTGCATGCTCCTTGCGCTCGTTCATGATCCCGTAGAGCGACAGGATGACGCCCATCCCGATGATGGTGCTGAGCCAGGTCAATGCGCCGATGTTGAAGCCGACCGGGCCGAACGCGGCCACCACCGTCGAGCCGATGCCGGCCACGACCCCGATGCCGACCAGCAGGCGATTCACGTGTAATTCCTTGGCGATGAGCTTGCGGATGACGGTGTTCATGAGCCGCGTACCTCGCGATGGCGCATGACGTTCGCGACGAAGATTTCCTCGAGGCTCATGCGTTGCACCTCGCGCACGTGCGGTGCCAGCAGGGCCGCGAAGCCGTCCGAGAATTGGTCGGTCACCAGCGTGACGAAGCGGCCGTCCTGGTTGCGGCTCACGAGGTCGGGCAGTGCCGGCAGCGCGGCGCCCTCGGGCAGCTGCAACTGGATGCGGCGCCAGCGGTCGAGGAAGTCTTCCTTGTTGCTGCTCTCCACCAGCCGCCCTCGGTCGATGAAGGTGATGCGGTCGGAGATGCGTTCCACGTCGACGGTGTTGTGCGAGGAGAACAGGATCGAGCGGCTGTCGTCGTGCAGCACGTCCATGAACTCGGTGATGACTTCGTGGCGCGCCACCGGGTCGAGACCGGTGGTGGGCTCGTCGAGGACCAGCAGGCGAGGGCGGCGCGCCAGCGTCAGCAGCAGCACCGCCTTGATGCGCTCGCCCAGCGACAGCGAGCGCGCATTCTGCCCGGGCCGCAGGTTGAAGCGCTTCACCAGCGCCGCCGCGTAGCCCGCATCCCAGCCCGGGTAGATGGACTTCACGAAGTCCATGTGCCAGCCGAGCGTGGCGTTGGGCAGCAGGTGCATGTCGGCCGATACATAGCCGACCTCGCGCTTGGCGATGGCGCTGGCCGCGGGCATCGGCTGGCCGAGCACGCGGATCTCGCCGGCGTCCGGCGCGACCAGACCCATCGCCAGGCGCAGCGTGGTGCTCTTGCCGGCGCCATTCGGTCCGACGAAGCCCATCACCTCGCCCGGGGCGAGATCGAGCGACAGGTCGTCCAGCGTGAAGAAGCGGTAAGACTTGCGCACGCCGTGCATTTCGATGTGTTTGTCGGTCATTTGCTTTCCAGGGCGCGGCGCAGCCGCTTCGCGAGTTCTTCGGAGGTGAGGCCCAGCTGCCGGCCGATCCCGGCGGCCTGCTCGAGGTGTTCCTGCAGCTGGGCTTCCTTGAGTTCGCCTGCCAGGCCATTGGCGTCGGCCACGAACGAGCCCTTGCCGTGGCGGGTGACGATCACGCCCTCGTTCTCGAGATCGAGGTAGGCGCGCTTGATGGTGATCACGCTGACGTTCAGGGCGGCCGCAAGTGCCCGAATGGACGGGAGTTCTTTCCCCGGCGGCCAGTCGCCCGCAGCAACCCGCGCCCGGATCTGCTCCATGATCTGGAGGTACATCGGGCGCGCATCGGTCTGGGAAATGTTTATGCCGCTGTACATACTGTGTATACAGTGTATACTCAGTTGCCAGCGGATGGGAAGAGGTCGCAAGCCCCTTCGCGAAAAAAATCCTGGCCCCGGCGGAAGCCGGGGCCCCACAAGCTAACTACCCGGCGCGAGGCCGGGTAGTTAGTTGGTCCAACGCGCCCGATCCGCCTTTGGAAGGCGCCGGGCCGGCCCTTGCCCGATCCTCAGGCGTGCCTGGCGGTGCGCCAGCCCTCGGCGTAGGTGTCGCGCGCCACGCGCGAGTAGGGCACCGGCGAGATCGTGACCCGCACGTCGAGCTGCTTGTGCCGCTCGACCGTGGTCTTGCGGGTGCCGCCGTTCTCCTCGCCCCACACCAGCGTCAGCTCCTCGCCGATCTCGATGCCGGGATCGACGATGCCCAGCGACAGGGCGGTGCGCTCGTTGTAGCTGAAGCCGCCGAACATCGAGAAGCCCACCGTCTTGCCGTTCTTGACGATCTTGTCGAACGTCGAGGAGGCGTAGTTGGCGTTCGGCAGGTCGAAGAACTTGTAGTGCTCCTCGCCCGGCCGGAACAGCGACGCGTAGATCCTGGCCATGTCGTCGGGATGCCAGGCGAACGTCACCTTCTTGCGATGCGGCTGGTCGGCGATCTTCCTGAGCGCATCGGCGCCGATGAAGTCGTGGTCGAACTTGATAAACGGCCCGTAGCCGAGCTCGTACGGGTTGACGTAGTAGTCCTCGATGTCGTCGCTGACGAAGCTGCCGGCGATGGAGCCGGTGGCTTCGTAGCTGTTGGCCGGCAACCACTCGCGGTACTTCTTCATGCTCTCGCCGGTGTAGACACCGGGCAGGGGCGAGGGGATCCAGCCGGATTCCAGCGTGTTGCTCGCATAGGCGCGCGAGCCCACCGGCACGATACCGAATTCGCGGCCCTGCTCGAGGATGTACTCGCGGATCTCGGCGGCCTGTTCGAATGGACCCCAGATCTCGAGCCCGGGCGCGCCGGCCATGCCGTGACGCAGGCAGCGAACCTTGCGGCCCTTGATGTTGATGGTGTCCATGGTGAAGAACTTGACGTCCGGGATCGGGCCGCCGTTCAACTTGTCGAGGATCTGCTTCGCGTTCGGTCCCTGGATCTGGTAGCGGTAGTGGCGCCGCGTGACCGCCTTGCCGTAGGCGTGCGAGGGCGAGCGGTCGTCGCGGATGAAGTCGACCTTGAAGCCGCCGGTCTCGCAATGGAACTGCAGCCAGTTCACGGTCGGCGCGCGGCCGACGAACAGCAGCTCGTCCTGGTCGAGGTGGAACAGGATGCCGTCGCCGATGACGTGTCCTTCGTAGCTGGTCGGCACCATCTGCTTGGCGCGGTTCACCGGGAAGTTGGCGAAGCTGTTGATCGTGGTGTAGCTGCACAGCTTCAGGGCATCCGGGCCCTTGATGGTCAGCTCGGCCATGTGATGCGACTGGTCGAACAACACCGCCGTGTCACGCCAGGCGCGCTGCTCGTCGCGCCAGTTGGTGAATTCGCTCGGCACCACCGGGTACACGTACGCGCCGATCTGCGAGTTGCGGAGCATCTTGACGGTGTTGCCGGCGGCCTTGAGCACGCCTTCGAGATTCTGGGCCATGAGGAAATAGTCCGTTGCCTGGTCTGCGCGGATTGTTCGGGAACCCCGCGGTTTGCGTCTCGCCCGTGAGTGAAACCGCATTGGCCTGATCACGAATCGGGCTTTTCGCAAGGCGAACTTGACAGTCCGGTACTATCCCGGCCGGCACCGGCGTCGCGCGGGGCGGTGGCGGAGCGGCGGGAGACGCGCGGGGCGGCGCTGCTCGAGGACGGGCAACGTCGCCCGCGGCATCGCCGCCGCGTTCGCGCCCATCGGGGAGTTGCTAGGAAGGGCGCCTGGCGGCCGGCGCGCTGGACCGTGACGGACCCGGGATTTTCGGAGGAACACCAGATGAGCGACGCCGGCATCACCTACCGCGGCATGGTCCACCAGTGGCAATGCGATCACATGGGTCACATGAACGTCATGTGGTTCGTGGGCAAGTTCGACGAGGCCACCTGGAACCTGGGCGCGCTGATGGGCATGACCTCGGCCTACATGCGCGAGGCGCGGCGTGGCATGGCGGCGGTCGAGCAGCGCATCGCCTACCGGCGCGAGGCGCTGGTCGGCGACATCATCGTGGTGCGTTCGGCGGTGCTCGAAGTCAAACCGAAGTCGGTGCGCTTCGTGCACGAGATGTTCCGTGGCGATGGCGGCGACCACCTCGCGACCATGCTGGTCATCGGCGTGCACATCGACGCAGTGGCGCGCAAGGCCGTGCAGTTCGAGCCGGCGATCGTGGCGAAGTCCGAAGGCATGGTCGACGCGAACCCGCGGCGCTGGGACGAGTGGCCGCCGAAAGTGGCGCACCTCGCAGGCTAGGAGCAAGATCGCGCGCATGCTCCGCACGGCGCCCGGACCATGACCTCGATGTCCGCTCCCTGGTCACCCTGGGTCGCCATCCGCCCGCCGTTGGTCGCCGCGACGCTGGGATTCATCGCGTTCGCGTTCGCCTACCTGGTCGCGTACCGCTTCGGCCAGTCCTTCAGCCCGGCGGTGTCCGCGCCGTTCTGGTTTCCGGACTCGGTGTTGCTGTGCGCATTGTTGAGCACGCCGCGTCGCCGGTGGTGGCTGCTGTTGCTGGGAATCCTGCCGCTGCGCCTGCTCGGTGACCCGCAAGCCGGCGCCCCGTGGTGGTTTCTCGGCAGCGTCTACCTCAACGATTGCGCCAAGGGCGTGATCGGCGCCTGGCTGCTGCAGAAGTTCATGCGCGACCCGATCCGGTTGTCGCAGATGCGCGAGCTCGGCGTCTATTGCCTGATCGCGGTCGTGCTGCTTCCGGCGGCGAGCGCGCTGCTCGGCGCGGCCTCGCGCGCCAGCCTGGGCGCGTCGTACTGGGCGAGCTTCGAGCAGTGGCTGCTCGGGGATGCGATGGCCAACCTCGTCCTCACGCCCATCCTCTTCTATTGGGTGCTGCGGCCGCCGAATCCTGCCACCTTCTCGACGCCGCGACTCATCGAAGCCGGGCTGCTGGCGATCGGACTGCTGCTCACCATGGCCTGGGCCTTCGAGCCCATCGCAATCCCGAGCGACATGGTCGAAACGCGCTTCTATGCGCCGGTGCCGTTCATGGTCTGGGCCGCGTTCCGCTTCCGCATGCCCGGCGCCACGGCCGCGGTCGCCGTGCTGACGGTGTTCGCCGTGGGCGCGGCCATCGATGGCACCGGCTCGTTCGCGGCGCTGACGCATGCCGAAGTCTCGAGTCGCTTGCAGCACTTCCTGCTGCTGCGCGCCGCGCCGTTGTTCCTGGTCGCGGTGCTGGTCGAGGAATGGGTCAGCGCCAGCAGCTCGCTGCTCGAAAGCGAGCAGCGCTTCCGTCTCATGGCCGACCAGTCGCCGATGAAGATCTGGCTGGCCAGCCCCGAGGGCCGGTGCGAATTCGTGAACCGCCGCTGGCTGGAGTTCACCGGGCTGACGCGCGAGGAGTTCATGGGTGATGGATGGAACCGCATCGTCCATCCCGACGATTTCGGGCGTTCGAATGGCGACTATCTGCGCAGCATCGAGGCGCGCGAGTCGTTCGAGAACGAAGCGCGGCTGCGGCGCCACGACGGCGAATACCGCTGGATCCTGAGCCATGGCGCGCCGCGCTTCTCCCCGGACGGGAAATTCCTGGGCTACGTCGGCTCGGCCATCGACATGACCGAGCGGCGCCAGCAGGAGGCCGCGCTCAAACGCAGCGAGGCACGCTACCGCGACGTGGTCGAAAGCCAGAGCAGCTTCGTCTGCCGGATGTTGCCGGACGGCACGCTGACCTTCGTCAACTCGGCTTATTGCCGCTTCTTGCGCCGCGAACGATCGGAGCTGCTGGGCCAGAATTTCCTCGACCTGGTGTCGCCGGCCGCGCGCGAAGCCGCGCGGCGTGCGCTCGCGCAGGCGCTCGACGGGCCCGGTCACGTCACGTGGGAATGCGAGGTCGCGAACCCGGACGGCACGCGCGGCTGGCAGAGCTGGGTATGCCACACGCTCGACGGCGTGCCCGACGAAGCGCGCGAACTGCAGCTCATCGGCGCCGACGTCACCGATCGCAAGCGGGCCGAAGAGTCCGGCCGGCAACTGGCGCACGCCACGCGCTTCGCCGCGGTCGGCGAGCTCACCGCCATGGTGGCGCACGAGATCAACCAACCGCTGTGCGCCATCCTGAGCAACGCCGAGGCCGCGGAGATCCTGCTGCGCTCCGATGATCCGCCGCTCGAGGAGCTGCGCAACATCCTGGCCGACATCCGCAAGGACGACCTGCGCGCCGACTCGGCCATCCGCAGCATCCGCTCGCTGTTGCAGCGGCGCGAGTTCGAACCGCGGCGCGTGGACCTGGCCGGCACCATCGATCACGTCTTCAAGCTCACCGCGGGCGACGCGCTGCACCGGCGCGTGCCGATGCGGCGCGACGTGCCGGCCGATCTTCCGCCGGTGATCGGGGATCGCTCCTACCTCGAGCAGGTGCTGGTCATCCTCATGGTCAATGGCATGGACTCGATGAAGGGCACCCCCGAGGACGCGCGCGAGCTGGTGGTCACCGCGCGCCTCGACGGCGCAATGGTGGAGGTGTCGGTCACCGACCGTGGCCACGGCATCGCACCGGAGCACATGCCGCAGCTGTTCGACTCCTTCTTCACCACCAAGTCCGATGGCATGGGCATGGGACTGTCGATCGCGCGCTCCATGATCGCGGCGCACGGCGGCCGTATCTGGGCCGAGAACTCGGCGTCGGGCGGCGCGACGTTCCGCTTCACGTTGCGCGTGGACTACGCGGCTTCGCGGCACTGACCCTCCGCGGGCGCGTCGCGCCGCGGCGAAAGTCTGGGGCTTTGGTCCGATGTCGGCGCCGCGGGGCATGCAGTAGAAAGTTCTCTCTCGCACGTCTTGCGGGGAGAGCCACATGAAGTCGAACACCATTTCCATCGCGATCTGTGCCGCGCTGGCTGCGCAGGCCATCGCCCAGACTCCGCCCGCGACTGCGACTCCTGCCACGCTTGCGGCGTCGGTCGGACTGTCGGCCTATCCGGCCAAGGGCCAGGATGCGACCCAGCAGGGCAAGGACGAGGCCGAGTGCTACACCTGGTCGAAGACGCAATCCGGATTCGATCCGTCGACGCCGGTGGCCACCGCGGCCAAGGTCGAACCGCCGCCGCAACAGGCCGCCAATGGCTCACGCCTGCGCGGCGCGGCGCGAGGTGCCGCCGCGGGCGCCGTCGTCGGTGAAATCGCCAACGGTGAAGCGAACGAGGGCGCCGCCGCGGGCGCCGCGGCCGGCGCGGTGGTGGCGGGTTCGCGCAATCGTCAGCAGCGTCGTGCGAACGAAGCGCAGGCCCAGGCCGCCAACCAGCAGGCGCAGGCACAAGCCGACCAGCACAACGCCGAGCGCGCGGCCGGCATGGACAAGTTCAAGAAGGGGATGCAGGCCTGCCTCGAGGGCAAGGGCTACGTCGTCAAGTAGTCGCGCGCCGGCCCGGCCGGGCGGTCAGGTACTCGCGGCGGCCTTCGGCGCCTTGGCGCCCTCGCGCTGCTGCGCGCGCTCGATCGCCAGCTTGTACGCCACGTAGTACTTGTAGATGTTGCTGACGTACTGCACCGGTTCCCGGCCGACTTCGTCCGCCACCACCAGTTCCACGTTGTTGAACCACTTGTCGGGATCGAGTCCGCGACTGGCGGTCTCGCCGCGCAGCCGCGCGATGCGGTTCGGACCGGCGTTGTAGGCGGCGAACGCGAACAGGTGGCGATTGACGCGGTCGATCGCCGGCTCGTTGAAATACTCGTTGACCAGGAAGCGCATGTACTTCACGCCCGCGTGCACGTTCGGCTCGGGCAGGTGGATGTCCTTGATCGCGACATTGCGATCCTTCGCCGTGGCCGGCATCACCTGCATGATGCCGATCGCGCCCACCGGGCTGCGCGTACGCTGGTCGAGACCGGATTCCTGGTAGCCCTGCGCCATGAGCAGCAGCCAGTCGAAGTCGTACTGCGTGGCGTATTTCTTGAAGATCCCGACGAGCGCGGTGAATCGCTTCATGTCCTCGGCCTTGGTGGCGCCCTTCGCCCAGCGCGTGTTCTGCAAGTAGCGTTTGAAGATGACGTTGCCGGTCATCGTGCCGAGGCCATTCTTCGCGACGAAGCCGTCGAGATATTTCTTGAATTCAGGACTGCCCTGGCGGATGGCCCAGGCGATGTGCGCATCGGTGCGCACCGCGATCGCCGGCTGCGGCTGGATGTTGGGAAAGATTTCCTTCCAGAACTTCGCGACGTAGTCGTCGACCACGGTGGCGTCGACCAGGCCGGCGTTGACCATTTCCAGGATGTCCTCGTCCTCGAGGTTTTCCTCGGCGAGCTTGATGTCGACCGGCGGCCTCGATTGCGCGGCGAGCCGTGCGTTCAGGTCCGCGAGCGCCTCGTAGGCGGCGCTGGAACGCCGGACGTACACGCTGCGGCCGGAGAGTTCCTCGACGCTCGCGGGCGCGGCGACGTTCGGCGCCGTGACGAGGATCTCGCTGACGCTGTCCGTGGCGGGCGCGGTGAAGTCCACGGTCTTGAGCCGCTCCGGCGTGATCGTGAGGCCGCCCGTCGCGATGTCACCGACGCCGGCGACCAGCGAGGGCAGCAGCTGGTCGCGCGCCACCGGAATGAACATCACGCGGAACGGGCGGGACTTGTCCTTGTTGGTGGCATTGAGCTGCTTCTCCAGCTCCATGCCGAGGTCATAGGTGATGCCGCGCTGCTGGCCCTTGTCGATGAAATAGAACGTCTTGCTGTAGACCACCAGCATGCGCACCGCGCGCTTCTCGACCAGGGCTGGCAGGTCACCGGTCCAGGTCACGAGGCCGGCGGGAACGGTGACGGCGGGCGCCCTGGCGGTCATGTCCACGGCCGCCGGGTCTGGCGCCGGCTCCTGGGCCGAGTCACAACCCCACAGGGCCAGGATCGCCGCGAGCGGCGCGAGTGTCAGCAGTGGCGCCAGTTTCATGCGCGATGTCTAGCAACCAATGTCGAGCCACGAAAATGGGACCTAGAACCTACCGTCGGCCGGGCGGGCTCCGAACGCCGACATCCGGCCGTTCAGGGCGCCGACACGCGCGCGCGGCGCAGTTGGATTCCGCCGCGGCGCGTGTCGCACCGAGAATTTCGTGCTCGCCGTTCGAACGAGGAGATGCCCGTGGATGGCCCGCCTTTGCGAGTGTTGTTCCTGTCACAGCGCAACGCTGCACGCAGCATGATGGCCGAGGCCATCGCGAATTCGATTGGCCGCGGACAGATCGAAGCCTACAGCGCCGGCGTGCGCCCCGCGGCGCAGGCCGATCCGATCGCCGCCGAACTACTGCGCAATGCCGGGCTCGAGATGCCGGCGCATCCGCCGCAACACGTGCGCGAGTTCAGCGCCGTGCAGAGTCCGCCCATGGACTTCGTCGTCACGCTGAGCGACACCGCCGCCGGCGAGGCACCGCCGATCTGGCCGGGCCATCCGATCACCGCGCACTGGCATTGCGCCGACCCGCAGCAGTGTGGCGACGACGCCGGGCGCCGCACCGCGCTGCTGCGCGCGCGCACCGAGCTCGAGCGGCGCCTGCGCGTGTTCGCCAACCTGCCGGTGCGTTCGCTCGATCGCTCCAGCCTGCAGGCGCACGTCGACGCGCTCGGCGAGAGCTCGCACTGATGGCCAGGCTACTGCACCGTGGGGGCAGCGCGCCGCGACCTCAGGGGGCGCGGCGGTTTTTCGCGACCTCGAGGGCCCCGCGTGTCTGCCGCGCCATGCTGGCGAACAGCCTGCGCAGCTCGTCGGCATTGCTCACCGGATCGGCCGGCTGCAGGTGGCCGTCGTCGCGCGATTTCTCGTAGTCGATGATGCGCGCCACGATGACGCCGCTGGCCGCGTCGCGCAGCTCGGCGACCAGCTGCATCGAGCCGGTGGTGCGCACGAAGGTGCGCGAGCCGGGCACCTTGCCCGCCTGCGGCGCCGAGATGTCGAGATCGACGATGGCAGGATCGATGCGCAGCACGTCCGGGTCGGCGGAATCGGTGAGGTCATAGCCGCCGCGCTCGACGAGCTCGGCGACCAGCTCCTCGCGATACATGCGCACCACGTCGCCGCGCAGCCGCTCGAGGTCGGCCTCCTTGAGCCTGGGGTTGGTGCGCTCGAAGTTCCTGCTGAACTTCACCGGAATACTGCCGATCGAGATGCGCTGGTAGCGTGCAAACGGCACGTCGGGCGCGCGGTAGACACCCACCTTGGGATTCGACGGCACGCGCACCAGGCCATCCTCGGTGACTTCGGGCTCATCCACCGCCCACGCCAGCAGCGGCAGCAGTGCGAGGCCCAGTGCGAGCGTGCGACGATTCATCGGCTCTCCGCGCGAGGAGCCGGAGTGTAACGCCGGCGTTGTTGCGGCCGCGATGCCGCCTGGCGTGCCTGGCTGTCCGGTCACCTCGTCGATTCCGACATCGCCGCCGGCAATCGCCGTCATCCGCCGAAACTACCCCTTTGGTGGGATAGAATCGCCGCTCGCCGCCGGCGCAAACTCCCACGCTTCACCGGGTCCAAGAACAACATGTCCTTACGTGCACCGCTGATCATCGCGGCCGTGGCCGCCTTGTTTCTCGCCGCCTGCGGCAAGCAGCAGGGTCCTCCGCAGATGCCCCCGCCCGAAGTCGGCGTGATCGTCGTTCATCCCCATGCCGTGCCGCTGTTGCGCGAGGCCTCCGGCCGCCTGGCGCCGACCCGCGCGTCGGATGTGCGCGCCCGCGTGCCCGGGGTGCTGCAGAAGCGCTTATATAAGGAGGGCAGCATGGTCAAGGAAGGCCAGCTTCTCCTGCAGATCGATCCGGCCCCGTACCGGGCCGCGCTCAACGTGGCCACCGCCAACCTCGAGCAGGCCGAGGCCGCCGCCAAGAACGCGGCGGTCACCGCGGCGCGCAACCGCGAACTGGTGAAGCAGAGCCTGGTGTCGCGCAAGGACCTGGACGACTCCGAGTCGCTGGAGCGTTCGACCGCCGCGGCGGTGTCGGCCGCCCGGGCGCAGGTCGAGACCGCGCGCATCAACCTGGGCTACGCCAATGTCACGGCGCCGATCTCGGGCCGGGCCAGCCAGCTGCGCGTGCTCGAGGGCGCGCTGGTCGGGCAGGGCGAGCCGACCCTGCTAACTACCATCGAGCAGGTCGACCCGATCTACGTGTATTTCGACCAGCCGGCCTCCGACTTCGAGAAGATGCGCCGGGCGCAGGCCGCGGGCGAAGTGACCCTCTCCGAGGGGCACAAGGCCGAGGTGCACATCCTCCGCGCCGACGGCACCGAGTACCCGCAGGTGGGCACGCTCGATTTCTCGGACTTCAGCGTCAACCCGGCCACCGGCGCGGTGGCGTTCCGCGGCATCGTGCCGAACCCGGACCGGCTGCTGCTGCCGGGCATGTACGTCACGGTGCGGCTCATGGCGGGTTCGCTCAATGACGGCTACGAGCTGCCGCAGCTCGCCGTGCAGCGCGACGCGCAGGGCGCCTATGTGCTGGCCGTCGGCAAGGACGGCACGGTGGCGCAGAAGCGCGTCGACGTGGTCGGCACGGTGGGCGTGAACTGGGCCATCAACGGCGGCCTGGCCGACGGCGACCAGGTGATCGTGTCCGGCCTGCAGCTGGCGCCGCCCGGCAGCAAGGTGAATCCGAAGCCGGTGGACGCCGCCCCGGGCGCCGTCGAACCCGGCGGCGCGGCGCCGGCCGCGGCCGCGCAGGGTAGTTAGTCAGCAGGGTCCCGGACGTGCTGCCGCATTATTTCATCGACCGGCCGGTGCTGGCCTGGGTCATCGCCATCCTCATCATGGTCGGCGGCGGCCTCGCCATCACGCGCCTGCCGGCCGCCGCGTACCCGGACATCGCCCCGCCGCAGGTGGCCATCAGCGCCTTCTACCCGGGCGCCAACGCCGACACCGTCGAGCACACCGTCACGCAGATCATCGAGCAGCAGCTCACCGGGCTCGACCGGCTGATGTATTTCACCTCGTCGTCGAACTCCAGCGGCAGCGCGGTGATCACGCTGGTCTTCGAGAACGGCACGAATCCGGACACCGCCGTGCTGCAGACGCAGAACCGCGTCAAGCTGGCCGAGGCGCGCCTGCCGAGCGAAGTGGTGGTGCAGGGCCTGTCCGTCTCGAAGATGAACAACGACTTCATCCTCGCGCTCGGCGTGCGCGCGCCGAACGGCGCGTTGACCGGGCCCGAGCTCAACAACATCGTCTCCTCGCAGGTGCTGGATCCCATCCAGCGCATCCCCGGCGTGAGCCGCGCGGACCAGTTCGGTTCCTCGTATTCGATGCGCATCTGGCTCAACCCCGACAAGCTGCGCGCCTTCCGCATGAGCGCCTCGGAAGTGCTGAACACGGTGCGTGCGCAGAACGTGCAGTTCGCGACCGGCGCCATCGGCGCCGCGCCGTCGGCGCCCGAGCAGCAGATCACGGCGCCGGTGAGCGCGGAAGGCCGTTTCACCTCGGTGGAGGAGTTCGAGAACGTCATCCTGCGCACCGAGCCCAACGGCACCAGCGTGCGCCTCAAGGACGTGGCGCGCGTCGAGCTCGGCCTGCAGGACTACGGCTTCGACGTGCGCCTCGACAACGCGCCGGTGAGCGGCTTCGGCGTCAACCTGCTGCCGGGCGCGAACGCGCTCGACGTGGCCGACGCGGTCAAGGCGCGCATGAACGAGCTGGCGAAGAACTTCCCGCCGGGAGTCGAGTGGTTCGTGGCGCTCGACGCCACCACGTTCATCACGCACGCCATCCACGAGGTCATCTTCACGCTGTGCGCGGCCGTGGTGCTGGTGTTCATCGTGATGCTGGTGTTCCTGCAGAGCTTCCGCGCCACGCTGATCCCGACGCTGGTGGTGCCGGTGGCCCTCATGGGCGCCTTCATCGGCATGCAGATCTTCGGTTTCTCCATCAACCAGCTCACGCTGTTCGGCATGGTGCTGGCGATCGGCATCGTGGTCGACGACGCCATCGTGGTCATCGAATCCGTCGAGCGCCTGATGCGCGAGGAGCACCTGTCGCCGCGTGACGCGACGCGCAAGGCGATGGACCAGATCACGAGTCCCATCATCGCGATCTCGCTGGTGCTCGCCGCGGTGTTCGTGCCGGCCGCGATGCAGACCGGTTCGGTGGGCGTGATCTACCAGCAGTTCGCGCTGACCATCGCCATCTCGATGCTGTTCTCGGCGTTCCTGGCGCTGTCGCTGACGCCCGCGCTGTGCGCCACGCTGCTGCGGCCCGAGCATCTCAAGGAGAACCGCTTCTTCAAGCTGTTCAACCGCAGTTACGAATACGCGCAGGACCATTTCCTCTCCGGCGTGCGCTTCAGTTTGCGGCACAAGGCCTGGTGGCTGACGGGCTACGGCGTGCTGATCGTGGTCGGCGTGCTGGTCTACATGCGCGTGCCCGGCAGCTTCGTTCCCGACGAGGACCAGGGTTACGTGCTCGGCCAGGTGCAGTTGCAGCCGGGCTCGACCATCCAGCGCACGCGCGAGGTCATGCAGCGCGTGGGTGAGAAGCTCCGTCAGTCGCCCGCGGTGCTGCAGGTATTCGAAGTCTCGGGTTTCAGTTTCAACGGCAACGACGAGAGCGCGGGCATCTTCTTCGTGCGCCTGAAGGAGCTCGAGGATCGCAAGGAGTCGGCGCAGGACGTCATCGGCTGGGCCTACCAGAACGTCGCGTTCTCGGAGCGCGACGCGTCGGTGTTCTTCTTCAACCTGCCAGTGATCTCCGGGCTGGGCCAGTTCGGCGGCTTCGACATGTGGCTCGAGGATCGCGGCAACAAGGGACCGGATGCGTTGCTCGCGGCGCAGAACCTGCTGGTGCAGAAGGCCTCGCAGAACCCGGTGCTGCAGGGCGTGCGCTACCAGGGTCTGGCGCCGTCACCGCGCCTGGAACTCAAGCTGGATCGCGCCCAGGCGAAATCGATGGGGCTGTCGGTGGACGACGTATACAACGCCATCCAGCTCATGCTGGCGCCGGTGTACGTGAACGATTTCTACTACCAGGGCCGCGTGCTGCGGGTGCAGATGCAGGCCGACGCGGGCTTCCGCATGAACGAGGACTCGCTGAATCGCTTCTACCTGCCGACCAACATCACCAACAACGCATTCGTGCCCCAGGGCGAGACCACCAGCGACGGCATGGTGCCGCTGGCCTCGGTGCTGCGCTCGAAGTGGGTGGTCGCGCCGCCCACCGTGCAGCGCTTCAACGGATTCGCCGCGGCCTCCATCGGCGGCTCGCATGCGCCGGGGCACAGCTCGGGCGAGGCCATGAAGACCATGCAGGAGATCGTTTCGAAGGACCTTCCGCCGGGCTTCGCCATCGACTGGGCGGGGCAGTCCCTGCAGGAGATCCGCGCCGGCGCCGAGGCGCCGCTGCTGTTCAGCCTGTCGATGTTCGTGGTGTTCCTGTGCCTCGCGGCGCTGTACGAGAGCTGGGTCACGCCGATCGCGGTGCTGATGATCGTGCCCGTCGGCATCATCGGCTCGGTGCTCGCGGCCAAGCTCACGGGCCAGTCGGACGACGTGTTCTTCAAGATCGGCCTGATCACCATCATCGGCCTGGCCGCCAAGAACGCCATCCTCATCGTCGAGTTCGCCCTGCTGGCCCAGCAGCGCGGCATGAAGCTCTACGAGGCGGTGATGGAAGCGGGGCGGCTGCGATTGCGGCCCATCATGATGACTTCGTTCGCCTTCATCCTGGGCGTGATGCCGCTGGTGTTCACCAGTGGCGCCGGCGCCAACGCGCGCCGCGCCATCGGCATCGGCGTGGCCGGCGGCATGCTGAGCGCGGCGCTGCTCGGCGTGCTGCTCGCGCCCGTGTTCTACGTCGCCGTCCGCCGCCTCACCGGCGAGCGCCTGGAAATGAACCGCAACTGAACGGCCGGAGAAGACGGTGCCGGAGCATGCATTCCGGCATAACTTGAGCGAAGCTACCGCCCGGCAAAACCCAAGGAATCGGCCAGGTCCCGCCGTCTAACCTCGTCGTCCGGAACCGGGGCGCCTGGGAACTCCACTCACTCCACGTGAGTCGATATTCGCAAGAGGTGTTTATGAAGACTTCACTGTTAGTCACGACCCTCGCCGCGGTCACCTTCGCCGGATGCGCCTCCGGCCCGAAGCTCGACTACCGTGAGTATGCGGGTGAGCCGATCAAGTCCTTCTACATGCCGGACTACGATGGCTGGACGCCCGTCTCTGACCACCAGCTCGTCGTCTGGACCGGCATCAACACGGCCTATTTGCTGTCGGTCAAGGGCTACTGCCCCGATCTCAAGTTCGCCAACGCCATTGCGGTCACTTCCACCGCCAACACGGTGGACAAGTTCGAGAAGGTGATCGTGGGCAGGGACCGCTGCTTCATCGATGAGATCCGTCCCATCGACACGAAGCAGATGAAAGAGGATCGCAAGCTGATCTACGAGCAGAGGAAGCAGGCGAAGCAGCAGTCCTAGTGCTGCCCGGCTGATCCGCGGCATGCCAGGCCCCCGGCGCCCACGCGCCCCGGGGGCTTTCGCACTCGATCGTCAGGCCGACGCGAGCAGCGGGATCAGCATCATCACCAGGCCGACCCAGCCCACCACCCACATCAGGGTCCGCACCCCGGTGATGCCACTCAGGTAGGCAGGCACGTACAGTACGCGCGCCACCAGGAACACCCACGCGCCGTTGACCGCCATCGCGCCCGCCGTGTGCGTGATCAGGTTGAGCAGCGCAAGCGTGATGAACACCGGCAGCGCCTCGTGCATGTTGGCGAGCGCGCGCTCGGCGCGGCCGCCCAGCCTGGATTGCGGTGGAGGCTCGTCGCGCGGACCCAGGGCCACCGCGACCTTGTCCCCCACACCGGCCCCGGACAGGTAGCGGAAGCGCGCCGGCAGCAGCGTCTGGAGCACGAACAGTGCGAGCACGAGCAGGATCACCAGGACCATCGGCAACCTCCATGGGGCAGTCAGGGCATTAACTACGTCGCAAAAATACATCGAATCAGCGCCGGACAGGGCGCTCACCGTAGAATCGCCGCCCATATGAAGACGAAGGGACTGCTGCTTCTAACATCCCTGCTGGTCCTCGGCGCCTGTGGCCGCCGCGAGCCCGCGCCCGCGCCGGTGCGCGCCGACTGGTTGCTCCAGTCGCGCGTGGCGTTCTTCGAAGCCGACCGCAAGACGCCGCGCCCCGCGCCCAAGGAGAGCCTGCGGCTGTGGGTGCCCTACGTGGTCGGCGACCTGTACGGCGCGCCCAACGCCGGCGAGCTCGCGCCGGTCAAGCTGAAGCCCGACCTGACGTTCTCGCTGGACCTCAACAAGAGCCACGAGAAGCTGGCGCTCGCGCTGGTGCCCACCGAGTTCTCGCAGAAGTGGATGACCATCGAGCCGAGGGAAGCACGCATCGCGCGGCTCTCCCCCTGGGTCATGCCGGTGGATGGCATCACGCCGGTCGGCCTGTGCGAGTGGTTAGACATCGACACCGGCGACAAGCTCATGCTGGTGTACCTCGACCGGCCCGCGCGGATCCGCGGCGAGATCGTCTACGAAGGCCGCAGCCTCAAGTTCGACATCGAGTCGAAAGAGGCGGGCTACCTGTGGATCCGCCAGCCCGAGGGCAGCGGCGAATATCGTGTCGCGCCCTGGCCGGGACGCGTGCTGCTCGCCGTGATGCCCAACTAGCAGCCGGGCGATCCGGCATTTTTCTGCTATTTTTCCGATCCGCCGACCCTTCCGTTACCAGAGAGCGCGAACATGCAACGACACTTTCTCGCGGCAATGACCAGCATTGCGGCGTCCGTGACCCTCCTGACCGCCTGCGGGAAGAAAGAAGAGGCCCCGCCGGCGCCCGTCGCTGAAGCTGCGAAGCCTGCCGAACCGGCCGGCGCCGATCCGAAGCTGTTCCTCACCCAGCCCCTGGACATCGAGATCTACTCCGCCGATCCGTCGGCGCACGTGTTCAACGGCAAGCTCTACGTCTACCCCTCGCACGACTTCGAATCGGGCGCTCCCGCTGATGCCTTCGGCGGCCAGTACGCGATGAAGGATTACCAGGTACTGTCGTTCGACACCGGCATCGGCGGCCACGTGACCGTCAACCCGGTCGCGCTCGACATCAAGGACGTGCCGTGGGCGGCCAAGATGATGTGGGCGCCGGATGCCGCGCAGAAGGACGGCAAGTTCTACCTGTACTTCCCGGTGAAGGACCCGGAAGGCGTGTTCCGTATCGGCGCCGCCGTCGGCGACAGTCCGGTCGGTCCGTTCAAGGCCGAACCCGAAGCCATCCAGAACAGCTTCAGCATGGACCCGGCCGTGTTCGAGGACACGGACGGCAAGTACTACATGTACTTCGGCGGCCTGTGGGGCGGCCAGCTGCAGAGGTGGAAGACCGGCAAGTACGACGCGAACGACGATTCGCAGCCGCCGGATGACCAGCCGGCGCTGTCACCGAAAGTGGCACGCATGGCCGATGGCATGACCGAGTTCGCCGAGAAGCCGAGGGATCTCGAGTTAACCGACGAGCACGGCAAGCCGATCCTGTCGGGCGACCACCAGCGCCGCTTCTTCGAGGCGTCGTGGATGCACAAGTACAAGGGCAACTACTACTTCTCGTACTCGACCGGCGACACGCACACCATCTCGTACGCGATGGGCAAGTCGCCATACGGGCCGTTCACCTACAAGGGCGTGATCCTGCAGCCCGTGCTCGGGTGGACCAATCACCACTCCATCGTGGAAGTGGACGGCAA
The DNA here is from genome assembly GCA_035701825.1 of Steroidobacteraceae bacterium. GTDB lineage: Bacteria > Pseudomonadota > Gammaproteobacteria > Steroidobacterales > Steroidobacteraceae > CADEED01. Next base: position 72,468 of record DASSRK010000036.1, read on the forward strand.
GTGGTACATCTTCTATCACGACTCGCAGCGTACGAACGGCGTGAGCCACCTGCGCAACGTGAAGGAGCCCGTCGAGATCAAGTACAACGACGACGGCACCATCCAGCCGATCGATCCGTACTTCGGCGACGACATCCCGCCGGCCGCGACGGCTGCCGCGGATGAGGCACCGGCCGAGGCGGCGCGAGCACCCGCCGCGAACTGATCGCAGGCGCGTCAGCGATGACATGAAAGGGGCGGCGCGAACCGCCCCTTTTTTCGTGGTAGCCACCGCGGAAATGGGGTCAGGCCCCATTTCTGGCTTATCATCCGGCACTTCATGAACGACGTGCCCGATCCGACTCCGGCATCTCCCTCGCTGATGAAGCGGCACCGCGCGTTCCTGGCGCCGCTGTGGTTGTTAGCGCTGGGCGGCGTGCTGGTGCTCGCGGCCGCGGTCATCTACTGGAATTCGGCCACCACCACGACCGTCGTGTTGTTGCGCCACGCCGAGAAGCAGGCCGGCGCCATCGACGATGCGCCGCTGACGCCGCAGGGCGAGCAACGCGCGGCGCGCCTGGCGCAGATGTTCGGGGACGCGGATCGATTCGGGCGCGTGCAGCGGATTTACGTGACCGACACCCGCCGCACGCAGCAGACCGCCGCCGGTCTCGCGCAGCGACTCGACCTCGAGCCCGTGGTGGTCGAAGCCAAGAGTTCCATTTCCGACCTGGCACACCGCGTGCTGCGTGAAAACCGGGGTGGCGTCGCGCTCGTGGTCGGCCACAGCAATACCGTGCCCGAGCTGGTCGCGGAGCTCGCGGACACCGACCGCGTGCCGCCCATCGGCGACCAAGAGTTCGACACCTTGTACGTCGTGACCGTGCCGACCATCGGCCGCCCCTCCGTACTCCGCATGAAGTACTGAGACGGTGCCGGAGCATGCATTCCGGCAAAACTCGGTCGTCGTGGAGTTATGCCGGAATGCATGCTCCGGCACCATCTCCGCTACGCGGGCAGGCCGCGGATCGCGATCGCCCTGCGGATGAAGGCTTCGTGCTCCGAGATCGAGAAGTGCGCCTTCACCAATCCCTTGATGGTGCGTTCCTGGTTCACGAGGTACGTCACCCGCTGCACCCAGAAGCCCAGCGGTCCGTTCACGCCGAACATCTTGATGACCGACTTGGTTTCGTCCGACAGCAGGATGAAGGGCAGGCCGTACTTGTCACGGAATCGCCGGTGACTGTCCGGGCTCTGCGGGCTGATGCCCGCAACCTTGAGCCCGGCGAGACCGATCTCCCGGTGCAGGTCGCGGATGGAACAGGCTTCGCGCGTGCACCCGGGCGTGAAATCGGCGGGGTAGAAGTACAGGATGACCGGGCCGTCCTTGATGAGCCCGGTGAGTGTCACGTCCTTGCCGTCCTGGTCTGGCAGCGTGAACTCCGGCGCTTTCTGCTCGATTCCCAGCATGGGCGGCATCTTACGAGCCAACAGCCTGCCGGGGCCACCCACCGTCCCCATTTGGCGTCAGACGCAGTTCGCGTGACACCCGAATCGAGTTTCCCTACAATCGCGCGCCTTCCGGACGACCGTCCGGACCGGAACCACGTGTGGGGCGGTAGCTCAGCTGGGAGAGCGTCGCGTTCGCAATGCGAAGGTCGAGGGTTCGATCCCCTTCCGCTCCACCATTTCACGGGCTCGCGCCCAGGGTCTGAACGGGCCTGTAATATCTCGCCCAGCGCGCCCCCGTAGCTCAGTGGATAGAGCGACCGCCTCCTAAGCGGTAGGTCGTCGGTTCAACTCCGGCCGGGGGCGCCAACTCAGCTGGCGATTCAATTCGTCCACCACGCCACGAATTCCCTGAACTCGATGTAACCATCGCCCGCGGTATCGGCGGCCTCGAAATCCAGCAGACACTCCTCGCGCGACACGTCGCCGTCGAGCACCCGCAGCAGCACGTGGAATTCATTCGGGTCGATGTAGCCATCGCCATTGATGTCGCAGAGATCGAAGACCCGGCGCGATTCGGCAAGTGCGGATTCGGTCAGCCTGTTCATGGTCATTCCTCCGTGGAGAACCATGGGGCCAATCTAGGCCTCGGCTGCTTAAGCCCAACTGAACCGGCCGCCGTTTGACAGATTGCATTCGAACCGCGCGGCGGCAATGCTTGCGCGCCATGCGCCAATCGATGTTCGTGCTCCAGGCACACGCCAACCGCCGCGGTCTCAACGAGATCACCGACAGCGTGCGCAACTGGGTGGCGAAACAGGAGATCCGCTCGGGCCTGCTCACGCTGTTCTGCCGCCACACCTCGGCTTCGCTGCTCATCCAGGAAAACGCGGCGCGCGCGGTGCGCAACGACCTGGAGAAGTTCTTCGACGACATCGCGCCCGAAGGCGGGGACTACGAACACGACGACGAAGGGCCGGACGACATGCCGGCGCACCTCAAGACGGCGCTCACGCAGGTGCAGCTCAACGTGCCGGTGATGGACGGCAGGCTGATGCTGGGCACCTGGCAGGGTATCTACCTGTTCGAGCACCGCGCGCATCTTTCAACGCGGGAAATCGTGCTGCACCTGGCCGGCGAGTGAGTCGCCCGGCGAGTCGCTCGCCGACATCGACGCGAAGCACTGCGCTGGGCCGGTCGACCGCTGCGCACGGCGCGCTGCCAGAGATTTCCTACAAATCGAGTCTCGCCACTGTTAGCAGACGCCCTTGTAGAGTGTCGCTCGTACGGGGTTTCCCTCAGCGCGAGCACTGCGATTGATTTTTGCCGGCCATGGACGACGCCAGATCTCCCGCGTCATCCGCGCGATCTAACCAGTTGCGCGCGCCGGCTTATATTGGCCCGCTGATTCCCGCTGACCGCCGGGTGCTGCGTTACGTCGCGGCCATCGCCGTGGTCCTGGTCACGGTGACGGTGCGCGCCGCGATGTCGCCGCTGCTGGGTACCCAGGCGCCGTTGCTGCCGTTCGTGCTGGCGGTGTTTGCCAGCGCGTACCTCGGCGGGGGAGGCCCGGGCCTGTTGGCCAGCTTCCTGACGCCGATCGCGGCCACCATCTGGTTCACGACCTGGCCGCACGATGCGTCACCGGGGCAATGGGCGGCCCACGTCGCGTTCTTCCTGTTGGTCGCCGCTCTCGCCACGGCGCTCATGCGCGAACTGCAGCGCAGTGCCGAGGCGCAGGTCGCCGCGCTGCGTGCCGCGGACCGCAGTGCGCGAAGCGCGGAAGACAGCGCCGCCCAGTTGCGCCTGATCGCCGATTCGGTGCCGGTGCTCATTTCGTACATCGGCAAGGACGGGTTCTACCGGTTCGTCAACCGGCAGTACCACGCCTGGTTCGGTGGGCCGCCCGACGCGATGGTGGGCAAACACATCAGCGAGATGGTCGGCGTGGCGGCCTTCGAGGTGTTGCGGCCGAGAATCGAGCGGGCGTTGAACGGCGAACGTGTGTTCTTCGAGCATGAGCTGCCCTTCACCGGCGGCCCGCGGGAAGTCGCCGTGCATTACATCCCGGACTTCGACGGCTACGGCCGCGTGCGCGGCTGCTTCGCGCTCATCGAGGATGTCGGTCCGCGCAAACGCGCCGAGCGAATCCTGCGCGAGACCGATCGGCGCAAGGATGAATTCCTCGCGATGCTCGCGCACGAACTGCGCAATCCGCTGACGCCGATCCGCAACGTCGCGCACATCCTCGCGAAGGGGAATCCCGAGCCCGCCACCGTGCGCCGCACCGGCGAGATGCTCGAGCGCCAGGCCAACCAGCTCACGCGGCTGGTCTCCGACCTGCTGGATGTCGCGCGCATCATCCGGGGCCGGGTGACGCTGGAGCGCACGCCGCTCGACATCGGGCGCGTGCTCGACACGGCGCTCGAAGCCGTGCGGCCGCAGACCGACCTGCGCGGGCAGACCGTCACCACCACGCGGCCGATCGCACCGCTGTTCGTCGAGGGAGACGCCGTGCGCCTGTGCCAGGTGATCTCCAACCTGCTGACCAACGCCAGCAAGTATTCACCCGAGGGAGCGCGCATCGACGTGTCGCTGGGCGAAAGCGCCGGCGACGTGCAGCTGGTGGTGCGCGACGAGGGCATCGGCATCGATCCGCAAATGATGCCGCGGTTGTTCGACGAGGGCTTCCTGCAGGGAGACCGGACGCTGGACCGCACCCACGACGGGCTCGGCGTCGGACTCACCATCGTCAAGCACGTCGTCGAGCTGCACGGCGGCGAAGTCGACGTGCAGAGCGCCGGGCTCGGCAAGGGCAGCGAGTTCAGCATCCGGTTGCGGCGCGTAGCCGCGCCGCCGCAGCTCCAGCCGGACGGTGGCGAGCCACTGCAGCGCGCGCCGCGCCGCGTGCTGGTGGTGGAGGACAGCCGGGATTCCGCCGAGTCGCTGCGCGAGCTGTTGCGCATGAGCGGCCACGAGGTGATGGCGGTGCACGACGGTGCGCAGGCGCTGAGCGTGCTCGAGGACTTCCGCGCCGACGTCGTGTTGCTGGACGTCGCGCTGCCGCGCATGGACGGCTTCATGGTGGCGCACGCGATTCGCGCGCGCTTCGCGCACCTGCCGCTGCGGCCACGGCTGCTGGCGCTCACCGGCCACGGGCGCGAAGAAGACCGGCTGTCGGCGCTGCGCTCGGGCTTCGACGGGCACCTCACCAAGCCGGTGGAGCCCGCGGTGTTGTTGCAGGCGATTGCCCAGGAAGGCCCGTCGCAGGTCATGCCCAGCGAGCTGGGCAGGGAATCCGATTAGCGCCGGGTCAGGCGCGATCGCGCGAGTCGTCGTGAGCCGCCGCGTCGGCGGCCGCGCTCGATGGCATGCGGGCGGCGAGCACGCGCTCCACGTGATCCGGATCGACCGGCTTGGTCAGGTGCTCATCGAAGCCCGCGGCCAGCGCCGCCTGCCTGTCCTGCTCCTGGCCCCAGCCGGTGAGGGCGACCAGCACGGCACGGCGTCCCCAGGCTTCGCGCCGCATGCGTCGCGCGACTTCATGGCCGCTCATGCCGGGCATGCCGATGTCGATGACCGCGGCGTCCGGGTGTAGTTGGGCGCCGAGCTCGAGCGCTTCGCCGCCGTCGGCGGCGACGCCGACTTCGTAACCGAGAAAGCGCAATACCATGGCCAGCGATTCGGCCGCGTCGCGATTGTCGTCGGCGACCAGCACCCGCCCGCGGCGCACGGCGCTGGCATTGGCCGCGCCGCGCGTGGCTTCGGCCGCCGGCGCGCGCGGCGCCGCGAGGATCCGGTGCGGCAGGCGCACGATGAACTCGCTGCCCCGGCCGAGTCCCTCGCTGCGCACCTCGACGCGCCCGCCGTGCAGCGCCACCAGCCCCTTGACCAGCGCCAGCCCGATGCCGAGCCCGCCTTCCGCGCGATCGATGGCCGAATTGACCTGCGAGAACATGGTGAACAGCGCCGGCATGGCTTCCTGCGAGAGGCCGATGCCGTTGTCGCGGATGGTGATTACCAGCTCGGCATTCTCGACACGCGCGTCGAGCTCGATGCGCCCGCCCGAGTCGGTGTACTTGGCGGCGTTGGTCAGCAGGTTGCCGATGACCTGCGACAGGCGCAGCGGGTCCGCCGCGAGGCGGATGTTTTCCGCGGGGAGATTCACCGTGAGTTGATGGTGTTTTGCGTCGATCAGCGGCCGCGCGGTTTCGATGGCCACGCTGGCCACGGAGCGCAGGTCGACGTAATCCTTCTTGAGCTCGAGCTGGCCGCGGGTGATGCGCGACACGTCCAGCAGGTCGTCGAGCAGCAGCGACATGCGCTGCACCTGGCGCGCGATGACCTCGCGTCCCCACTTGCGCTGGCGCTCGTCGGCCGCATCGGAATCGAGGATGCGCACGGCATTGCGGATCGGCGCCAGCGGGTTGCGAAGCTCGTGCGCCAGCGTCGCGAGGAACTCGTCCTTGCGCCGGTCGGCCTCCAGCAGGGCGCGTTCGGTGTTCTTGAGGCGCGAGATGTCGAGGTTGATGCCGGCCCAGCGCTGGATGCGCCCGGCATCGTCGCGGATCGGCACGCCCTGCGCGAGGATGGCGTGGTACTTGCCGTCCACGCCGAGATAGCGGTGCTCGCGATACCAGTTGCTGCCGGTGCGCGCGCACTCGCGCCAGGCCTCGAGGGTGTCCTGCGCATCGTCGGGATGCAGCACCTTGCCCCAGCCCTCGGCGGCCGCCTGCGGCAGCGTCATGCCGACCAGCCGCAGGAACGAGTCGCTCGCATAGATCAACTTGCCTTCGGCGTCCGTGACCCACACGCCGTAGTTGATGGTCTCGCCGATCGCGCGGTACAGCTTCTCGCTGGTCTCGAGCGCGCGCGAGCGCGCCTGCACCTCGTCGAGCATGTTGTTGAAGGCGTCGACCACCACGCCGATCTCGTCGAGCGTGGTGCGCTTCGCGCGGAACGACCAGTCGCGCTTCTCGACGATCTGCCGGGCCACGTGCGCCATGGACTCCATCGGCCGGCTGACCACGCGCTGCAGCCAGCTGGAGACCAGCAGCGCGGCCACCAGGCCGAGCACCATGACGGCACCGAGCACCGAAAGATAGGCGCGCAGCCGCCCGGAGACGTCGTACTCGGCCCGCAGGTAGATAGTCCCGACGGTCTCGCCGCCCAGGTAGACGGGGTGCACCAGGTCGACGCGGCCGCCGTCGAGGTGCACGCCGGGCGCGAGCGCCGGTACGCGCGGCGCCGGGGACAGCTCGCCCGCGCGCGTGTATTGCGCGAACAGCGCGCCGCGGCTGTCGTACAGCGCCGCGGCGTGAATCGAGGCGCGCGCCTGCAACGCATTCAGGTTACGCTGCGCACCCTCCACGTCATTGAACGACAGCGCCGGTTGCACGGCGAGGGACAGGATGGCCGCTTCAGTTCCGAGATCATTGGCCCACGCCGCGCGGTTGCCGCGCACGTCGGTAAAGAGCAACGCCGCGCCCGCGACCGCCAGGGCGACCGCGGTGGTTGTAAGCATTACAACCATCAGCTTGCCCGCGAGGCTGCGCCGTGCATGGCGCATGGCGGCGAGCGCACGCCAGGCGCGGTGGCCGCGTTGTTCGGGTTCGGTGACGGGCATCCGGTGTCCTCGTCTTGCCTTGCTATAGGAATTACGCTCCACTGCAATCAGCCGTGTCCTACAAGAACAAGCAGGAGCGTCTCGAAGCGTGCGGGAGAATGCCATGAAATCGCGCCTGGCCGCATGTTGGGCCGCAATGGTGCTCGGCGTGGTGTTGCCCGTCGTATGCGCACCACAGGCCGCGGTATTCTCCGCGGACTCCGTGAAAGCCGCATTCCTCTACCGCTTTGCCTCGTATGTCGAATGGCCCGCCGATGCGGCGCCGGGTCCGCTGGTCATCGGCGTGGTCGGCGGCGAGCAGATTGCCAACCAGCTCGATGAGCTGTTGCCGCGCATGACGGTGAACGGCAGGCCCGCGCAGGTGCGGCGCATCGGCAAGGCCGGTGACCTGGACGGCGTGCACATTCTCTACGTCGCCCCGCAGGCCATGAAGCGTTCGCGCGGTTGGCGCAATTCGCTGGGCACGCGCCCGGTGCTCGTGGTCACCGACCTCGACGGCGGGCTCGATAGTGGCTCGGTCATCAATTTCGTCGAAGCGAACCGCAACGTTCGTTTCGAGGTCTCGCTGATCGCCGCGGATCGTGCGCACCTCAAGATCACCTCCGCGCTGTTGTCGGTGGCCGCGCGCGTCGAGCGGCGCCCGCAGGCCTGGACTCGCTGCGCGGAACCGTACCCGCCGCCCCACGGGCCCGCGGCTTGCCAGGTGCGCTTCGCGGCTGCGCACGCGGGAGTAGTTCGATGAGCCCGCGCCTGGCGGGCGTCCGGGCGGGCGCATGCCTCGCCGGCATCTGCGCCGCGGCGCCGGCGGCGGCGCAGCTGGTGGCGTCCAACGACCCGGTGAACCAGCTCAGCCGCATGTCGCTCGAGGAACTCGCCAACGTCGAGGTCACCTCGGTGTCCAAGCAGGCGCAGAGCCTGTCGAGCGCGCCCGCGTCCATCTACGTGATCACGCACGAGGAGATCGTGCGCTCCGGCGTGCTGAGCGTGCCCGAGGCACTGCGGCTCGCGCCGAACCTGCAGGTGGAGCAGATCAATTCCCAGGATTACCAGATCGGTGCGCGCGGCTTCGGCGGGCACCTCGAGTACCAGAACTTCTCCAACAAGATCCTGATCCTCATCGACGGCCGCAGCGTCTACAACCCGCTGTTCTCCGGTGTCGCCTACGACGCGCAGGAAGTCGTCATGGACGACATCGAGCGCATCGAGGTCATCAGCGGCCCCGGTGCGACCCTGTGGGGCGCCAACGCCATGAACGGCGTCATCAACATCATCACGCGCAGCGCGCGCGAGACGCAGGGCACGCTGCTGCACGCCAGCGCCGGTGCCCAGGAGACGGCGCTGGCCGCGCGCTATGGCGCGGGCTTCGGCGACGGCGATGCCTTTCGCGTGTATGCCAAGACCTTCGACCGCGGGCCGAGCGAACTGCCGGACGGCGGCAGCGGCGGCGATCGCTGGAACAAGGTCATGACCGGGTTCCGCGTCGACCTCGACGCGCCCACGGCCAGCAACCGCTTCACGATCCAGGGTGACTACCAGCAGGCCGGCGAAAACCATGGCGCGTTCGGCGAGGTGGACTTCGAACAGTTCGACCTGGTGGGGCGCTGGCAGCACGAGGGCCAGCGCGCGAGCTCGCGCCTGCAGGTGTTCTTTGATCACTCGGATCGCGACCAACCACCCGCGGGCGTCGCCTTCACGCTGAGCACCTGGGATCTCGATTTCCAGCAGACGCTGGCGCTCGGCGCGCGTCACAGCGTGGTCTGGGGCCTCGGCCAGCGCTCGCACGACTACGACATCACCAGCACCGCGACGCTGGCCTTCCAGCCCGAACATCGCAACCTGCAGCTCACCAACGTCTTCGCGCAGGACTCGATCGAGCTCGGCGGCCAGTTCACGCTCGTGGCCGGCATCAAGTTCGAGAAGAATTCATTCACCGACTGGTCGACCTTGCCCGACCTGCGGCTCTCGTGGGCGCCGAATCCGCACACGCTGATGTGGGCGGCCGCGGCGCGCGCCATCCGCGCACCGACGCCCTTCGACGTCGACGTGCAGGAATACTCCAATGGCCTGCTGTTCATCGCCGGCGATCCCGCATTCCGCACCGAGAAGGTCGACGCCTTCGAGCTCGGTTACCGCAGCCAGCCGCACGACGCCATGTCGTGGTCGCTGGCCGTGTTCTACGACGAATACGACGACCTGCGCACCATCGAGCCCACGCCCCAGGCTTTCCTGCCGTTGCACTGGGGCAATCTCATGGAGGGCGAGACCTATGGCTTCGAGCTGTGGGCCAACTGGCAGGTGACCCGCTGGTGGCGCCTGTCGCCGGGATACCGCTCGCTCGAGAAGCGGCTGTCCTTCAGCGACGGCGCCTCGGAGCTGCTCGGCGTGGAGCAGGCGGGCAACGATCCCGCGCAGCGCGCCTTGCTCAAGTCGTCGATGGACTTCGGGCGCTGGTCGCTCGACGCGACGCTGCGTTATGTCGGCAAGCTGCCGTCGCCCGAGAACCCGTCGTATACCGACCTGGGCGCGCGACTCGCGTGGCGGGCCTCCGATTCGCTCGAAATCGCGCTGAGCGGAATCAATCTACTCGATGCCACGCATGCCGAGTACGCACTGCCGACCGCGAACGAGATCCGCCGCTCTATCTACGCGGAGGCGCGGCTGGTGCTCTGATGCCGGGCAGCGGCGCTGTAGGCGCCGGCGCGGACGAATTGGGAACTGGCTCACACTCGAATCTCGTGCGCAGGCATTCCGCGGACCGGGCCGCGCCCTAGAATGCAGGCCACATGTCTGCACCGATGCATGAACGACGCAATCGGCACGAGCGGCGTCGTTCGGTGGTCCGGGCGTTGTGGCACGGCAATTTCCTGAGACGGCGGGTGGCGCCGCGCCGCGTGGGCGAACGTCACGCGGTGGTGACCGACTGGTTTCACCCGCAGTGGCTGGCAGTCGGCATCCTGATCCTGCTCCTTTGCAGTGCAGACGCCATCCTGACGCTCACGCTGATCTCGCTCGGCGCCCGGGAGATCAATCCTTTCATGCAGCCGCTGGTCCAGGGCAGTGGACACGCCTTCGCCTTCTGGAAGGTCGGGCTTACCGCCGTGGGCGTGGTCATGCTGACCGTGATCGCGCGCCTGCAGGTGTTCGGCAAGGGTGTCGGAACTCTCCTCTACCTGGTTCTCGCCATGTATGCGGCGCTGGTGGGCTACGAAGTCGTTCTTTTACGTAACATTCCCTGGGAATAGGCACTGATTGCCTTTCCGGGGGCGGGCCGCATCGGCTAACATACCGCCCCTTTGCTCCAGGACCTTGAGTCCACAAGGATTTTTTCTCCGTATGGCTCCCAGCCTTCGCGAGTTGCTGGCATCGACGCCACTCTCGGGCGGTAACGCTCCCTACGTCGAAGCACTGTACGAACAGTTCCTGGCCGATCCTCAGAGCGTTGACGCCCACTGGCGCGAGTTCTTCCGCAAGCTGCGTGATGGCAGCGCGGGAGAGCAGGTTCATTCCGCCATCCAGGCGGGCATCGTCCAGCGCGCCGGCAGACCGCGGCTGGCCGCCCCCGGCGCAGCGCCTGCCAATGACGGCGCGGCCAAGCAGGGCGCGGTCTCGCGACTCGTGCAGATCTACGCCAACCGCGGCCATCTCATCGCGCACCTCGATCCGCTCGGCATGCAGCAGCGTCCGCGCCCGCGAGTGCTCGAGCTCAGCTACTTCGGCTTGTCGGAAGCGGATCTCGACACCGAGTTCCTGACCGGCTCGCGCCCGCGGGAGCTCGATCCCAAGCTCAAGCTGCGCGAGATCATCGCGCAGCTCGAGCACGCCTACTGCGGCACCATCGGCGCCGAGTTCGCGCACGTCTCGGACACCGAGGAGCGCCTGTGGCTGCAGGACCAGTTCCTGGTCGGCCGCCTCAAGGGCAGGATCGCGCCCGAGGAACAGAAGAACATCCTGTGGCAGCTCTCGGCCGCGGAAGGCCTCGAGCGCTACCTGCACACCAAGTACGTCGGCCAGAAGCGCTTCTCGCTCGAGGGCGGCGACTCGCTGATCCCGCTGATCGACGATCTCATCCAGCAGGGCGGACAGCAGGGCATCGAGGAGTGCGTCATCGGCATGGCGCATCGCGGACGCCTCAACGTGCTCGTCAACGTGCTCGGCAAATCGCCGTCGGTGCTGTTCGACGAATTCGAAGGCAAGTACGACACCGCGCACCTCACCGGTTCGGGCGACGTGAAGTACCACAAGGGCTTCTCGTCCGACCTGCGCACGCCCGGCGGCAACGTGCACGTGGCGCTGGCTTTCAACCCTTCGCACCTCGAAGTGGTGAACCCGGTGGTCGAAGGCTCGGTGCGCGCCCGCCAGGAGCGTCGCGGCGACGCCCGCGGCGCGCGCGTGCTGCCCATCCTGATCCACGGCGATTCGGCCTTCGCCGGCCAGGGCGTGGTCATGGAAACGCTGCAGCTGTCGCAGGCGCGGGCGTTCTACACCGGCGGCACGATGCACATCATCGTGAACAACCAGGTCGGGTTCACGACCTCGCGCCCCGACGACGTGCGCTCGACCATGTACTGCTCGGACGTCGCCAAGATGCTCGAGACGCCGATCTTCCACGTCAATGCCGACGATCCGGAAGCGGTGGTGTTCGTCACGCGGCTGGCGCTCGCGTACCGCCAGAAGTTCAACAAGGACGTGGTCATCGACCTGGTCTGCTATCGCCGCCACGGCCACAACGAGGCCGACGAGCCGGCGGCCACGCAGCCGACGATGTACCAGGTCATCCGCAAGCATCCGACCACGCGCAAGCTGTACGCCGACAAGCTGGTCGCGCAGGGCGTGCTCACCGACGCGGAAGCCGCGGAGCTGGTCGAGCAGTACCGCCAGGGCCTCGACGCCGGCAAGCAGCAGGCGCGCGCCTCGCTCGGCATGATCGGCAACAAGTACACCGTCGACTGGAGCAAGTACGCGGGCAGCGACTGGAGCGAGCGCGTCACGGGTGGCAACGACCTCGCGCGCCTGAAGGCGCTCGGCGAACGCGCCGTGCGGTTCCCCGAGAATTTCGCGCTGCATCCGCGCGTCGCGCAGGTGATGGCGAACCGCGCCCGGATGTTCCGCGGCGAGCTGCCCCTCGATTGGGGCGCGGCCGAGACGCTGGCCTACGCCAGCATCCTCGAAGAGGGCAACTCGATCCGCATCACCGGCCAGGACTCAGGCCGCGGCACCTTCTTCCATCGCCATGCCGTGCTGCACGAGCAGTCGACCGGGGAGTGCTACGTACCGCTGCAGCACATGGCCGAGCGCCAGCCGCATTTCCAGGTGACCGACTCCGTGCTCTCGGAAGAAGCGGTGCTCGGTTTCGAATACGGCTACTCGACCACCGACCCGTCCGCGCTGGTCATCTGGGAAGCGCAGTTCGGCGATTTCGTGAACGGCGCGCAGGTCATCATCGACCAGTTCATCAGCTCGGGCGAAGCCAAGTGGGGCCGCCTCTGCGGCCTCGCGCTGTTCCTGCCGCATGGCTACGAAGGCCAGGGCCCCGAGCATTCCTCGGCGCGCCTCGAGCGCTTCCTGCAGTTGTGCGCCGAGAACAACATGGCGGTGTGCGTGCCTTCGACCCCGGCGCAGATGTTCCACATGATCCGCCGGCAGATCCTGCGCAGCCTGCGCAAGCCGCTGATCGTCATGACGCCGAAGTCGCTGCTGCGCCACGAGCTGTCGGTGTCCTCGCTCGAGGACCTGGCCAACGGCGAATTCGCCACGGTCATCGACGAGGTCGACAAACTACCCGCCGCCGGCGTGCACCGCGTGGTCATGTGCTCGGGCAAGGTGTACTTCGACCTGCTCAAGGCGCGGCGCGCCCAGAAGGACAACAAGCACGTCGGCGACGTGGCGCTGGTGCGCATCGAGCAGCTCTATCCGTTCCCGGTGCACGAGACCGAGAGCGTGCTCGCCCGCTACCCGAACGCACGCGAGGTCGTGTGGTGCCAGGAGGAGCCGCAGAACCAGGGCGCCTGGTACCAGATCCGCCATCGCCTGCAGACCCTGTGCGGCAAGCGCGAGCTGCTGTACGCGGGCCGCCCGCCGGCGGCGGCGCCGGCTACCGGCATCGGCAAGATCCACGAAACCGAGCAACGCGGCCTCATCGAGGCGGCGCTGCTCGCGACCAACAAGGAAGACGGGGCGCGTGAAACCAAGCGCCTGACGTCGGGCACCGGCGCCACCGGCGTCAGCCCGGCGCCGGCTGCCGCCACGTCGCGCTGAGAAATCCGGAAGAAGAAAACACATGGCCATCGAAATCAAGGTTCCCCAACTACCCGAGTCGGTCGCGGACGCGACCCTGGTCACCTGGCACAAGCAGGCCGGCCAGGCGGTGACGCGCGATGAAAACCTCGCCGATCTCGAAACCGACAAGGTGGTGCTCGAGGTCCCCGCGCCCGTGAATGGCGTGCTGAAGGAACTGCGCATCACGGCCGGCACCTCGGTCACCAGCGGACAGGTGCTCGCGGTGCTGGAAGAGGGCGCCGCCGCCACCGCCGCTCCCGCCGCCAGGCCCGCACCCGCTGCCGTGCCGGCTGCCGCGAAGCCCGCCGCCGCCGCGCCCGCGAAGAACGAAGGCGACAAGCTCGCGCCTTCCGTGCGCCGCATGGTGGAAGAGCAGAAACTGGATCCGGCCAAGATCCCCGCCTCGGGCAAGGATGGCCGCATCACCAAGGGCGACGTCGTCGAGTACGTGAACAAGCCGGCCGCGCCGGCGCCGGCGCCGACGACCGTCGGGGCCGCGGGCAGACAGGAGCAGCGCGTGCCGATGACGCGCCTGCGCGCGCGCATCGCGCAGCGCCTGCTCGAGGCGCAGCAAACCCAGGCGCAGCTCACCACGTTCAACGAGATCGATCTCAAGGCGGTCATGGACGTGCGCGCGAAGTACAAGGACGTGTTCGAGAAGAAGCACGGCGTGAAGCTCGGCTTCATGTCCTTCTTCGTGAAGGCCGCGGTCGAGGCGCTGAAGAAATTCCCGGCGGTCAATGCCTCGGTGGAAGGCAATGACATCGTGTACCACGAGTACTACGACATCGGCGTCGCGGTGTCGACCGAGAAGGGTCTCATGGTTCCGGTATTGCGCGACGTCGACCTGCAGAGCTACGCCGACATCGAGAAGAACATCGGCGTTTACGCGCAGAAGGCCCGCGAGGGCAAGATCACCATCGAGGAGCTCACCGGCGGCACGTTCTCCGTGACCAACGGCGGCACCTTCGGCTCGCTGCTGTCGACGCCCATCGTCAACATGCCGCAGAGCGCCATCCTCGGCATGCACGCCACCAAGGAACGCCCTGTGGTCGTCAACGGCGAGATCGTGGTGCGGCCCATGATGTACGTGGCGCTTTCCTACGACCACCGCATCATCGACGGCCGCGAGGCCGTGCAGTTCCTGGTGACCATCAAGGACTGCCTCGAGGATCCGGCGCGGCTGCTGCTCGGCGTCTGAGCGAAATAACGAGAGGATTTCATGGCTCCTGAATACGACGTGATCGTCATCGGCGGCGGTCCCGCGGGCTATCCCGCGGCCATTCGTGCGGCGCAGAACAAGCTCAAGGTCGCCTGCATCGACGAGTGGAAGAACAAGGACGGCTCGGCCGTGTTCGGCGGCACCTGCACGAACGCGGGCTGCATTCCCTCCAAGGCGCTGCTCGAGTCGAGCGAGCTCTACGTCAAGACGAAGGACGAGCTCGGCGTGCACGGCATCAAGGTCGGCAGCGTCGACTTCGACGTTGCGCAGATGCAGAAGCGCAAGACCGGTATCGTCAAGGCCAGCACCAACGGCATCGCGCTGCTGCTCAAGGGCGCCGGCGTCACGCCGCTGCAGGGCCACGGCAAGCTGCTGCCCGGCCGCAAGGTGGAATTCACCGCCCACGACGGCAAGAAGGAGACGCTCGCCGCGAAGCACGTCGTGCTCGCCAGCGGCTCGATTCCCACCGAGCTCAAGAGCATGGCCTTCGACGGCAAGAACATCGTCGACAACTGGGGCGCGCTCGACTTCGACAGCGTGCCGAGGAAACTCGCGGTGGTCGGCGCCGGCGTCATCGGCCTCGAGCTCGGCAGCGTGTGGCGCCGCCTCGGGAGCGAAGTGGTGATGCTGGAAGCGCTCGACAGCTTCCTCGCCGTGGCCGACCAGGGTCTCGCCAGGGAAGCCGCGCGGCATTTCAAGAAGCAGGGCCTCGACATCAAGCTGGGCGCGAAAGTCTCCGGTGCGAAGTCCACCGCCAACGGCGTCGAGGTGAACTACACCGACGCCTCCGGCGCGCACATCCTCAACGTCGACAAGCTCATCGTCTGCGTCGGCCGCCGTCCGTACACCGGGGACTTGCTGGCCGACGGCACCGGCGTGCAGATCGACGAACGCGGCTTCATCAAGGTGGACGATCACTGCAAGACCACCGCCGAGAACGTCTGGGCGGTCGGCGACTGCGTGCGCGGGCCCATGCTGGCCCACAAGGCCAAGGACGAGGGCGTCATGGTGGGCGACATGATCGCCGGCAAGTACGGCCACATGAATTACGACACCATCCCGTCGGTGATCTACACCCACCCGGAGATCGCCTGGGTGGGCCAGACCGAGGAGCAGGTCAAGGCCAGCGGCCGGGCCTACAAGGTCGGCCAGTTCCCTTTTGCGGCCAGTGGCCGCGCCCGAGCCATGGAATCGACCGCTGGCTTCGTCAAGCTGATTGCAGCCCAGGATGACGACGAGGTGCTCGGTGTCCACATCATCGGCCCGCTGGCGGGCGAGCTCATCGCCGAAGCGGTGCTCGCGATGGAGTATTCCGCCAGCAGCGAAGACCTGCAGCGGACCATCCACGCGCATCCGACCTTGTCAGAGGCGCTGCACGAGGCCGCGCTGGCGGCCGACAAGCGCGCCATCGACAACGTCAACCGCTAGTTAGTTCGAGCCGCAGGGCAGGGTCGCGAACACGTGCTGCTCGAGCAGCTTGCGCGTCTCGTCGTGCATGTCCTTCTGGTTGTAATGCGTGCGGGTCACCACCGCGACCAGCGACTGCAAGGGCGCGCCCAGCACGACGTTGCCTCCATTGCCCGACATGTACCAGCCGTTGATGCTGCCGCAGGGTGACTTGTACTGGCGCTGCCAGTAAAGCATGCCGTAGCTCGTCTCCTCGTCGACCACGTTGCTGACGGTGTGCATGCGCTCCACCCAGGCCCGCGGCACGAGCTGCAGGCCGAGCCATTCGCCGTCGTTGAGCATGAGGACACCGAGCTTGAGCAGGTCACGGCTGCGCAATTCGAGGCCGCCCCCGCCCTGGAATTCGCCGCTCGGCGAGCGCGCCCAGCGGCGCTCGTGGATGCCGAGCGGGCGCAGCAGCCTGGCGTCGACGTAGCGGTCGAGAGGTACCTGCGTCGCGCGCTGCACGATCTGCCCCAGCAGGAACACGCCGCCGGTGCAATACGAGAACGGGCCGCGGCCGCCGGGTCCGCGCCGGTAGTCAGGCCTCACCGGCAGGTCGACGACCCAGCGGGTCCAGTTGGCGAGCGGGTACATGTTCTCTTCGTTGCCCACGCTGGTGGCGTCGAAGTCGTTGCAATCCAGCGCCGACGACATGGTCAGCAGGTCCATCAACGTGATGGCCTGCTTGAGCGGAGCGTCGTTGTGGAAGGGCGCCAGCGGCCGCAGGAAGCCGAACGCCGGCTCGGCCGGATGAAGCGCGCCATCGGCGACGGCCTGGCCGACGGCGAGCGCCGTCACGGTCTTGGTGGCCGAGCGCGTGTTGTTGAGCACGTTGATGCCGCCGCCGTCGAAATAGCGTTCGAACACCAGCCGGCCGCCGCGGAACACCAGCACGCTGGTGGTATCGGGAAACTGCGCGGCGATCACTGCGGGCGTCAGCGATTCGAGCGGCCCCGGGTGCAGCCCGACGTCATCCGGCGTGCCGACCTGGAATCCATCCTTGAGCGCGACCGGCGCCGCGAAAGCCGCCGCGGCCGGCAGCAGGAGGAGGCTTGCGAGGAGAGCGCGCACTCCGGGCAGACCGCCCGGCGACCAGATTGGTTCCGCCGGCGGCCTAGTTAGCCGGGTCGAAGACCAGCTTGGCCTTGGCGGTCGATTCCACCGCGACGCCGTTTTCCCTGCGCGGCTCGTAGGTCCACTTGCGCACCGCGTCCTGCGCCGCGGAGTCGAACACGCCGGAGGGCTGCGACTCGATGACTTCGAGGTTGCTGACGCGTCCGTTGGTGCCGATGCTGAACCTGACCACCACGTAGCCCTTGGTTTTCGGGGGGATGTTGGCGGGCGCAATCGGGGTGACGCGCTTGATGATCTTCGCGGGGACGACATCGACCGGGGCGGCGGGCGGCGCGGCGCTCGGCGCGGGCGCGACGGCGGAGCCGGCGCCACTTTGCGTGGCGGGCACGGCGCTCGACGGGGCTGCGTTCGACGGCGTCGCGTTCGACGGGGCAGGGGCCGGCGGCGCCGGCTGCGGTGCGCGGCCGACCGCCGAATCGCTGGCCTCGATGGTGCGTCCGCCGAAGGAATTGCTGTCGCCGCGGCGCGCGGAGTAGGTAGGCGGCGCATTGATGGGCGCGTCGAGCGGCAGGCTCGCCGGGCGCGGTGCATCGCCGATGGGCGCGCCATAGCTGCGTGTCGCGGAGCCGCTGCCGGAGCTGCGCTCCGTCGGCGCGGCTGCGCGCTCCGGCGGGCGCGCGGCGCCACGGTCGGCGCTTCGCTCGCCGCGCGACTCCGTGGCGCGCGGCTTCGCCGGTGCCGCGCCGCCGGCCGGGACCACGGCGTTCTTCGCCGCCCTGGCGTCTTCCTTCGCGCTGTCGCGGCCGGCCAGGCGCGCGAGTTCCTCGGCGCGCTCGATCGACTTCTCCAGGAATTCGCGGCGCGGGTGTTCCGGCGACTTCGCGATCAGCTCTTCCAGCTCGCGGCGCGCGGTCTCGAGGTCGTTGGCCATGATGGCGTTTTCGATGTCCATCTCGATCAGCGTCAGGCCGTCGGTGACCTTCTGCTGCTCGGCCATTTCCTGGATCTTTTCCGCGATCGCGGCTTCGCGCGCGC
>DASSRK010000037.1:0-18858 GCA_035701825.1 Steroidobacteraceae bacterium
GCAAGGGCGGCGACGTCACGTTCCTGGTCGACGAGTTGAAGGCCGTGTTCGATCCGCGAGGGGGGTACTGGCAGGCGGGCGGCAAGTTCATGCCGTCGATCATCGCCGAGCTGGGGTATGTCATCGAGAAGCACCTGCAGATGATCGGTCTGCTGAAGAAGCAGGAGCTCGATGAGCATGCGCAGAAACTGATCGCCGAGAAAAAGGCGGAGTTCGAAGAGAGAAACAAGCAGACCGACGCGTTTTCGAAGTCGCATTTCCCGGAAGGAGCGCAGCTGTGCGCCAAGTGCAGCACCGCCGCGGTCGTGATGATGGACGGCTGCATGACCTGCCTGAACTGCGGCGATTCGAAGTGCGGCTGATTAGTTAGGACCAGGGTGCGCGTACCCGGCCGGGCTCCCCGCCCGCCGCATCCCTGGCGGGATGCGTGATACGCGATTCCACAGGGCAGCCGGAAGGCTGCCTTGTTTTTTTCCGGGACACTGGCCCCGTGCGTGGTGTCGGCCGACGCTGGCCGGGTCAACGGAACGGTTGAAGCACGGCCAGGACGGGCGCCGACGCGGCGACGCGGAAGTCTTCCACTGCCGTCGCGCGGGCCATCGCAGGACACTAGGCACCCTCGAATCGTTCCCGGGGTTGCCCATGAAAATACCCGCCATCATTACCGCCGTCGGCGCCTCGCTCATGCTCGCGGCGATTTCCTTCGCAGACAGCGCGCCGAACTCGAACAAGTGGCGCATCGAGATCGACGGCAAGCCCGTCAAGACCGGCGACATGGAATTCCGCGTCACGCCGAGCCAGGGCGATGCCATCGACGTCGTGGCCACCATCCGCAGCGGTCGCTCCGAGAACAACGTGGCCAAGGACGTGCGTGATGCCTTCGCCGCGAAGCTGAGCCCGGAGCGCTACACGGTCGAGGTCGACGATGGCGAGGACGTCCTGATCAAGAAGAAGGATGGCCAGCCGGATTTCGCGCTCGAGCTGGTCGAATCGAGCGTGCAGAACGTCAGCGTCAAGATCGAGGGCGAGTGAACCAGCGGCGGCAACCCTGATCCATCTACCAGTGCGCCCCGGAATCCGCCGGGGCGCGCCAGCCCGGAGGCAGTCATGAACATCCGTGGCACCTTCTTCCTCGCGGTTGCGCTGGCAGCCGCGAGCCTGTTCGCGGCCAGCGCGCCGCCACTCGCCGGAGAATGGAACATCCTGCCCACCGGCAGCGCCGCCTCGAGCGGCGACCTGTTGTTCCGCATCACGCGCGGCGACGGCAGCGATCCCGTCGAGATCGAAGTGCCGGTGATGGCCGGGGCGAGCGATCGCGCAGTGGCGGGCAACATCCGCCGCGCACTCGGCGCGCATCTGCCGAACGACCGCTATCGGGTGGTGCAGGGCGAGGGCGCCAACGTCCTGGTGCGCGACCCGCGCGGCAAGCCTAACTTCTCCATCGAGCTCGTCACCTCGGACGTCGACAACCTGCGCGTGGCGGTGCGCAGCGTCGCGCCGGCGGCGTCGCCGACGGTACGGCCGCAGGCCGAGCCGACGCCCGAGCCCGGCGTTCCGCCTCCGGCTCCCGCGAACGCGCCCGGTGATGTGGTCCCGCCGCCAGAGATGCGGGTGCCCAACCAGCTGCCGAACGTCACGCCGCCGACGCCCGAAAGTCCGCCCGGCGAGGCCACGCCGCCGGCCGACACGCGCGCGCCACGTGCGCCGCCTGACGACATGCCGGTGCCGGGCAACACGCCGGCGATCCCGGATCCCAATGGCATCCCGGTGCCGTCGCCGGCTACGCCGGTTCCTGCGCCCGCCCCGGTGCCATCACCCGAGACTCCGAAGCCTGCGAAGCCGCCGCCGCAGAAGCCCCCGGTCTGACCTGACTACTCGGTCAGAGGGCTGCACTGCGCCAGCGATTGCAGCACGTTGCCTGCCTGGTACAGTGCGGCGCCACTCTCCAGGCGCGAGGGAATATCGAATGAGTCCAAGCAAGATCATCGCCGTCATCCTGATCCTCGCCGGAGTGCTGGGACTGGCGTACGGCAAGTTTTCGTACACCACGGAAACGCATGACGCGAAGGTCGGTCCCATCGAGTTCACGGTGAAGGACAAGGAAACGGTGAACGTGCCGAAGTGGGCGGGCATCGGCGCCATCGTCATCGGCGCGGGCATCCTGCTGGTGGGTGGTCGACGCCGGACCTAACAACCTGCCGCGCGGCTGTCGGAACGCGATGCGAAATGTAGGATCCGTCCTAATTTCGCTTCCGCCGCGCGGCGATGGTTGCGCCGCCGCTCGCGCGGCAATCTTTGCCCCATGAACTCGACCAAGATCATCGCAATCGTCCTGATCATCGCCGGCGTGCTGGGCCTGGCGTACGGCAAGTTCTCGTACACCCGGGAAACCCACGAGGCGAAGGTCGGGCCGGTTGAATTGCAGGTGAAGGACAAGGAGACCGTGAACGTGCCTGTGTGGGCGGGCATCGGCGCCATCGTGATCGGCGCCGGGCTGCTGCTCGCCGGGGGGCGACGCGCCTGATCGACAGCTACCGGTAAGGGTTGCCGGGCATAACTTTGTTAGCCGGCAAACCTCGTTGAGCCTGGGGGCGGACCCGCCTTGTGGCGCGGGATCCGCCCTCGATTATTTCGGGCGCACGCGCGGCGAGGCCGCCATCAGGTGGGCTCTTGAACGCTGTAGCCCTTCGCGCGCAGCCTGTCCAGTCGGCCATCGGGCCTGAGCAACTCCTCGATCGGCAACAGCGCGAGAGTGGAACGATTGTTCGTCAGCGCGGCGTCGGCGGCTTCCAGCCATTTCTGCAAGCCGAGCTCGGCGAGCTGCTCGATCCCTTCGACGAGGTGCAGGTCCCGCACGGCCTGTGATTCCACGAGCGCGGCCGTGCAGGGCCGGTCGGCATCCGGCAGCAGCGGCAGTCCGCGCAGCGCGGCGAGATCGCCCCTGGCCCATGCCATCGCGCGCGCCTGGGTGGCGCCTTCATCCGCCAGGCCTTCCAGGACTTTCATGGTCACGTCCAGGCACTCGACGTCGGCCAGCGGCGCCCTGTTGAAGGCCTTGAGCGCATTGCCCAACTGCTCCTTGGGCACCCGGTATTTGATCTGCGGCCCGGTGATCCGGACCTCATGCTCCTTCACGACCGGCCCGATCGCGCGCCACGGATTGATGCCCGCATCGGCCTGCAATTTCTTGAATGCCTGGTCCTGCAGCTTTTCCGCCGCGAAGATCGGTCGCCAGGACTCGATGCCGCCGTCGCGCCCGATGAAGCGGGCCTTGAGGGTCTTCCAGCGCGCATACACGTCGGCGGGGAGCACGTCCTGCAGTTTCCCGTCGCCGGGGTTCTTGCGCGCGCGCAGGGCTGCGGGCAGGTAGCGGATGAGGGTGAACACGCCCACGTGACCATCGACCTCCAGCCCGATGCCTTCGGGCATGATGACTTCCTGCGATCCGGCCGCCACGCGCTCGACCTCGCGCGACTTCCACTGGATCGCCTCGGGCACGAATCGCGGCGTGCCGAAAATCCACAGCACGTGTTCGCCGTCGGGCGTGGCCTTCACCACCCGCCATAGGCCCGGGCCCGGGTATTCGCCGGCCACCACGATTTCTTCCATCGGTGCTTCGGCGGCCATCACCGCGACCTGCGACCGGACAGGAGCGATCAGCAGCGCGGCCAGGCCGGCCGCGCCCACGAGCAGCTTCATGGAGAGTCCTTGTTGTTAGCCAGGCCGCCCGTGCGGCGTAGCTAGCTGGGACTGGGCCGGTTGCGGTTGGTTCAACCGGCGGCAACACCCGGTGGATTGTTTTCTACAAATCGTAACAAGTTGCCGAAGGGATCCTCGATGGCGAGTTCGCGCGAGTCATGGAAGGTGTCGCGGATCGGCGGTGTTCGATCCGCGCCCAACTTGCCGGCGATCCGGGTGCGCAGCGCGTCGATGCCGCGCATGCGGAAATACACGTCGGTGACCGGGTGGCTGCCGCCGAGCGGCTCGGTAGTCAGGTGCATCTGGAGATCGCCGTGCGACACCTGTCCATAGAACGCCCGGCCGGCTTCGCTGTCCTCTCCGCCCCAGTCCCACTGGAATCCCAGCACCTCCACGTAGAAGGCGCGCGCAGCCTCGGGCGAGCCCACGCGCAGCACGGGCAGCAGCTGGCCGAGCACGACACCGTCGGACTGCGGAAGCGGCGGATGGGCACCGCTTTCCAGTTCAATCTTTGCCGCCAGCACGTTCCAGCTGCCGAAGCCGAACTGCTTCGCCACGACCTCCAGGCATTCTCCGCGCGACAGCGGCACGTTCCGGGCGGCCAACGACTCGCGCAGCGACTTCGCCATCGCCTTGGCTTGAACATAGGTACGCATGATGACACCTCACTCCGTGGTGAACGGGGATCGTCAGTGCCTGCGTTGCTGACCCGTTCGCCATTGCGGTTGAGGATCAGGATGTGATCGAAGCGGTGTGTTCACCATGCCCTCGCGGGCGCAGGCGGCAGGCCTCACCAAGCCAGGCGCCATGCTAATGAGGTCCGGCACCATTTGCTAGGAAATGGGGTCTGACCCCATTTCAGTTCTTGAGTTTGTAGCCGGTGCGGAACATCCACGCGATGACGGCCAGGCAGATGAGCATGAACGCGAAGGTCATGCTGACGCTCAGCACCACGTTCACGTCCGATTTGCCGTAGAAACTCCAGCGGAAGCCGTTGATCAGGTAAACCACGGGGTTGAACAGCGTGATCTTCTGCCACACGGGCGGCAGCATCGACAGCGAATAGAAGCTCCCACCGAGGAAGGTGAGCGGCGTGACGATCATGGTCGGCACGATGCTGGTCTTCTCCCAGCTGTCGGCCCAGATGCCGATCGCGAAGCCGAGCAGGCTGAACGTCACCGAGGTCAGGATCAGGAAGCCGAACATCGAGATCGGGTGCTGGATCTCGAAGGGCACGAACAACCGCGCGGTTGCGAGGATCAGGCTGCCGAGCAACACGGACTTGGACGCCGCGGCGCCGACGTAGCCGGCGAGCACTTCGACGAAGGAGATCGGCGCCGACAACATCTCGTAGATGGTCCCGGCGAACTTGGGCATGTAGATGCCGAAAGAGGCATTGTTCAGGCTCTCGGTGAGCACCGTGAGCATGATGAGACCGGGCACGATGTAGGCACCGTACGAGACCCCGTCGATGCTCACCATGCGCGAGCCGATGGCCGAACCAAACACCACGAAGTAGAGCGAGGTGGTGATGACCGGCGTGGCAATGCTCTGGAACAGCGTGCGGAAGGTCCGCGACATCTCGAACACGTAGATAGCCCGGATGGCGTGCACGTTCATGCGCGACCCCTGACCAGGCTCACGAAGATGTCCTCGAGCGAACTCTCCGCGGTATGCAGGTCCTTGAACTCGACGCCGGCCTCGTTGAGCTTGCGCAGCAGCCCGGCGATCCCGGTCTCGGCCGCCTGCGTGTCGAAGGTATAGATGAGCTCGGTGCCGTCCTTGACGAGCTCCAGCGGCAGCCCGGCCAGCGCCGGCGGGACGGCCGCGAGCGCCGTCTGCAGGTGCAGCGTGAGCTGCTTCTTGCCGAGCTTGCGCATCAACGCATGCTTCTCCTCGACCACCACCAACTCGCCCTTGTTGATGACGCCGATGCGGTCGGCCATCTCCTCGGCTTCCTCGATGTAGTGGGTGGTCAGGATGATGGTCACGCCGCGCTCGCGCAGGCCGCGAACCATCTGCCACATGTCACGGCGCAGCTCGACGTCGACGCCCGCGGTGGGCTCGTCGAGGAACAGGATGGTGGGCTCGTGCGACAGCGCCTTGGCGATCATCACGCGCCGCTTCATGCCGCCCGACAGGGTCATGATCTTCGAATCCTTCTTGTCCCACAGCGACAGGTCGCGCAGCACCTGCTCGATGAACTGCGGATTGCGCGCCTTGCCGAACAGGCCGCGCGAATACTGCGTGGTGTTCCACACCGTCTCGAACATGTCGGTGGCGAGCTCCTGCGGCACGAGGCCGATGCGCGTGCGCGCCTCGCGGAACTGCTTCTGGATGTCGAACCCATCCGCGGTGATCTGCCCGTCCGAGGGAGTGACGATGCCGCAGATGATGTTGATCAGCGTGGTCTTGCCCGCGCCATTGGGTCCGAGCAACGCGAAAATCTCGCCGCGGCGGATCTCCAGGCTGACGTTCTTCAGGGCGTTGAAGCCGGTCGCATAGGTCTTCGACAGACCTGAGACGGTGAGTACGGGCATGGGCGGCAAGGCTAACGACCCCGGGCGCCCGGCTCAATGCATCATTGGGGAGAGATTCTATCCACCGGATCATTTTTTCTTGTAGCTTCGCGGCATGAACACATTGGCGGTGGCACTGGCGGGAAGCCTGGTACTGGCTGGCACGGCATGGTCGAAGGACGCGGTGCCTGCGTGCGGATATTCCGAAGAGCCCCTGGAGGTGCCCACGCCGGCGCCCAAGCGCAACCGGCTGCAACTCCTGGGCTCGACGCCCGCATCCGGCGAGGCCGTTCATCCCGCCACGGTCGTCGGGGTCGACGTCGAATACCACATCGTCGATTTCGCGCCCGGGCGCTATGAACTCGTGCTGCACGCCGCCGGGCACGCGCCGGGCTCGACCTCGATCATCGGCGATGGCGCCCAGGGCAAGCACCTGCTGGCGAACGCCCATGGCAAGGTGCACCTGTGCGCACCGCTGCGCCCGCTGTTCGGCGCCGAAGGCGTGCGTTGGCCGCTGCTGTTGCACGTGTCGCTGCAGAAGCGGACGGGGCCCACCAGCTTCACCCTGTATGCCCAGACCGCGCGCCTGCAATTCCCGTCTCCCGACCTGAGCAAGAAGATGCTCGAGCAGCAGAAGTCGATTCGATCCGAGACCTACTACATGGCGCTCGATGCCGTGTTCGATTTCCGCTACCGCAACGAATACACGTACAACGCCTGCGTGGAGCGTTTCCCCGAGACCCTCGCGACGCTGCAGGCGCCTCACAAGGATTGGTCGGAGCGCAACGCCGCGCTGTTCACGCGCATCGATGCGTTGCAGATGCAGCGCTTCACGGAGTTCGTCCGCGGGACCGACCGCACCGCGGAGGCCAGCATGAAGAGCGCGCGCGAGGATTTCGCGGAGTACCTGGAGCGGCAATCCGACGTCGCGATGCGCCGGCTGTGCGCCGAGCTGCCGCTGGTCCTCGGTGGCGAGGCACGCGAATACATCGGCCACTACCTGACCCTGATGGACGCCGAGGCGCCCAGCCTGTAATCGAGTCAATCCTGCGACCGCCCCTCGATGGCGGCGCAAGCGCGATGGGTGGCTGCAGGAGCCGTCCGACGCGTTGTACCTCGATCAGCGGCGTGCGCCGATGCCAGAGCTCGCGGTGATCGACCGCCTCGTGACGCCATAGCCCCTCAGGGCGAGGTCGCGAGGCGCGGTTTCGTCTACGCTGTGCGCTCGCATGGCTGCCAAACCTGGAATCTCCAAGGCGACCGATCCGGCCGAGTCGTCTGGCGCTACGCGCCGCTTCTTCGGCGTGTTCGCATATACCAAGCGCGCGCTCGAGCTGGTGTGGGATACCAATCCGAAGCTCACGCTGTTCATGGCGTTGGTCACGGTGGTGGCGGGCGCATTGCCGTCCCTGGTGGCGTACATCGGCGCGCGCATCCTCGACAGCGTCATCGTGGCCGGCAGGATCCACCTCGCGGGGGGCACGCCGGACCTGAAGCCGGTGCTCGGCTGGGTACTGGCGGAAGCGGTGACCCTGGTGTTCATCACCGCGGCGCATCGCGGCATCACCTTCTGCCAGGCGCTGTTCAAGGCGCAGCTCTCGCACCGCGTGAACGTGATGATCCTCGAGAAGGCGCTGACGCTCGATCTCACGCATTTCGAGGACTCGGAGTTCTACGACAAGCTCACGCGCGCGCGGCGCGAAGCCTCGAGCCGGCCGCTGTCGCTGGTGATGCGCACCTCGGGCCTGCTGCAGAACGGCGTCTCCATCGTGAGCTTCGCCATCCTGTTGGCGGGCTTCTCGCCCTGGGCGGTGTTCATCCTGATCCTCGGCGGCCTGCCGGCGTTCTTCGCCGAGACCAAGTTCTCGGGCGACGCCTTCCGCCTGTTCCGCTGGCGCGCGCCCGAGACGCGCATGCAGAACTACCTCGAGACCGCGATCGCGCGCGAGGACCACGCCAAGGAAGTCAAGCTTTTCGACCTCGGCCGGCTGTTCCTCGGCCGCTACAAGGGCATCTACGAAGGCCTGTACGAGCAGGACCGGCGCCTGACCATCCGGCGCGAGAGCTGGGTGTTCGCGCTCACGCTGCTCAGCATCGCGGCGCTGTACGGCGCCTATGGCTGGGTCGCGGTCGAGGCGGTGCTCGGCACCATCACGGTCGGCAACATGACCATGTACCTGATGCTGTTCCGCCAGGGCCAGACGGCGGTGACCACCAGCCTCGGCGCCGTCGGCGGCATGTACGAGGACAACCTCTATCTCTCGACGCTGTACGAATACCTCGAGCAGCCGGTCGAGCCGAGCACCGGCACCGCGGTCAGCGGCCCGGACCCCGAGGCCGGCGTGCAGTTCGAGAACGTCGAGTTCCGCTATCCCGGCTCCGACCAGGTGGCGATCACCGGCGTCAACCTGCAGATCAAGCGCGGCGAATCGCTGGCGCTGGTCGGCGAGAACGGCTCCGGCAAGACCACGCTCATCAAACTACTGACGCGCCTGTACAAGCCCACCTACGGGCGCATCCTGCTCGACGGCCGCGACCTGCAGGAATGGGACGCGACCGTGCTGCGCCGGCGCATCGGCGTGATCTTCCAGGACTTCGTGCGCTACCAGCTCATCGTCGGCGAGAACGTCGGCGCCGGCGACGTGCGCGAGTTCGAGAACCGCGAGCGCTGGGCGGAAGCGGCGCTGCAGGGCAAGGCGGCGCAGTTCATCGAGGGCATGCCGAAGCAGTACGACACCCAGCTCGGCAAGTGGTTCAAGGATGGCCGCGAGCTGTCGGGCGGACAGTGGCAGAAGGTGGCGCTGTCGCGTGCATTCATGCGCAGCGACGCCGACATCCTGGTGCTGGACGAACCCACCGCGGCCATGGACGCGGCCGCCGAGGCGGAGGTGTTCGAGCATTTCCGCTCGCTCATGGGCAGGCGCATCGCCATCGTCATTTCGCACCGCTTCTCCACGGTGCGCATGGCCGACCACATCGTGGTGCTGGAACAGGGACACATCATCGAGCGCGGCAACCACGAGTCCCTCATGCAGCAGGACGGGATCTACGCGAAGCTTTTCACCTTGCAGGCGCGCGGCTATAGATAGTGGTGTCAGGCGGGGAAAACCGGGATAACTCCCGTCCGGTCGCCGCTCATGAACCGTGGACATCTGGCGGGAGTTATCCCGGTTTTCCCCGCCTGACACCACTCCACCACTCCAAAAAAAAGCGGCGTCCTTGTGGGACGCCGCCGAATTTCGAACGGTTAGATGCCGGACCGGTTAGTACCGGCCGCGACCACCACCGCCGCCGCCGAAGTTACCGCGCGGAGCTCCACGCTCGCGCTCCTGGGCTTCGTTGACCTTGAGCGGGCGACCGCCAAAGTCCTTGCCATCGAGCGCCTGCATGGCGCGCGACGCATCGGCGCTCGGCATTTCGACGAAGCCGAAGCCACGCGGGCGTCCGGTTTCGCGATCGTTGATCAAGGAGACCTTGTCGACGGTGCCGTGGGCGGCGAAGAGGGTGCGCACCTGGTCTTCGGTGGCGCTGAAGGGAAGATTTCCAACGTAAAGTTTCGTCACAGAACAACTCACAGAAAAATAGAGACGGTGACAGGCTCTCAGCCCTGTCGGCTGGTGCTTCGCAGAACAGAGAAGTAGACGCCGCGAATGCGGAATCGAATCAACCCGGAATCAGCAAGCCGCCGCGCACGGTACAGGATTCGCTGTCCGCTTGCGACATTTTCTAGACGAACCCCCGCAGGCCCGGGTCCGCGCCCCGTTTGGGCGCGTAGCCGGGCCCCTGCCCCTCCTTATTAATGCAACTGGGCGCGGATCTCGCCGCCCGGCCACTTGGTCGAGTGCACGTTGGCGTAGGCCACGCCCTCGCGAATGGCCGCCGCGATCTCCTCGAAGGCGCCGGGCTCGATGCCCTGGCCCGGTCCCGGGGTGGGCGTGGTAACCGGCCCGGGGCCGATGACCTGCTCCGCGGTGATCACGCCGCTGACCTCGCCCGGCGCCGCCGGGCAGGCCTGCGTGCCCGCGGGTCCGTTACCCAGGTTGCTGCACAGGAAGAAGCTGATGCCGCCGTTCACACCGTGTTGGCCGAAGTGCACGTGCGCCTGGGTCACGTCGCCTTCCAGCGCGTCGTATTTCAGTCGATAGGTGAGGGTGTTCGCCCGGGTGTCGACCCACGCGACGAAGCGGCCGCGCGCGGTGGTGGATAGGGCCGGCACTTCCTGGTAGCCGACCAGCTCGCCGCTCACCATGAACCGCCCGCGGTCGTGCCCGCGGTCGTGGTTGCCGTCGTCGGCCATCAAACTACCGGCGCCGAGCAGCGCGGCGACGGCACATGCGACCCCGGTCCTCGAGATTCGATTGCGCATGATGTTCCCCTGACTTTGTGGTTGGACTGCGGGGCCACCCGCGGCCGCGCATGGCGGTGAGTCTCACCACCTGGCCGCCCGGTTCCCGGGCAACACCCTGACGCCGACGCCAGCGGCTGAGAGTTATGTCCTACAAAAAAGCTGGCGCTACTTCACTAAAACTCCGACAGGCGCCTTCCTTCTCTCCTACAAGCTCCTGGGCGCGCGCTAAGGTGAAGCCCTTGGAGGGTCCGGCTGCGTCGCGAGCGCACCGGATGGGTCCGCTGACAGGGGAAGGGGCGCTTTCTTGCGAGCGACGTTCAGCCGCATTCAGCTGGGTTTTGTGCTCTTGGCCTTCGCCTGCGTGGCGGGTGCCCAACAGATCCAGTACGCGGAACCCGTCAACCTGTCCTTCGCGGCCCCGACCGCGCAGTTCGATGCGTACGGCCGCCGTTTTTCCCTGGCGCTCACCGAAAACGACCGGCTCCTGCAGAAGCTGCCGGCCCAGCGCAAGCTGGCGTTCTCGCGCTACCGGGTGCTGCGCGGCGCGGTGGAGGGACAGCCGGGCTCCTGGGTGCGCCTGGTGGAGTCCGCCGGCGGCGTCGAAGGCGCCATCTGGGACGGCCACGATCTCTACGCCGTCACACGCTACGCCGAGGCCGCTCCCTTCCTGACTACCCCGTTGCAGGCCGCGCCGGACCAGACCGTGGTCTACCGGCTGTCCGATGTGCAGGAGGCACTGCCACGGGATTTCTGCGCCCTCGGGGGCACTGGCGCCGGCATCGCCAAGCAGACCGCGCTCCAGCAGTACCAGGCCCTGGTCACCGACCTGCAGGGCACGGCCGACGGGCGCGCCAATCGCCAGATCGAAATCGCCGTGGTGGCCGACAGCGCCTTCGCCGCGGCCGAGCAGCCCGATCCCACCGCCGCCATGCTGGCGCGCGTCAACATCGTCGAGGGCATCTACACCGAACAGGTGGGCCTGCTGGTGCTGGCCACGGACATCAGCGTCGCGTCCGCCGACGCGGACCCGTTCACCAGCACCCAGCCGACCACGCTGCTCGAGCAGGTCGGCAGCTGGCGGCGCGCCACGCCCGCGGCGCGCGCCCGCGGCCTCGCGCACCTGATGACGGGCAAGAATCTCGACGGCACCACCGCGGGCATCGCCTACCTGGGCACGGCCTGCGAGGTGGACCGGGGCGTCTCGCTGAGCGAGCGCAGCTACGGCACCACGATCTCCGCGCTGATCATGGCGCACGAGTTGGGCCACAACTTCGGCGCGCCGCACGACGGCGAGACCGGCGGTGCCTGCGCGAGCACGGCCACCGGCATGATCATGTCGCCGTCGATCACCGGGCACGCGAAGTTCTCCCAGTGCAGCATCGACGTGATCCGCGCGACCCTCGACAGCGCCCGCTGCGTGACCGCGGCCGACTATGCCGACGTCTCGCTGGCCGCGTCCGCCACGAACATCGCCGCCGAGGGCGGGGTACCGTTCTCGTTCGCTTTCACGGTGCGCTCCGCCGGCACGCGCCAGGCGGAGAACGTGCAGTTCGACCTCGGGCTGTCCGACACCACGGGACTCACGCTCGAGTCCGTGGCCGCCGACGGTGGCAGCTGCACGATTTCCGGTCCCGGCGCGAACTGCTCGTTCGGTCCGCTGGCACCGGGCGAGACGCGCACGGTGACCGTCACGGCGCTCGGTGTCGTGGCCAACAACCTCAGCGCGCATGCGCGCCTCAGCGCCGGCAACGACGCCCTGGGCGCGAACGATACGCGCGACGTGGTCATCGCCATCCGCTCCGGAGTCGACGCGGCGATCGGCATCAGCAGCAGTTCGCGCAACGTGCCGCTGGGTGCTTCGCTCGAAGTGGTTGCCGACCTGCGCAGCCTGCGCGCGCTGCCGGTGCGCAACGCGGTGCTGACGTTGAATCTCAACCAGGCGGTGACTTCGGCCAGCATGCCGGGCGCCGCGTGCACCGTCAGCGCCTTCTCGGTCATCTGCGCCGTCGCCGAGCTCGCCCCGGGCGCGACTGCGCGCTTGACCGTCAACACGCGCACCTCGGCCGCCGGTCCGCTGTTCGCGACCGCCAACGTCAGCGCGCCAGGTGACGGCGACAGCACCAACAACAGCGCGAACACGACGGCGTGGGTGCAGGCCGAGCGCGACGTGGAAATCACCGCGGGACCGGCCACGGTGGATCTCGCGGTAGGCGGCATTTACGAGATCCCCTTCACCGTGCGCTCGCTCGGCACGCAGGCCACCGGCGACGTCGCGGTGTGGATCTCGATGAGGTCCGGCGTGGCGGTGCTCGACTCGCTGAACGCCGGCGGCGCCACCTGCAGCGAAGACATCGACAGCTGGCATTGCGTGCTCGGCGCGATCGCCCCGGGCGACTCACGCGTGGTGCGCATGCGCGTGCGCGGTCTCGGCGTGGGCAGCGTCGACGTGCAGGCCATGGCCGAGGCGGCGGATGACGGCTACAACCCCAATAACTCCACCGGCGTGCGGTTGCGCATCGACAACGCCGTGGACCTGGGCATCGCGCTCGCCTCGGGCGGAGTCGGCATCGAGGATGTGCCCATCGACGGGCAGGTGTCGGTGCGCTCGGGCGGCCGCGACACGGCCAGCAATGCCATCCTCGAGCTCGCCATTCCGTCGGGCGGAACCCTGCTGCGCGCCCACGTGCAGGAAGGCGCCGACTGCCAGATCGTCGACCCGCGGCATGCGCGCTGTGCATTGCCCCCGCTGGCGCGCGGCGCATACGCGTACATCGACTGGCGCGTGCTGTTCGACGACCCCGGCAGCTACGAGGCGAAGTTCACGCTGAGCACGCCGGGCGACTCGGCCACCGGCAATGATTCGCTGACCCGCACGTTGCTGGTCCGGCCGTACAACGACATCGGCGTGACGGGCGCCCTCGATCTCACGCAGTTCATCGTCGGCGACACGCGCGAGCTCACCTTCGAAGTGAGCAGCGCGCGGCGCCTGCTCTCCCAGGCGCGGTTCGTGGCCTCGAATGCGCGGCCGGGCGTGGAAGTGAGCGCCATTCGCGCGGATTTCGGTGACTGCAAAGTGGTCGCCGATACCGGCGGCGTCTGTGATTTCACCAATCTGGCCCCGGACAGCCGCGTGCGGGTGACCGTCACCTGGAGCGCGCTCGCGCCCGCGACCGCCCAGGAGGTCGAGGTAAGCGTGAGCACGCCGGGCGACGTCAGCGTCGCCAACGACGAGCTGGCCGGCACGGCCGACGTGGTGGGGCATACCGACGTGGAATTGCGCGTCGACACCGCCTCGGACGGCATCTCGGGCCAGGTCATGGATTTCCCACCGATCGCGGTCGTCAATGGCGACGAGAAGGCCGTGGGCACCCGGCTCGAAGTGAACCTGCCGGCCGGCGTGGCGCTGGTGTCCGTGTCGGCCGCCAATGCCATCTGCAGCGGCACCACCGTCTTGCGCTGTGATTTCGCCGAGCTCGAGGCCAACAGCACCTCGACCGTGAACCTCAGCCTGCGTGCCGGCGCGGGTGGGAACTACGTGAGCGCACTCCAGTTGAGCAGCCTCAATGACGTGAACCCCGCCAACGATTCGCGCGAAGTGGCGCTCAACATATCGTCGACCCGCAAGCCCACGGCCGAAGCGAAGGCCGGCGGGGGCGGCGGCAGCCTGGAATGGCTGAGTCTCGCGTTGTTGGGGATGCTGGCCGCGCTGCGCCTGGCCGCGCGCCGACGCTGGAACCCGTCCAATCCCGCCCGGATGTGCTGAACTTGATCCCGCTCACGGCGCGGCCAATACTCTCGCGCCAAGCTAAACAATAAGCGTGTCAGCGACGGACGCGACGCTACAGAAAGAATCAGACATTCGCTGCGCCGGCGGCGATGGCATCAGGGAGAAAACAACGTGATCCGATCCATTCCGCTTGCGGCGGTGCTGCTCGTGTGCGCGGCCAGCGCCATTGCCAAACCCAACCAGAACACCGCGGCCGGCTTCAAGCCGCCGTCAGGGAATTACAAGGTCATCGTGATGCGCCCGGACATCGCCGCCAGCATGCTGACCGCCGGTGGCGGGCTCGAGCCGCGCGAGGACTGGACCAACCAGGCACGCGAACACGTGCTGGACGCGCTGCGCGCCCAGCAGGAAATGCGCGGTGGCCAGGCGACCATCACGGTCACCGCCGGAGACGATCCGGCGCTGCGCGATCTCATGCGCCTGCACGAGGTCGTCGGCCAGTCGATCCTCATCCACAAGTACCAGCCGATGCAGCAGCTGCCCACCAAGAATGGCGCTCTCGACTGGACGCTCGGCAAGCTGGCCACGGATTTCGGCAAGAGCGCCGGCTACGACTACGCCTTGTTCGTGTTTGCGCGCGACAGCTTTTCGAGCGGCGGCCGCGTGGCGCTGCAGGGCATCGGCATGCTGGGTTGCATCGTCGGCGCCTGCATCCTGCCGCAAGGTGGCAGCCAGCAGGCTTTCGCGTCGCTCGTCGACCTCAAGACCGGCAATGTCGTCTGGTTCAACTTCGTCGCCTCCGCGACGGGTGACATCCGCACCGAGGCGGGCGCCGCGGACCTGGTGAACCGGCTGCTCGAGCCGATGAACGACCAGCCCAAGGCCAAGAAGAAGAAGGCCTGAGCCCACGCGATGGACGGGTCTCGCAGACGGTTCCTGGCGGGCGCGGGCGTGTGCGCCTGTTGCATGCCCGGACTGGCTTCCGCCAAGGTCCTCGACACTGGCATCGAAGCGCTGATCGGTCCCGGCTATGAGCCGGTCGACAAGGACGAGCGCGGCATGTGGCAGAGCCTGGAGCAGCTCGAAGACGCCATCAAGAACTCGCCCAAGCGGCTCGACGCGCCGAAATTCGACGCGTACACGCGCGGCGTGGTCGAGCGCCTGGTGGAGCGCCCCGTGCCGGACCTGCGCATCTACGTGATCCACGATGCCGCGTTCAATGCCGGGATGTTCCCGAACGGCATGATGATCGTGAACACCGGGCTGGCCGTGCGCATCCGCAACGAGGCGCAGTTCGCCGCGGTGCTGGGCCACGAGGCCGGGCACTACTTCCGGAAGCACCAGATCACGCAGTACCGCAGCGTGCGCCGCAAGTCGGCCGCATCGGCGTTCTTCGGCACGATCACGGCCATCGGTGGAGTCGGCCTGGCCGGCAGCGCCCTCAATGTCGCGCTGCTGACCTCGATGTTCCAGTTCAGCCGCACCCAGGAGACCGAGGCGGATGCCTTCGGCATCAAGCTGATGTCGCGCGCCGGTTACACACCGAGTGCGGCTTCCGAGGTGTGGAAGCAGGTCATCGAGGAGCGCAAGGCCAGCGCGAAGCTCAACGACCAGAAATACAAGGACGCCTCGAAATCGGCGTTCTCGACCCATCCCGCCACCGACGAGCGCATGGTGGATCTCAAGGACACGGCCGCGCAGCTCGCGGCCGGCGGCAACTTCTCGGACCACCGCGATGAGTGGGTCGAGATCACGCGGGAGCACATGCCGATGCTGCTCGAGGAGCAGATCAGCCTCAACGACGCGGGCGCGAGCCTCTATATCCTGCAGAATCTCGCGCAGGATGGCTGGACCGGGCTGCTGCGCTACAACGAAGGCGAGGTGTATCGCCTGCGAGCCGGCGAGGGCGACGCGGACAAGGCTGCCGCCGCGTACGCCACCGCCATTACATTGCCCGACGCGCCGCCCGAGGCCTGGCGCGCCCACGGTTACGCATTGCTCAAGGCAGGCAAGACCGACGAAGGAAAGGCCTCGCTCAACAAATATCTCGAATTGAATCCCACCGCCAAGGATGGCGGCATGGTTCGTTTCACGCTGACCCAATGATCAAAGGCAAGAACACTATGAAACTGCCCAATCGCTTGTCGCTGCCGCTCACTCTCCTGGCATTGCTGCCGCTCACCTACATCACGGGTTGCGTGGCGCCGGCGTACACGCTCGTGGATGCCAAGGCGACCCCGGTCGCGACCAACGCGTTCACCGTTCAGCCGAGCGCGGCCTGGAACCGCCTGCCGAAGTACACGTCGCCGACCAAGTACGAAGAAGGCTGGACCAAGAACGGCCCGCTGCTCGACAGCATCTCGTTCATCGGCGCGTTGCCCGAAGGCCAGTCGCTGATCAAGCAGGACAAGAAGGCCGAGAAGCGCGCCCCGCTGTTCCGTGCCGACATGAGCCCGCAGGACCTGGCGTCGATGGTGGAAGCGTCTTACCGCCTGCAGGGCATCACCGTGTTCAACACCGAGTCGGTGGATCCGGTCGACTTCCTCGGCGGCAAGGGCATCCGCGTGAAGTACAACTACGCCCCGACCGACGGCATGACCAAGAAGGGCAGCGCCGTGCTGCGCGTCGTCGACAAGAAGCTGTACGCGATGAAGCTAGAGGGAGTGTCGAGCCACTACTACGACGCCGCCGTGCCCGAGTTCGATCTGCTGGTGGAGACCGCGGCGCTGCCTGCGAAGTAAGACGGTGCTGGTAAGACGGTGCCGGAGCATGCATTCCGGCATAACTCACCGCATTCGCGAACGGAAAACGCCGCCAGTTCTGGCGGCGTTTTCATTGAACAGGCCTCAGCCTTGCGAGTTATGCCGGAATGCATGCTCCGGCACCGTCTTTGCAACCTGACTACAGCGTGTCGGAATTGCTCACGAAGGCGACGTGGGTGCCATCGGGCGACCACGATGGCACGTTGATGGTGCCCTGGCCGCCGTACACGTAGGCGATCACCTTCGGCGGCGCGCTGCCGTCGGCCGGCATGAGGCGCAGCAGGCAGTGCTTGTAGTACGGGTGGTTGGACGCTTCCACGTCCAGGCCGTACGAAATGATCGTGATCCACTTGCCGTCGGGCGAGAAGTGCGGGAACCAGTCGTTCCAATGCTGATCGTTGGTCACGCGCTCGGCGGCGCCGCAGGCCTTGTCCTCCTTCGATGTCGGCTTCTCCGGGCAATCGTTGCGCATGCGCCAGATCTGCATCTGGCCGGAGCGCGTGGAGTTGAAGTAGATCCACTTGCCGTCGGGGCTCACCTCGGGGCCGTCGTCGAGCCCGGGTGAGTTCGTGAGGTTGATCTCCTTGCCCGAGCCGTCGCTGCGCGTTTTGAAGATATCGAACTCGTTGTCCTTGGCGCCCTTGGCCTTGCGGCCGCCGGTGTAGATCAGCCACTTCGCATCCGGCGTCCAGCTGTGCATGTAGCTAGGCGTGTTCGGCGAGATGCGCGTGGGGACGCCGCCGCGCACCGGCATCGTCGAGATCGCCGATTCTCCCGAGGAATTGTCGCTGAGCGCGAACTGGGTGCCGTCGAAGGACAGCACGTGATCGTTGTTGAGGCGGGTGGCGTAGCCGGTGTCGATGAGCTGCGGCAGGCGCGTGGCGAGGTCGAATTTGTACAGCCGGCCGCGCGTGGCGTTGTCGCTGCCGCTCGACTGGTAGTACAACGAGCCGCCATCCGGCGCCCAGTTCGGCGCCTCGAACGGCACGCGCGAGGAATAGATGCGGGAGCGGTGGCCGTTGCTGACGTCGAGGATCTCGAGCTGGCTGCCGATGTAGTCGCGGTACGGCTGGAAGCCGACCTTCACCGGCTTGATCACGCGCACGTTGCGGAAGATCGCGGTTTCCTTTACGTCGACATTGTGCGCCGAGAGAAAGATGCCGACGTTCAGCTGCGCCGGCAGGTCGACGTTTTCCTGCTTGACCACCTGGAAGGGTTCACCGAACCGGGCCGCCGACCAGATGAAGGTGTTGCCCACGCGCTCGAGCTGGATGACGTTCGCGCCCTTGGCGTCCGGCATCTGCACCTGCTCGGTGTCGCCGCCCCTGGCCTTGCGGAATTGCATGGCGGTGAGGCCGTCGCCGTGCAGCGCGCCGTCGATGTAGGTGGCATCGAAGTCGAGCGTGCTGCGCGCCATGATGCCGGCCTTGCGGTGCGGATCGGTACCCTTGCCGACGAACTCCACCAGCGCCTGCACGATGAAGTCGCCGGTCATCGGTCGATACGCGAACTGGAACTCGTCGCGCTGGGCCCAGATGTTCACGCCGCCCGCGGTGAGCGTGTAGACCTGCGACGCGCCGTTGTAGGTCGCGTAGCCGGCGATCTTGGGTGAACCGACGTCGCCGTGGGCCGTGAAATCGCCGAGCGGCCCGCCGTTGGGCGATGCCGCCGCGATCGCGGACAGCGCGAACGACACAAACAGGAATGACAGCTTCTTCATTGAATCCCCCTGGTGGGCCCGCAGGCCATCCAAACAAAGACGCCTTGCCAATGAAACTCCGCTAAGACGGTGCCGGAGCATGC
>DASSRK010000038.1:0-12471 GCA_035701825.1 Steroidobacteraceae bacterium
GGCGCGATCGCGCAGGTAGGTCTGCAGGGTGTCGCGCCAGCGCAGCGCCTTGAGGTCGTCCCAGCGCGTCATCTGCAGCGGCACGAACAGGCATTCGCTCACCGCGGCGAGCTCGATGTCGACGCGGAAGTGCTCGAGCACTTCGAAATACTCGACCGTCATCGCGTGGCAGTGATTGTAGTTAGCCACCACCTCGGAGGTGACGGTCAGCGCCTCGGATTGTTCCTGCCCGACCACCACGCTGGCGCGCTGGCTGCGCACCGCCGCGGACGCCTGCTGCGTGCGGTCGGAGAGCTGCTGGCCGGCATACGCGCCGAGCGATCGCGCCGAATCCTGCCAGGCCCTGGAGCTCGAGCCGCCGCCGCCGCCGGCGACTCCCAGCCCGAAGAACCCGCCGGAGAAGGGAATGCCCAGGCCGAGGCCGCCGCCCGCCGCCCAGGTGTTGGTCTTGGAACCCGCGCGGATGCTTTCCGTGATGGTGGAGTTGACGATCTCAGAGACGGCGCGATCGCGGCTCAGGTCGGCGCTGAAGGATTCACTCACGCTGCGGCTCTCGGTGCGGATCGCCGATTCGCGCCGATCCCAGTCGAGCACCACGATCTTGCGCTTCTGGCCGGGCGCGAGCGGCAGCGAGTACAGCAGGTCGCCGAGCGAGTAGCCGTCGGCGCGCCATACCTGGCGCCACTCGAGCACGTGCCCGTGCGCGATGGTCGCGGCCTGGTAGGTGCGCGGCGATGCGTCCCAGCCCGGCATGTTGTCGGCACTGATCGGCTTGCGCCCGCCGACGACGCCGGCATGCAGGTCGAGCTTGCGCGCCAGCGATTCGAACGCCGCGCTGCGCTCCGCGGTCATCAGCGTGGTCGGCGTGAAGCCGTCGGGATCGGCGAGAGCCTGGCGCAACGTGTCCTCCGACAGCGTGCTGGCGCGCGCCTGGATGGCCTTGCGCACTTCGTCGAGGTCGCCGGTTTCGCGCCAGGCGCGCGCATTGATGAGGCCCGAGGCGCGGTAGGTCGGGCTCGCGAGGCGCAGCGCATCGATGCCGCGCCCGGCGGCGCGCCCCACGCTGACGTCCGTATTGACATCGCCCCCTTTCGGCGCGAGCGCGGTGTCGAACGCGCCGATGCCGTAGGCGAGCTCACCGGCGAGCTGCACGCCGAGCTCGGAGAGCGGCCTGGGCCGCGTGAACTTGGTGCCGAACAACACCGGGTCCGTGGTGCGCACCAGCGAGTAGTAGCGGTATTCCTCGAGCGTGCGGTTGGGGATTGCCGGACTCGGACAGCTGCCGACACCGAGATCGGTGGCGTAGACACCGGTCGCGCCGACCAGTGCGTCGTGATCGGGGGTGCGCGGCGTGACCGAACCTTCCTTGCAGTCGCAGTCCTGGGTATCGGTCGTGTCGGTGTCCGTGCTCGTATCCGTATCCGCGTCAGTCGATGCGGGCGGAAGACTGACCGACACCGTCACCTGCCCGCCCGGGAGGTGGTCTTCGTCGAGCTCGAACGCCGTCGGCTCTCGTCCCGACTGGTCGGCCGGTATGACGGCTTCCACCCGCTCGTAGGCGCGGCGCGGAATCGGAATGCTGACCAGGCCGCGCGCGTCGGTGTAACCGGCGCCGAGCACCACGCGCGGCGGCTCGCCGCGGCCGCGCCGCTCCGGGCGCGCCACGCCCCAGATCGAAACCAGCTGGTTGCCGACGCGGTCCGGCGCCTTGTCGATGAGTTGCACCGCGAGGTTCACCGGTCCCAGCGACGCGGCGAACGGATCGACTTCGACTTTCACCGGCACCGCGGCGCGCGGCTTCGCCTCGATGCGCAGCGGCTTGTCCTTGGCCAGCGCGGCATCGATGAGCGCGATGCGCTCGCCGGTCGGCGCGCGCACGCTGACCTCGGCGGTGCCCTGCGGCTTCAGCGGGTCCGTGAACCCGAGCTCGAAGCTGCCGTCGTCGGCCACGTCGGCCTGGACCAGCAGCACGTTGGTGTTGGCGCGTTCCGCCGCTTCGATGCCGCTCACCGCCGTGAGCGCCTCCACGCGATGGCCGAGGTATCCCTTGTTGGCGCCGAGTAGTTTGCCGACGATCTGCATCTTGTCTCTCCGTGACGATCAGGCGATGGCCGGACCGCCGTCCGGTTCCTGGTAGGTCAGGCCGGTGTCCACCAGCTCCGTGCTGTCGAGCGCGACGCGCAATGGGTCCCCGACCTGCGGCATCTGCTTCAGGTAGCCGCTCAGGCTTTCTCCGAGCGACTGCACGTGGAAGCCGTCCACCGCCTGGTCGCCCAGCTTCGCGGCCGCGGTCGCGGTCGGCCGCAATGCCACGTCGCTGCCGACGAAGATGCGCGCCTCGTAGTTCAGTACCGGACGCAGCGCGTCGGGAACCGGCAGGACTATCAATCGGGTCATTGCCATGGTCGGTGCTCCGTCAATTGCGCGCGAACAGGATCGAGTCGAGCCAGATCTCGTCCTGTGCCGTGGCGTCGGTGACAAATTCGAATTTCAGGGTCTTCAACCTGGCGAGGTTGATCTTCTTGGGCTTGGCCGCGTCTTCCAGCTGTTTGCGCGTGACGGCCAGGGTCTGCAGGAACATCAGGGTCGCCTCGCGGCCATCGATCTCCTTCTTGTCCGGCTTGGCCCAGCCATTCTTCTGGTTGCCGTAGACCACCGCGCTGTCGACCGCGCCGGAGTTTCCGTCCGCGTCCTCGAGCAGTAGTTTGAACTTCGGCTGCGCGGCGGCCTCGATCGCGGGCTGGTCGGCGATGGGATACAGCTGTCCGAGGCGGAACGTGAGCAGGTCGAAGGCGCTCACGTCGATGCTGCCCAGGTCGTAGCCGAGCGTGTGCGCCGCTCCGCCGACGCTCGCCTTGTCGATGCGATAGGCGTTGTCATCGTGCGGCACGCGCATTTCCAGGCTGCGGTCGATCGCGGCGGCCGGTGGCGTGAGCGACGCGAATCGCACTCTCGCGCCGCCGGCTCCCGCGTTGCGCGTGCCGGCTTCCGCCGCGGCGCCGGAGAAGCTGTCGATGACCTTCTCGCTCGAGTTGAACTGCCACTGCATGGCCAGCAGGGGCTCCTTGCGCGCGATCCGGGTGACGGCGCTGCTGACCACCTCGTTGCGAAACAACGGCTGCAGCTTCGCATTGCCATTCAACAGCAGGTCGAAGAATCCGCCGATGAATTCGATGGCCAGGTCTTCCTGCTGTGGCCGCGTCAACGCGGTGGCGGGCACGCCCGCCGGCCATTCCACCGATTCGGGCCACTTGCGATTGAAGAAGTCGTGGATCGCGTTGCGCACCGTGACCATGGTCTTGTCGCCGGACGAGCGGTCGTACAGGCGGTAACCGGTGCCGCCGCGATCGATCACGCCGGCGGCGCGCTGGCCATGGACGTCGCCGTCCAGCGTCCCGTAGAACACGAAGTAGTTGCCGTCGGCCTCGGCGGGAATCGACAGCTTGTGCGCATTGGTCGAGCCCCGGTAGTCGGTCGGCGCCAGTGAGCAGGTGGCGCGGAAGCGCAGGCCCGGCACCGCCTTGGTCTTTTGCGAGTCGTAGGCACGCACCACGGCTTCACCGCCGCGCGAGTGGCCGAACAGTCCGCATTTCTGGAAGTCGACGTTCTCGAGCAGTCCGCCCGCCTTGCCCGCTTCGGCGATGACCACGCGCATCGCCTCGAGCAGCAATTCGGAGCGCAACTCGACGAACGAGCCGACCATGTTGGGGAAGGCGTGCGAGAAGCTGATGGACACGATCGGCTGCTTCAGCTCGGCGAGCGCCTTCTGCAGATAGTCGTAGCCCTTGTAATCCTCGCGGTCGTCCATTCCGACCGAAGCGATCGGCAGGCCCGCGGTCGTGCGGCCGGTGTCGGTGATCGGATTCTTCAGGTTCCACGCCGTGGAGTTGCCGTGCACCATGGCCAGGAAGGCGTACTTGGTGCCCTTGGCGGGCGCGGCGACCTTCTTGTTGTCCTTGGGATCGGCGGGATAGCCCACCTGGGCGCGCACGCGGATCTGGAATTTCGTGGCGTCGGCGGGATTCGGCCGCAGGAAATTGGCCTTGAGCGCCGTCTCGACGATGTCGATGAAGAACGGGTTGCTGCCGTTGGGCTGGAATTGCAGGCCCATGAAGCGCGCGAGCTCGGTCACGTCGCTGCGGGCGCCGTCCTCGTAGTCGTTCGCGGCCGTGATCTGGTCGCTGATCAGCGGCACGTCCAGCCAGATGTCGTCGAGCACGCCCTTCGAATCCTTGACCTGGAAGTCGCGCACCGTGCCCACCGGCGCCTTGCCGATCACGAGATCGCTCGCTTCGTTCTTGAACGACACGGACTCGCTGCTCTCGCCGTTGCTGCGCGTCACCGTGGCCGAGCCATCCGGGCTGCTGGCGGCCTTCTTGATGGCCTCTTCCACTTCCGGAAGCTTGGTGATGTTGTCGCCACTGCCGCTGCTGTCGGCGCCGATGACACGATTGAGGGCATCGCGCGCCGCCGCGCTCGCCTGCTCGTCCGTGAGATATCCCGCGGACTTCGCAGCCTGGATCTGGCCCAGCGTGCGATCGATGTTCTGGGAGGCGTCCTGCGCCAGCGCCAGGTTGAAGGCTTCGCCGGCGAATGCTTCGCTCGAGGCCAGCGTGCTGGTGAACGCCGCGAGCGCGTTCTTCTGGTTGGCGGTGAGGCCGGTCAGGTCCTTGAACACGTCCTTGCCGAGCAGCTGCAGCGCCGCGGCCATGCCGGTGGGCGCCGGTGCATCCGGCACCGTCTGGAATTTCACCAGCGCGTCCGGCAGCGGGGTGGGCGCGAGCGAGCCGGCCGCCGCGAAGCGCGAATCGGTGGATAGAGGCGCGATCGGCGGCGGCGCGTCGGGCAGCGGGAATCCCTTCCACCGCCAGAAGCGATCCTCTTCGATGAGCTCGCAGCTCTTGCAGGTGCCGGTCATCGCCTCGGCGAACACGCCGCGTGTTGGCACGCTGTGCCGGCGCGGCGGTGAAGGCGCGACCTCGTACAGGCTTTCGAGCACCGCCTGTGGATCGTCCTTCCTGCCCTTGAGCGCTTCGGCCAGCAGCGGATCGAGCTGGAACCCGGGCGCCACCGGCATGACGAGGCAGTTGCCGACGATGCCGATGAGGCGATTGTCGACCACCGAGGCCACCGAGCGGCCGCCGGAGTTGGGCGCCTCGAAGCCGTCGAGCAGCATGTAGCGCCGGTCCGGATCCATGCCCAGCCAGATCGCGCGGTGGAAGCGCTCGATGTTGTCGTTGAGGTGGCGCAGCAGGCGCTTGCGGCGCGCGCGATCCTCGGTGAGCTGGTTGCGCTCCTCGAGCCAGTCGAGCGCGGCGGTGGACAGGAAGGCGGCGTCGCCATCCTGCACGTCGTCGAGCACGCGTTCGTTGCGATACAGGTTGTGGCTGATGCGCTCGGTGCGATAGTCCACCTGCGCCGCCTCGACGATGACCTTGCTGAACTCCGGCAGCGAGTAGTTGGAGCGGATGGCGATGCCGGCGATCTCGGCGCGCGTCAGGCGCGGCGAGTTGCCGGCGTCGTTGAGCGCCAGCTCCATGATGCCGTTCTCCTGGTAGCGCGACAGCACTGTCAGGTCGAAACCGGCATCGTGCTCCTGTCCGTCGCTGTCGATGAGCACCACGCTCAGGCTCTCGAGGAAGGCGCGCGCCACGTCGGGCGCGATCTCGTTGCGGAAGATCTCGTCGCGCTTGGCCGCGTTGCGGCTGTATTTCTCGTACACCGTCTCGGGATTGACGCGCAGCAGGATGCCGAGCAGGCCCCACGAGGACTGTTCGAGCACGACGCGCGAGGCCTCGTCCGGATCCTTGGGCCGCGCGATCGACACGCGCAGCCTGAGGATGCCCGACATCTCCTCGACGGGGTCGTCGGCGAAACGCCGGTCGGGCGGGACCTGGTCGGGTGAGTTCAGCCGGCGGATGGAATCGAAGCCCGGCAGCAGGTCGCGGCGGTCGCAGGC
This sequence comes from Steroidobacteraceae bacterium, assembly GCA_035701825.1. Lineage (GTDB taxonomy): Bacteria > Pseudomonadota > Gammaproteobacteria > Steroidobacterales > Steroidobacteraceae > CADEED01. The sequence goes on from DASSRK010000038.1 coordinate 5,960, forward strand.
GCGCTCGAGGATGTCGTTCCAGCGCAGCACCTTCGCGTCGTCGAACGGGGTCATCTCGAGCGGGATGAACAGGCACTCGCGCACGCCGGCCAGCCGCTCCTGCACCGCGAAGTGCCGCAGCACCTCGAAATACTGGATGGTCAGCGCGTGGCAGCGATTGTGATTGGCGATGACCTCCACCGTCGCACCCACGCGTTCCTGCTGGTGGACCGTTTCGACCACCGTGGAACGCTGGTTGCGCACCGACGATGCGGCCTGTGACGTGCGGTCGCGCAGATCGTTCTGGGTCTGCGCGCTGAAGTCGCGCGAGTTGTCGGACCAGGCATCGGAGCTCGCCCACGAAGAGCCGCCACCGCCGCCGATCACCAGCGGGCCGATCGCGAGCCCCAGCCCGCCGCCCACCGCGGAGACGCTCGCGCTCGAGCCGCCGTTGAGCGATTCGTGGAACGCGGCGTTGGTGATTTCGTTGATGTCGCGATCGTGGCTGAGATTGGCCGAGAGCAGCTCGGTGCTGATGGTTTCCTCGTCGCGCGTCGCGGTATCGGTGCGATCCCAGTCGAGCACGGTGATGAGCTTTTTCTGGCCCGGCGCGAGCGGCACGCTCTTGATCAACCCGCCGAGCGAGTAGCCGTCCGCTTTCCACACCTGCTTGAACTGCAGCAGGTGGCCATGCGCGATCGAGGTCGCCTGGTAAAACTCGCGCGTCGCATCCCAGTCGACCACGTTGCCTTCGTTCATCTCGCCGCGGCCGGTCACCGGCTTCGCCCGCCACTGCAGGTAGTTGGTGAGCGCCTGCGCCGAGGCGCGCCGCTCCAGGGTCATGATGCGCTCGGGCGTGAAGCTGTCCGGGTCCTCGACCGCGGCACGCAGCGCCGCGGTGGGAATGCGCGCCGTGGCGTCACGCAGCGCGGCAATGGCCGCCTCGTCGTCGGTGACCAGGCGCCAGCTGGCCGCGGTTTTCACTCCGGTGGCGCTGAGCGGCGCCAGGTTGATGTAGTCGGCCAGGGTTTTTTGCGCCGCGACGCCGGCGGCCGCCGGCTGGAAAGCCGCGAGCGCGCCGGAGAACGCGGTCAGCGTGCGCGCTGCCGCCGCGTCAGGCTCGCCGGCGCTGCGCGACAGCCCCGCGGTGTTGCGCGCCACCACCGAAGACATCTGCGTCGCCTGCGCCAGCGTGCCCCGATCGAACACCGCCACGTCCATCTCCGGCAGTTCCAGCTTGCGCGGCTGGAAGTCCGGCATGGTGAGGCCGCGGATCGCGGGATCCGTGGTGCGCGCGATCTTGAAGAAGTCGAATTCCTCCAGCGTCCGATTCGGGACGGTGAAGTTCTGGCAACCCACGCCGAGGTCGCTCGAAAAGCTCGCGCCGTTCACCGCGAGCTCGGTCCCCTCGGGCGTGGCGGGCGGCGGCACGTCGCAGGCGCAATCGTGCGCGTCGGGGTCCGTGGCCGCGCCTGCACGCGTGAACAGGATCACCGGCGTCGGCAACCATTCATCGTCACCCAGCGTGATCGGCTGCACCTGGGCCGCGGCGGACTCGCCGATCACGGCCACCGCCTCGCTCAATGCGATCTTCTTCACCGTCGCGGCGAAGTAGCCCTGCCGATCGGTCTTGCCGGACCAGATCGGAAGCCAGGCTTCGTCGGGATCGGCGCGGCCGACGATTCGCACCTGCAGCCCGCCCACCGAAGCCAGCCCGCCCTCGGTGGCGAACACACGGCCGCTCAACCGGATGGCGCTGGCCGCCGCGGCCGCGATGGGATCGATCTGGAAATCCGCGGTCGGCCGTCGAACCTCGATCGGCTTGAGCACCGAATCGCCGTCGAGCAGGTCGCGCAGCTTCGCCGCCGCCAGCGACTCCCCCGAGGGCGCGAACACCGCGACGCGCGCGTTCTCGTCCTTGCGCTCGTTGCCGTTGGCGACGAGCTCGTAGCGTCCATCGGCGAACACACTGGCCTCGGATTCGATGAGGCGTTCCTCGTCGAATACCTTCGACGTGTAGTACACGGTGACCCGGTAGGTGGTCCAGTTGGGAAGATTCTTCGGGCCCGTCCCGCCCGCGCCATCGTCCTTCTGCAGCAGCGTGCCGACCAATCTAGCCATCGTTCCTCCTGAACTTGCAGCGGTCGCGCCGCGCGTGCGGCAGCGAGAGCTTGCATGCGCGATCCATTGCGCGGGTCCTGTTGCGCGAAGCTACCCGCGTGACCGCGCGGCGCAAGCGGGAAGTCGCGCGCGGAGATCCCGATCTGCGACTTAGTGCCGGGGAAAGCGGAGCCGCGGCGCCATGCCGATCCGCGCGCGGCGACGGGACGGCGCCATCGGCCTAGCTACTCGCACCGTGCATATATGATGTGTCGGTGACGCCGCCGGCGCGCGCGGCCCGCGGCGCGGCGCGCGCCACCGCGCTGCACACGGAAATATGTCGCAGTTCCGGTGAACCGCGCGATGCGGCGGCTTGCGCGGCGCTCGCCGGGCGGCGAGCCTGTGCGCTGCCATCGCCCGCGCGCCGCGCGATGGCGCCTGCGTTCATCCCTGCCGACGGGCTTGTCGTCCGCCCGCCTACAGCGGCGCGCGCGCGCGAACGGCAGGCTCGGGTCATGGCACGCGCGCCCCGGGGTCTCGTCTACGTCAACGATCGACAGCCGGGTATTCGGCGCGTGCGGCGGGGTGCCGCGAAGCGTCGTGGCAGGAAGCCGCCGGCGCCACGCTTCAGCTATGTCGGTCCGTCCGGTCGGCCGGTTCGCGATCCGCGAACCCTGGCGCGCATCGCCGCGCTCGCGATTCCGCCCGCTTACGAAGAGGTGTGGATCTGCACGCATCCTCGCGGGCACCTGCAGGCCACCGGACGGGATGCGCGCGGACGCAAGCAGTATCGCTATCACCCCGAGTGGCGCGAGGCGCGGGACGATCACAAGCATTCGCGCATGCGCAGCTTCGGCAAGGCGCTGTGGAAGTTGCGGGCAGCGGTGCGCCGCGACCTGCGGCGGCCGGGACTGCCACGCGAGAAAGTGCTCGCACTGGTGGTGAAGCTGCTGGACGCCACCCAGGTGCGCGTCGGCAATGCGGAGTACGCGCGCACCAATGGCAGCTTCGGCCTCACTACCCTGCGCGATCGCCACGCGCGCTTCCCGGCGCGCGGCAAGGCGCTGCTGCGCTTCCGCGGCAAGGGCGGTACCGAGCACGACGTGCTGGTGGCCGACGCGCGGCTCGCGGGACTGGTGCGCCGTTGCCAGGAGCTGCCGGGCCAGGCGCTGTTCCAGTACCTCGATGACGACGGCCGGCGCCGCGCCATCGACTCCGGCCAGGTGAACGACTACCTGCGCGAACGCATGGGCGGCGAATTCACCGCGAAGGACTTTCGCACCTGGCATGCGACCCTGCACGCGCTCACGCTGCTGGACAAGGTGCCCCTGCCCGAGCGTCGCACGGACGCGGCGCTGCGCCGATGTCTCAAGGGCGTCGTCGAGCAGGTTGCCTCGGGCTTGCGCAACACGCCGGCGGTGTGTCGCAAGTCGTACATCAACCCGGCGGTGTTCGCCGCGTGGCAGAACGGCGCACTGCGGCGCCGCGCCGCACGGCGTTCGCCGGGCGAGCGGCTTATCGCGTTGCTCGGGAGCGAGCCACGATGACAGTCCGCTCGCGACGCCCATGACGCTGCTCGCCACGCTGGTAGTCAGGTCCCGGCAGGTCGCCGCGACCTCGTCGCGCTCGGCGAAGATCCGCCTGCTCGCCGAATACCTGCGCATGCTGGGCCCCAGGGAGCTCGAGATCGCCGTGCTGTACCTGTCCGGGGAAATCCGCCAGGGCCGCATCGGTGTCGGGCCCGCGATGCTGCGGGCGTGCGCCGCCGCGTCCGCCGGCGTCGCCGCGCTCGAGCTCGATGAAGTAGACAGGTTGCTGGGCGAGCTCGCGGAAATCCGCGGCGCCGGTTCGGCCGGGCGGCGGGCCGACGCGTTGCACGCGCTGTTCGCGCGCGCCACCGCCGATGAGCAGGAGTTCCTGCTGCGTCTGCTGGCCGGCGACCTGCGCCAGGGCGCGCTCGCCGGCGTCATGATCGAGGCCATCGCGCAGGTCACGCGGCTGCCCGTCGCCGAGGTCCGGCGCGCCGCCATGTACGAAGGCAACCTCGGCGTGATCGCGCGTACCGGCCTCGAAGCAGGCGCGCCCGGACTGGCGCGCTTCCAGCTCCAGGTCATGTCGCCGGTGGCACCGATGCTGGCCCAGACCGCGAGCGACGTGGACGAAGCGCTGTCGATGCTCACCGGCGATGTCGCCTTCGAATGGAAAATGGATGGCGCACGTATCCAGGTCCACAAGCGGGCGGACGAGGTGCGCATCTTCACTCGCAACCTCAACGACGTGACCACCGCGATCCCCGAGATCGCCGATGCCGCGCGCGCACTGCCGGCGGACGAGCTCGTGCTCGACGGCGAGGCCATCGCCTTCGCGCCTTCCGGACGCCCGCATGCCTTTCAAACCACCATGAAGCGCTTCGGCCGCAAGCTCGACGTGGCGCGGATGCGGCAAACGCTGCCCATGCGGGCTTACTACTTCGATTGCCTGCGCCGCGGCGCGCGGGGCGTGGCTGAGCTCCCGGCGCGCGAACGCTTCGAGGTGCTGGGCGCTGTCGTTCCGCCCGAACAACTGATTCCGCGGCTCGTCACGCGCTCGAGCGCGCAGGCTACGGCGTTCTACGACGAGGCGCTGGCGCACGGGCATGAAGGCCTGATGGCCAAGTCGCTGGATACGCCCTACGAGGCGGGCAACCGCGGTGCGGGCTGGCTCAAGATCAAGCGCGCGCACACCCTCGACCTCGTGGTGCTGGCCGCCGAGTGGGGCAACGGCCGGCGCGCGGGCAAGCTCTCCAACCTGCACCTCGGCGCCTACGACCCCGCGACGCAGCAGTACGTGATGCTCGGCAAGACGTTCAAGGGACTCACCGACGAGATGCTCGCCTGGCAGACGCGCGAATTCATGGCGCGCGAATCGCATCGCGATGCGTACACCGTCTACCTGCGGCCGCAGATCGTGGTCGAGATCGCGTTCAGCGACCTGCAGGCGAGCCCGCGGTATCCCGGCGGATTGGCATTGCGGCTCGCGCGCGTCAAGCGCTATCGAACCGACAAGCGCGTCGAGGACGCGGACACGATGGAATCGGTGCGGCGCATTTTCGCCGCGCAGGATCCGACCGCATCCGCCGGATCACAGTGACTTGAGGTACTGGACCAGGTCGCCCTGCTCCGCGTTCGACAGGCCGAGATTGAGATGGCGCGAGTAGTGAGCCACCACCGCCTCGAGATTCGCGAAGCGGCCGTCGTGGTAGAACCCGCCCTGCTGGCGCGTGAACAGGCCACCCAACGGCGTGGTGCGGTAGAACTTCTGGTCGGGCGAGCGGCTGGCCTGGAAATCGTCGATGCCGATTTCCTCCGCGGTGTGCATCGACCATCCCGGCTCGGTGAACAGCGGCGGCACGTGACAGGTGGCGCACTGCGCCTTGGTTTCGAATAGCGCCTTGCCGCGCCTGGCCGCGGCCTTGTCATACGAGTCCTCCGGCGGCTCGGGAGCCGGGATCGACAACTGGTAGTAGTGGAGCGCCGCGAGCTTTGGGGTGACGAGGTCCGGGCTGTTCCGGATGTTCCACAATCCCGCGCGCGCCGCGACCGGATATTGCGTCGGGTTCTTCATGCGCGGATCGAAGAACACGCCCTTGCCGTGCATCTGCGTGTTGGCGACGTACGCGTTCCAATACGTGACCGAGCCCCAGCCGGTATACGTGTGCAGGTTGACACCCGGCAGGCCGAAGGCGGCTGGCAGCAGGGTGGCGGCAGTCTTGCCGTCGGGACGCACGCCGCGACCGTCGAGGTTGAGCTCCGCGTCGTATCGCCCCGGCCCCCAGCCGAGCAGCACCTTGCGCACGCCGGCCTCGTCCGTTCCCAGCAGGTCCGCAAAGGGTTTGAGCGTCGGCGCCATCGCGACGATCGCCCCCACGTTGAGGTCTCGGTTCGGCCAGCCGTCCAGCCGGCTGCCGATTCCCTTGGCGAACGAGTTGTCCACGGTGGAATGGCAGAGCGCGCAGGTGATCCCGATGGCAGTCATCTTGCGGCCCTCGCCGAACACGCCCTTGACGCCGACCACCGCGTCGGCGCGCAGCAGCTCGAGCGTGGTTTCCGGGTTGTCCAGGCTGACCGCGCCTTCGCGCATCACTTCCACCAGCAGGCGCGGCACCTTGCCCACGTCGACTTTCAATCCCGCCTGCAGCGCCTGCCGCGGCGTGAGACCGGCGCCGACGCCGCCCTGCTTTTCGCCGAGGATGGCCTCGTGCAGGCGCAGCTTCCCACCCCAGAAATCCTCGCTGCCGAACGAGTCGTACCGATAGGTCTCGCGCCCCTCCTCGAGCAACTTGCGTGAATGCTCATTGACGCGGCTGTCGAAGTCGGCGCGCGTCTTCTCCGGTTCGACGGCCGGGTCGGTCTTCACGTCGCGCGGCAGCGGCGCGCAGGAAATCGCGAGCAGTG